>NZ_CP085839.1:2522915-2838280 GCF_020715565.1 Nocardioides sp. Kera G14 | reverse complement strand
CGCGTCCCCGTCGGGTGCATAGGCGAACGCGAAGGCGTCGATCGGATCGACGGTCCCGGCGGCCTTGAGCAGCACGCGTGCCTGGGCCTGGTCGACGTCGTCGGCCTGGCTCATCGCGAGGTGGCCGCAGGTGTAGTCGCCGCTGAAGACGACGCCGGCGACCGGGGAGTCGAGGCCCTTCGCGGCCTCGACCATGGAGGCCGAGGGCGGGATGAAGTCCTGGTCGGCGACCTTCACCGCGTAGTCGGGGTTGTCGCTGGCGACCAACACGTCACCGCGTCGCGTCACGTAGGTGAGCTCGGGCGTGAGGTCCAGGTCGGGAACGACGTTGGAGCCGTCGTACACGCCTCCGGACTTCGTCCACCCGGCCTGTGCCAGGCGCGACTCCCAGCGCGAGGCGTCGGCGAGGTGGAGGAGCTCGACCGCGCCGTCGTCGGCCTGGGCGAAGAGCTCCCAGTCGACGTCGGTGAGCGGCAGGCCGAGCTTGTCGAGGGCCGGCGCCGAGGTAGTCAGCGCCGAGACGGCGGAGAGGTCGGCGTCGTACGCACGCGACAGGACCCCCTCCGTGCCGCCCTTGGTGCCGACGGAGTCGGTGACGGCGGACCAGTCGGTCCAGGAGACGCGCTGCGCATCGCCCGGCACCAGCGACAGGCCGCGCACGAGCTGCGAGCGGTGCGCGGCACTCCACCACGAGGCGCCGCCCCAGATCAGCAGCAGCACGACGACCGCGGCCACGACGACCGCCAGCCGGCGCCGCGCCTCCACAGTCCTGAGCATGATCAGACACACTATTGGGGTGACGCTGCGGAAGACGGACATCATCGCGGCCGGTGCGGTCGTGTTCCGCCCCGGCAGCAAGGGTGGCGAGGTGCTGTTGGTGCACCGCCCGCGGTACGACGACTGGTCCTTCCCCAAGGGCAAGCGCGACCGTGGCGAGCTCGCGGTGGCCGCCGCGGTGCGCGAAGTCGAGGAGGAGACCGGGCTCCGGATCCGACTGGCGCGCCCCCTCGCCTCCCAGCGCTATCGCACGAGCCGGGGGATGAAGCAGGTCTTCTACTGGATCGGCCGCGTCCGCCCCGACAACGTCGTCGACATCGACGACTACGTGCCCAACGACGAGATCGACGAGGTCGCCTGGGTCCCCGTCGACAAGGCGCGACGCCGGCTCACCTATCCGCACGACCGCGCCACCCTGAGCGAGGCGCTCGTGCAGCCCAAGCGCACCGAGACCGTGATCGTCGTCCGGCATGCGCTCTCCCGTGCGCGCCGGACCTGGCACGGGGACGACCGGCTCCGACCCCTGCTCGCGACCGGCCGCGTCCAGGCCGCCCAGCTCGTCGCCGTCCTCGAGGCGTACGGCGTCGCCCGACTCGTCACGAGCCCCAGCACGCGTTGCGTGGAGACCTTCGCGCCCTACGCCGGCGCTGCCGACCTCCCGATGGAGCGCGAATCCGCGCTGACTGAGGAGCTCGAGGACCCCACCGCGATCCACCAGCTGGTCGCGACGCTGCCGGGCCGGAGGCCCGTGGCGGTCTGCAGCCACCGGCCCGTCCTCCCCGAGGTCTTCCGTGCTCTGGGGATGAAGGATCCCGGCCTGGAGAAGGGGGAGGTCGTCGTCGTACACCTCCGAAAAGGCGTTGTATGCGCCACCGAGCGGCTGTGAGTCAAGGTCCCGGCTGCCTTGTTCACGTGAGCTTCGCCGCGCCTCCCGCTCGCCGTTACTGAGACGGCATGCCCGGTACACCTCCCGTTCACCTTGGCCTTCCGTGAGGTCATCTCGGCTACCTACGGTCAGCCGCGACAACCTCGAAAGATCTAGGAGTCCCGAAGTGACCACCACTTCCCTCCGCCGGGTGCTCATCCCCGGCGTCGCCGCCCTCGCGGCCGTTGCCAGCCTCGCCGCCTGCGGCTCCTCCGACGGCGATTCCGCCGGTGACTCGGGTTCCGGCTCGTCGGGCCTCTCGGGCACGGTCGCCGCTGGTGGCTCGTCCGCGCAGGAGAAGGCCCAGGAGGCCTGGCGTGCCGGCTTCGGTGCCGACAACCCCGACGTGACGATCACGTACGACCCGGTCGGTTCCGGCACGGGTCGCGACAACTTCTACTCCGGCGCCTACAAGTTCGCCGGTTCCGACTCCGCGATCCCGGACGAGGACATGTCCAAGGCCACCGCCGCGTGCGGCGGCTCGGACCCGATCGAGGTCCCGGTCTTCGTGTCCCCGATCGACATCGCGTTCAACCTCACGGGCATCTCCACGCTCAACCTCGACGCCTCGACGATCGCGAAGATCTTCGCCGGCCAGATCAAGACGTGGAACGACCCGGCGATCACCGCGCTGAACCCTGACGCCAAGCTTCCGGCCACCGCCATCTCGCCGGTGCACCGCAGCGACTCCTCGGGCACCACCGACAACTTCACCGACTACCTGTTCAAGGCGTCGGGCGGTGCCTGGAAGACCGAGCACAGCAGCGACTGGCCCGTCCAGACCGGTGAGGCCGCTGAGGGCACCTCCGGTGTCGTCGGCGCCATCCAGGACGGCGAGGGCACCATCGGCTACGCCGACGACTCCGCCGTGGCCTCCACCAAGCTCGGCAAGGTCTCGGTCAAGGTCGGCGACTCCTTCGTCGCCCCGTCGGCCGACGGGGCTGCCGCCGGTCTCGCCGCGTCGACCGTCGTCGACGGCGCCGACTCGCAGCTCGTCTACGACATCAAGCGTGACGGCACCGACGCGTCGGTCTACCCGGTCTTCCTGGTGTCCTACCTGATCGCCTGCCCGACGTACGACGACAAGGCCACCGCCGACATCGTCAAGGGCTTCGGCGAGTTCGTCGTCTCCGAGACGGGTCAGAAGGCGGCTGCGGCCAACGCCCTCTCGGCTCCGCTCCCGTCGGACGTGGCTGACAAGGCCAACGCGATCCTCGAGAAGATCGCTGCGAAGTGACCACCGCGCCAACCGTTGACTCCACCGAGCTGACGGCTGGCGGGTCCTACGGCAAGGGCGACCGGGTCTTCTCCCGTGTCGCCCTTGCCTCCGGCCTGACCATCCTCGTCACCCTGGCAGCGGTCTTCATCTTCCTTGCCATCAAGGGTCTTCCCGGCTTCGCGGCCGATTCCGAGGTCTATGGTCCGTCCTCCACGAACGCGTGGGGGTACGTCGGCCGGCTCCTGTTCGGCACCACGCTCGCGGCGCTGATCGCGCTGGTGATCGCGGTGCCGTTCTCCTTCGCCCTGGCGCTCTTCATCACGCACTACGCGCCGAAGCGGATCGCGACTCCTGTCGCCTACATCATCGACCTGCTGGCCGCCGTGCCGTCGGTCGTCTTCGGCCTGTGGGGAGCCCGCTCGCTCGCGGTCTCCTCACAGCCCGTGCAGCGCTGGCTCGACGACCACGCCGGCTGGCTGCCGTTCTTCAAGGGCCCGGCCTCGTCGACGGGCCGCACCATCCTCGTCGCCGGCATCGTGCTGGCGATCATGTGCATCCCGATCATCACCGCGATCAGCCGTGAGGTCTTCCTGCAGACGCCGCGCCTCAACGAGGAGGCGGCGCTCGCGCTCGGCGCGACCCGTTGGGAGACGATCCGGCTCGCGGTCTTCCCAAACGCCCGCTCCGGCATGATCGCCGCCGTGATGCTGGGCCTGGGCCGCGCACTCGGCGAGACGATGGCCGTGGCGATGGTCCTGTCGGCGACGCCGATCGTGACGCTCAACCTCATCTCCTCGACCAACCCGGCGACGATCGCCTCCAACATCGCGGCGAACTACAAGGCCGAGGACAACCGCATCCAGACCGTGCTGCTCGCCACCGGTCTCGTGCTCTTCCTCTTCACCTTCCTCGTGAACTTCTCCGCCCGCTTCATCGCCTCGCGGAGGGATGCCCGATGACGACCTCGCAGCTCTCCCCGACCGCCACGCTGGGCGGCGCCCGGCTGCCGGCGTACGCCATCTGGCTCGCGCTGATCGCCTCCTTCGCGGTGGCCGGCCTGCTGGCGCTGCTCCTCGGCTGGGGCCCGGTGCCCTTCGTCCTCATCGGCGGCCTGATCACGCTGGTCGTGATCCCGCTGTGGGCAGGCATCGTCGAGAACCGCCGCGCCGCCATGGACCGCTTCGTCACCGCCGTCATCTGGGCGGCCTTCCTGGTCGCCCTGGTGCCGCTGATCTGGTTGCTCTACACGGTGATCAAGAACGGCGTCCCCGGCGTCAACACCGACCTGCTGACGCACGACATGGTGCAGCGGCTCAACCCCGAGACGGGCAAGCTCGAGGTGGGCGGCGGTCTCTATCACGCCCTGATCGGCTCGCTCATGGTCACGCTCGGCGCGATCGTGATCTCGGTGCCGATCGGTCTCTTCACCGCCATCTACCTGACCGAGTACGCCGGCAGGAACCGGATCGGCCGGATCATCACGTTCCTCGTCGACGTCATGACGGGCATCCCGTCGATCGTCGCCGGTCTCTTCGCGCTGGCGCTCTTCTCGCTGGTCTTCGGTGTCGGCACGCGGATGGGCCTGATGGGCTCGATCGCGCTGTCGCTGCTCATGATCCCGACGGTCGTCCGCTCGGCCGAGGAGATGATGCGGCTCGTCCCGGCGGACCTGCGGGAGGCGTCGTACGCCCTCGGTGTGCCGAAGTGGCGGACGATCACCAAGGTCGTCATCCCCACGGCGTTCGCCGGCATCGTGACCGGCATCGTGCTCGCGATCTCGCGTGTCATCGGCGAGACCGCGCCGCTCCTGGTGGCGGTCGGCACACTCGAGCAGGTCAACTGGAACCTCTTCGACGGCCGCATGATGACCCTGCCGGTCTTCATCATGACCCAGTACTCGACGGCTACCCCGCAGGGCTACCAGAACGCCTGGTCCGCGGCCCTGATCCTCATCGTCATCGTGATGCTGCTCAACCTCGTGGCCCGCATCATCTCATCGATCTTCGCTCCGAAAACCAAGCGCTGACGAAGCGTCAGAGAAGGACTCCTATTCCATGGCCAAGAGCATCGACGTCTCCGACGTCAACATCTACTACGGCGACTTCAAGGCCGTCGAGGGCGTCAACATGACGATCAAGGCCAAGTCGGTGACGGCCTTCATCGGCCCGTCCGGCTGTGGCAAGTCGACCTTCCTGCGCACCCTCAACCGGATGCACGAGGTGATCCCGGGCGCCCACGTCCAGGGCAAGATCACCGTCGGTGGCCAGGATCTGTACGACGACGCCGTGGACCCGGTCGCGGTGCGCCGGATGATCGGCATGGTCTTCCAGCGGCCCAATCCGTTTCCGACGATGTCGATCTACGAGAACGTGCTCGCAGGCAACCGGCTCAACTCCAAGCGGCTCTCGAAGGCCGACGCCGACGCCATCGTGGAGAAGTCGCTGCGGGGCGCGAACCTGTGGAACGAGGTCAAGGACCGGCTCAACAAACCGGGCATGGGCCTCTCCGGTGGTCAGCAGCAGCGGCTGTGCATCGCCCGCGCGATCGCCGTCGAGCCCGAGGTGCTCCTGATGGACGAGCCGTGCTCCGCGCTCGACCCGATCTCGACGGCTGCGGTGGAGGACCTGATCCACGAACTGAAGTCCGAGTACACGATCGCGATCGTCACGCACAACATGCAGCAGGCTGCGCGGGTGAGTGACGACACCGGGTTCTTCAACCTCAAGGCGACCGGCGAGCCGGGGCACCTGGTCGAGTTCAACCCGACCAAGAAGATGTTCACCAACCCGGACAACGAGGCGACGGAGCAGTACATCTCCGGCCGCTTCGGATAATCGGGGACCTTCCCCTAGTGTTTGCCGGGTGCGATTCCGAATCCGCCCGGTCGACACCTCGTTCTACGACCTCTTCACCGAGTCGGCCAACCACCTTCTGGTGGGAGTGGCACTGCTGGCCGAGATGCTCAGCGAGACCGCTGACCGCGAGGACGTCGCGCGCCGCATGCGGGAGGCCGAGCATGCGGCCGATGAGACGACCCACGCGATCGTCAAACGGGTCAACTCGGTCTTCGTGACACCGTTCGACCGCGAGGACATCTACGCGCTCGGCGGCGGTCTCGACGACGTCATGGACGAGATGGACGAGGTCGTCGACATGATCCTCGTCTACGGCGTGAAGGTCCTGCCGGCCGAGCTCGGAGACCAGGTCGCCGTACTCCAGCGGTGTGCGGAGCTGACCGCAGCGGCGATGCCGAAACTGCAGTCGATGAAGTCGCTCGAGGAGTACTGGATCGAGATCAACCGCCTCGAGAACACCGGCGACAAGAACCACCGCCGGATCCTGTCCCAGATCTTCTCCGGTGACTTCAAGGCCGTCGAGGTGCTGAAGCTCAAGGACATCGTGGAGAAGCTCGAGTCGGCGATCGACGGCTTCGAGCGGGTCGCCAACACGATCGAGCAGATCGCACTCAAGGAATCCTGAGTTGACTCTCGCGATCGTCATCGCGGTCGTCGTCGTTGCGCTCGCCTTCGACTACACCAACGGCTTCCACGACGCCGCCAACGCCATCGCCACCTCGGTGTCGACCCGGGCGCTGACCCCTCGCGTGGCACTCATCCTCGCCGCGGTGATGAACTTCGTCGGCGCGCTGCTCGGCCAGGAGGTCGCGCACACCGTCTCGGACACGCTCTCGCTCTCCGCCGCGGACGCGCGACATGCGCTCGTGATCATCCTCGCGGCCCTGCTCGGCGCGATCGTATGGAACCTCATCACCTGGTACTTCGGGCTGCCGTCCTCCTCCTCGCACGCCCTCATCGGGGGACTGGTCGGCGCAGCTCTCGTCGCCGGCCCGGACGTCGCGTCGGTGCACTGGAAGACCATCGTCGACAAGGTCATCATCCCGATGGTCGCCTCGCCGATCGTCGGCTTCTGCGCCGCCTTCCTCGTCATGCTCGCGATCATGTGGCTCTTCCGCGGCCGGCCGGCGGTCCGCGTGCTGCGCGGGTTCCGGATGATGCAGACCGTCTCCGCCGCGGCGCTGGCCCTCGGCCACGGGCTGCAGGACGCCCAGAAGACGATGGGCGTGATCTTCCTGGCCCTCGTCGCCTCGGGTCACGCCTCCGAGTCCGACGGGTTGCCGCTGTGGGTGATCATCGGCGCGGCGAGCGCGATCTCGCTCGGCACCTACTCCGGCGGCTGGCGGATCATGCGCACTCTCGGTCGCCGCATCATCGCCCTCGACCCGGCCCGCGGCTTCTCCGCCGAGGCCGTCGGTGCCGCGGTGCTCTACACGACCGCCTTCGCGTGGCACGCCCCGATCTCGACCACCCACACGATCACCTCGGCGATCATGGGTGCCGGCGCGAGCAAGCGGCTCAACGCCGTGCGCTGGTCGGTCGCCGGCAACATCGTCTTCGCCTGGGTCTCGACCTTCCCCGCCGCCGGTCTCGTCGCCGCCCTGATGTACGAGATCCTCCACTTCATCCTGCTCTGACCTGCTCTGACCGGGTTGTGAGTGGCTGGCCACGCCCTGGCATGGCCAGCCACTCACAACCCGGCGGGCTGAGGGGGCTGTGGATGAGTCCCGACGCGAACTCTGGCTGTGGGGCACCCTGTGGGACATGAGTCTGGCGTCGGCGAGAGCGGAGAGATGGCGGATGACCGCCACCGGTCAGGCAGGTGTCATCACTTTCGCTCAAGCCCGTGCGGCGGGTCTCACCTGGTCTGCCATAGCCAACCGCATCAGGAGTGACCGGTGGCAGAAGCTGTCCTCCACGGTGCTGTGCACATCCACGGGGCAGCTGACGCTCGAGCAGCGGAGATGGCTCGGCGTCCTGAACGGCGGCGACGGAGCGATGCTCGGAGGACTCACGGCAGCTGCGGTTGCAGGACTCCAGCGCTGGGACCGTGATGAGATCACGGTGGTCGTCCCCTACAAGGCCGAGGTGCCGCCTCAGGTCGCTGGTGTGAGATACGTGCGCTCACGCCGGGCGATCGAGACGATGCGCAGTCCGGCCGAGGGCGTGCCACGCATGCTCATTGAACCCGCGGTCCTCCTCTTCGGAGCTGCTGACCGTTCCGAACGCACCGCTCAGGGCGTCCTCGCGGCCGTGATCCAGCAGCAACTGACCACGCCCGACGACCTCGTCAGGTGGGTCCGGCTGCTCAAGCCGCTGAAGCGATCCAAGCTTCTCCACGTGGCCCTGTCCGAGATGGCTGGCGGTGCGCAGTCGCTCGCCGAAATCGACATCCGCCGGCTCTGCAAGCGCTTCGGCTTCCCGCCACCGAAGGGCCAGGTCAAGCGCAAGGACAGCGAGGGCCGCACCCGCTTCACGGACTGCGAGTGGCGGCTGCCGAGCGGGCAGATCCTGATCCTCGAGGTCGACGGCCTCTTCCACCTGGACGTCGAGTCCTGGGAGGACGATCTGGCTCGTCAACGTGCTCTGAGCGAGCCCGGCCGAATCATCATCCGCTGTACTGCGCGCGAACTGCGCGATGATCCTGACCGGATCGCGCGCGATCTGATCAAGCTCGGTCTTCCTCGCGCTGCCTGACCGGGTTGTGAGTGGCTGGCCACGCCAGAGCGTGGCCAGCCACTCACAACCGGGAAAGGCAGAGGGTCAGCGCTTGCGGCGCTGACGCTCGACGAGCTCCTCCTGCAGGTCGATCGTGCCGTCGTTGAGCGTCCACTCACCCCTCGAATCGAGCACCCACGCCTTGGTCGTCGGTGCGAAGGCCTCGTCGAGGAGGTCGCTGAGCGCCCGGACATGATCCTCCAGCGGGATCTTCACGAGCACCTCGACGCGGCGGTCGAGGTTACGGTGCATCATGTCGGCCGAACCGATCCAGGCGACCTGCTCGCCACCGTTCTCGAAGGTGAAGACCCGCGAGTGCTCCAGGAAGCGGCCGAGGATCGAGCGGACCTCGATGTTCTCCGACAACCCCGGCACACCGGGCCGCAGGGCGCAGATGCCGCGCACCAGCAGTTGCACGGGCACGCCTTCTTGGGACGCGAGATACAGGGAGTCGATCACGGCCTCGTCGACGACCGAGTTGGCCTTGAGCCGGATCCGCGCGGGCCGGCCGGCGCGGTGGTGGGCGATCTCGGCGTGGATCTGCTCGATCAGGCCGGAGCGCACGGAATCGGGCGCCACCAACAGCTGGCCGTACTTCGCCTGTCGCGACCAGCCCGAGAGGTTGTTGAAGAGGTGCGCGACATCCTCGCCGATCGCCTCGTTGGTCGTGATCAGGCCGAAGTCCTCGTAGAGGCGGGACGTCTTCGGGTTGTAGTTGCCGGTCCCGATGTGGGTGTAGCGCCGGATCCCGCCCCCATAGGTGCCCTCGTCCCGGACGACCATCGCGAGCTTGCAGTGCGTCTTGAGGCCGACCAGCCCGTAGACCACATGGCAGCCGGCCTGCTCGAGCTTGCGCGCCCAGCGGATGTTGGCCTGCTCGTCGAAACGCGCCTTGATCTCGACCAGCACGAGCACCTGCTTGCCCGCCTCGGCCGCGTCGATGAGGGCATCGATGATCGGTGAGTCACCCGACGTCCGGTAGAGGGTCTGCTTGATCGCCAGCACGTGCGGGTCGGCGGCGGCCTGCTCGATGAAGCGCTGTACCGACGTCGCGAAGGAGTCGTAGGGGTGGTGCAGGAAGATGTCGCGCCGTCGGGAGGCCTTGAACACGTCGACCGGCGCCGCCGACTCCACGTCAGCCAAGCGGTGGTGGGTCGTCGGCACGAACCCGGGGAATTTCAGCTCGCCACGGTCGATGTCGGCGATGGCGTGGACGCCGCGCAGGTCCAGCGGGCCCGGCAGGCGGAAGACCTCGGCCTCGGAGATGCCGAGCTCGGAGACCAGCAGGGAGAGTACGTCGTCAGAGATCGTGGCCTCGACCTCGAGCCTCACGGGAGGACCGAACCGACGGCGGAGGAGCTCCTTCTCCAGCGCGGCCAAGAGACTCTCGGCGTCGTCCTCCTCGACCTCGAGGTCCTCGTTGCGGGTCACGCGGAAGGTGTGCACCTCGAGGATCTCCATCCCGGGGAAGAGCCGCTTGAGGTGCTCGCCGATGACGTCCTCGAGTGGCACGAAGCGCTCGTTGCCCAGCGGCACGAACCGTGTGAAGTTCGAGGGCACCTTCACGCGCGCGAAGTGCTCCTTCTCGCTCTTCGGGTCGCGCAGCAGCACCGCGAGGTTGAGCGAGAGGCCGGAGATGTAGGGGAAGGGGTGCGCAGGATCGACTGCCAGCGGAGTCAGCACCGGGAAAATCCGCTCCTTGAAGAGCTTCTTGCAGTGCTTCTGCTCGGCCTCGGACAGGTCGGCCCAGCGGACGAGCTCGATGCCCTCCTTCCACAGCGCCGGCATGAGCTTGTCGGTGAAGGCGGCCGAGTGCCGCTCGGAGAGGACACGCGTGGTCGACCAGATCTGCTCGAGGACCTCGCGCGGCATCAGGCCGCTCGCAGCACGCACGGCGAGGCCGGCGGCGATCCGGCGCTTCAGGCCGGCGACGCGGACCATGAAGAACTCGTCGAGGTTGGACGTGAAGATCGCCAGGAAGCGCACCCGCTCCAGCAGCGGCACGCGCTCGTCCTCGGCCAGCTCGAGCACCCGCTGGTTGAACTTCAGCCACGAGAGCTCGCGGTCGAGGAAGCGGTCCTCGAATCCTTCGACCGCCGCGAGGGCCTCGTGGTCGGGGACGTACGGCGGCTCCACGTCGTACGAGCCGACCTCGTTCTGCCCAGCCTCGGTCTCCGGTACCTCCAGCGTCATAAGGCTAGGTTAGTGGGGTGAACCTCCTCTCCAAGCCCGGCGAAGTGGCCGGTTCAGTCGTTGGCGGCACGCTCTCCACCGCAGAGCGGGTCACGTTCACCACCTCCGTCGGGCTGCCCGATCCGGTGCTCCGTCGACTGGTCGGGCGTCCGATCGTCGTCGACGGGCAGACACTGGCGCCCGACGTACAGATGATGCTCAAGCTGGCGAAGGTCGCCGGCCCCGCGGTCGAGTCGCTGCCGATCGAGAAGGGTCGCGTCGCGCTGCTGCGACAGTCGCTCCTCGCCGGCGGCGAGCAGCGGATCGGAAAGGTCCAGACGGTCGAGACCGACGGCGGCAAGGGCCGGCTCTACACGCCCACGTTCGTCGATGAGACCCAGCCGGGACCGCTGCTGGTCTTCTTCCACGGCGGCGGCTTCATCTACGGCGACCTCGACTCCCACGACGCCGCGGTGCGCTTCCTCTGCGAGCAGTCGGGGGTCCGTGTCCTCTCCGTCGACTACCGGCTCGCTCCGGAGGATCCCTTCCCTGCGGCGTACGACGATGCCGTCGCCGCCTTTCGCTGGGCGGTGAGCCACGCCTCGGCCTTGGGTGCGGACCCGACCCGGATCGGTGTCTCCGGCGACTCCGCGGGCGGCAACCTCGCGGCCGGTGTCGCGCTGGCAGTGGGCAAGGACTGCGCCTTCCAGTTGCTGATCTACCCCGTCACGGAGCGGACCGACGCGACCACCGCGTCGCGCAAGGCGTTCGCGGAGGGCTTCTACCTCACCGGGACGTTCATGGACCTTGCGTCGCGCAACTACGTCGACCCGGCCGCCGGCCACGACCCCGCCGACCCACGGCTCGCCCCTCTGTACGCCGACATCCCGGCCGACACCGCCCCCGCGTTCATCGCGACGGCCGGCTTCGACCCGCTCCGCGACGAGGGTGAGGCCTATGCGCGCAAGCTCGCCGACGCCGGTGTCGCGGTCGAGTCGTGGCGCTACAGCGACCAGATCCATGGGTTCTTCAACACGATCGTGCTGCGCTCCTCACGCGCCGCCGTGGCGGATCTTGCCGCGGCGCTGAAGAGCGCGCTCGCCTGAGTCGTCCGGGACGACCCGACCCGGTCGCTGGCTCGCAGCCGGGTGATCTCGTCCCGGACGCACTGCCGGCACCGCCCGCACTGCCAGAGCCGCGCGGCGGTCAGAGGTCGGTGCGCCAGCGACTGAGCTCGCGGGTGAACTCCTCGGCATCGGTCACCCGGGCATCCACGGTGGCCTGGCCGCGGCCGTCGGAGAGCTCGACCTTCCATTTCCTTTGGCCCGGGCGGCCCTGCATCTTCACGCTGGTTGCCCGGTCGTAGAGGTCGAACGTCTTGCCGTCGGGCAGTGTCAGGAGACCGTCCTCGGAGACGCTCAGCTCGCCGATCGCACGACTCTCAACGGGCGCGCTCGACGTCTCGGCCCTCTCCTCGGTCCCGGCGCCGGCCCCGGTCCCCGCCCCAGCCCCGGCGCCCGCTCCGGCAGAGGTCCCGCGGCCGAACTCCGACGCGGTCCGGTCCCACTGCGACTTGATCCACCGGTCCTGCGCGGAGCCGACGCCCGGTGGGGGAGAGTCGACGACCGGCGCCGCGAACGCCGAGACGACCGGGATGGAGCCGGTGTGGTCGAACGCCTCCACCGACTCGGTCACCGCAGGCGTCGTCAACGCGGACGGGCGGTCGACCGCCTCCTGGAGGGCGGAGAGGGAGCGCTTCGAACCACGGTCCTTGAGCGCGTCCACGACAGCCCCGCGCAGGGCGACGAGCTCGGTTGCGAGCGCCGCTGCCTTCTGCTCGGCGGCGACCCGCTCGGCCAGGGCGGTCTCGACGAGCTCGGTGTTGTGCCGGATCGAGGACTCGATCGCCTGCCGGTCGATGGCGACCTGGGCGGCCTTGTCCTCGGCCTCGACCCGCAGCCGGTGAGCCTCGGCCGCCTCCGCCGCGGCCTGTTCGACCTGGGCGAGCGCAGCCGCGGTCCGGGCCTCGGCCTGCTCACGCGCGACCACCGCGGCCATGGACTCCTCGACCCGCGACTTCGCGGCCTGCTCGGCCGCCTCGCGGGAGGCCTGCGCGATCATCGCGGCCTCCTCGGCCTCGAGTCGTGCAGTGAGGGCCTCCATGACCTTGCCGCTCGCGGCGCGGGCATCGGCGAGGGCCGCCTCGCGCGCCCGGTGAGCCTCCTCGGCAGACGCGTGTGCGGCGGCCGCGCTCGCAGCTGCCTCGTCCACGCGGGCCAGCGCCGCCCGGGTCTCCTCCTGCGCGTGCTGGGTGAGGGCCGAGTGCTTCTGGACGGTCTGTTCGGCCTCCTCGCGCAACGCGTGCGCGCTCTTGGCAGCTGCGGCCGCCGTACGCGCCATCGCCTCGGCCCGGGCGCGGAGCTCGTGCGCGGCGTGGGCCGCGTTGGCCTGCTTACGGGCAGCCTCCTCGGCCTCCTGGCGGGCGAGAAGCGCCTCGGCGGCCGTCGACTCGGCCGCGGTGCGGTGGGTGACCGCCTCAGCCGCGGCCTGCTCGGCCAGGATGCGGGCGTCCTGCGCGAGCCGGACCTGCTCGGCCCGCTCGTAGGCCACCCGCTCGGCCGCTTCGCGATCGGCGTGCGCCTGGACCGCCGCCTGGGCGTGCTGGGCGCCGGCCGTCTCCGCCTCGAGCCGCGCGTGGTGGGCGGCGTCGGCGTCCTTGGCCGTCACCGCGCCCGCCTCCTCGGCGGCGAGGCGCGCCTGGTGCGCGGCATGTACGGCGGCCAGGGCCTGTGCCGTCTGGTTCTCCGCCTCGGCGCGGGCGGAGGCGTGCTGCGTGACGAGCTCGTCCGCCTCGACCCGAGCTGCCGCGGCGGTGGCCAGGGCCTCCTCGCGGTCGGCGTGCGCACGCGCCGCGATCTGCTCGCGCTCGGCCGTGGCGCGCGAGGCGGCGTCCTCGGCTTCGACCCGCTTGGCGTACGCCTCAGCCGCGGCCTCGCTCTGCGAGCGGGCCTCCTGCTCTGCCGCTGCGCGGGCCTGATGGGCGGTCGCCGCCTCTTCAGTGCGGAGACGGATGCGCTCCTCGGCCTCCGCGACGAACGCGTTGTAGGTCTCCTCGAGCGCCGTCCGCGCCCCGTGCGCCTCGCTCAACTCCTCGGCCCTCGCGCGGGCCGCCTCCTCGGCCTTGAGGCGCAACTCGTGGGCGGCGATCGCGGTCTCGAGGTTGAGCGTCGCGGTCTTCTCCAACTCGGTCCGCGTTTCGACGAACTCGGCGAACTTCCGGTCCGCCTCGCTGTGCGCCTGGACGCTTGCCGCCGCCGCGGCCTCCGCGATCTCGCGCGCCTCTGCGATCTTCTCGGCCGCCTCGGTACGGACCTGCTCGTGCTGCTGGGTCGTCTCCTCGCGGAGACGGTCGTGGAGCTCTGCGGTCTCGGTGAGGCGGGCGGTGTGGAGGTCGGCGGCTTCGGTGCGGAAGGTGTCGTGCTGCTCTCGCGTCTCGCCGCGGACGCGGTCGTGCTGTTCGGCGGTTGCACGACGGAGCGTGTCGTGCTGTTCGGCCGTCTCGCGGCGCATCGTGTCGTGGAGGGCCGTGGTCTCGCCCATGACCCTGGCGTGGTGCTGGGCAATCTCGTCGCGGACGGTCTCGTGCTGCTCTGTTGTCTCGGCGCTCAATCCCTGGTGGTGCTCGGCGAAGGCGCGCTCCATCGCGGCTTGGTGCTCGGTGATCTCGTTGCGGACGGACTCGTGCTGCGTGGTCGTCTCGTCGAGGAGGGCGCGCTGCTGCTGCTCGATCTGTTCGCGAACGCTCTCGTGCAGGCCGGTCGTCTCGGCCATGAGCCCTTGGTGGTGCTCGGCGATCTCGGCCCGCAGGTCGTGGTGCTGGCGAGCGGTCTCCTCGCGCAGGGTGTCGTGCTCGCGGGCGATCTGGGCGCGCAGCGCCTCGTGGTGCGCGTCGGTCGTCGCTTGGAGCTGTGCGTGCTGCTCCGCGGTCTCCTCCCGAAGCTCCGCGTGACGGGCCGCCGTGTCCCCGGCCAGACGGGCGAGCGTCTCGGCGGTCTCCCCGCGCAATTCGACGTGCGTCTGCTCGGTCTCCTCGGCCAGAGCCTGCAGCCACGCCTGGTGGGCGTCGCCGGCGTCGGCGAGCTTGGTGAGCTGCTCCTCGTGCAGGGCGACGGTCGCCTCGGTCCGCTCGGTCAGCTCTCCGAGGTACGCCGCCTGCGCGGCCGTGAGCTCCGCTCGGAGCTCCTCGTGCGTCGCAGCCGTCTGGTCGGCGAGTGCCTTGAGCGACGCGTGGTGCGCGTCGTGGGCATCATCGAGGGACTGGCGGTGCGACTCGTGAATCCCAGCGGCCTCGGCGGAGAGCTGCTCGAGGCTGTTGCGGTGGTTCTCTTGAGCGGCCGCGAGACTCGAACGCTGACTCTCGTGGAGCGCTGCGGTCTCGGTCTGCGCCTGCTCGAGGAGGGCACGGGTCTGGTCGTGCAGCTGCTGGGTGTCACCCATCGCCTCGGCCCGCAGCGTCGCCGCGGCCTGCTCGGACTCCTCCCGAATGGCTGCCGCCCGCTGCTCGGACTGGCTCCGGATCTCGGCCAGCTGACGCTCGGTCTCGGCATGGGCCAACGCGATCTGCTGCTCGGCCATGCGCCGCGCCTGGGCGATGGCCTCCTCGGCAGCGATCCGTGCTTTCGTAGCCGCCTCGGCCTGCGCTGCCGCCGCCGCCAACCGGCGCTCGGTCTCCTCGCCGACGGCCGCCAACCGCGAGTCGGTCTGGTCGAGCGCGCTCTGCAGCCGCTCGGCTCCTTCGTCGTGTGCGGCCGCCGCCGACTGCTCGGCCCTGACGCGGGCGCGGTGCGCATGCTCCGCCTCGGCGGCCGCCGTCTGGACGCGCGTGAATGCCTCGGTCGTAGCCTCGTGCGCCAGCTGCTCGGCCTCCGCCCGGGCGGCGTAGGCGGCTGCCGCGGCCGCGGCGTGCTCGACGGCCTGTGCCTCCGCCTCGTTCCGGGCCTCGTGCGCCGCTCGGATCGTGTCGGCCATGCTGCGGGCCGACTCCTCGGCCGCTACCCGCGCCTCGGTCAGCTCGGCCAAGCTCCTCCGCAGCTTGGCCTCTCGCGCTTGGGCCGACTCGACCGCCTCCTGGTGGCGCCGACTCGCATCCGCCGCCGCCACGTACTGCTGCGCCGCCCGCTGCTCCGCCTCACTCCGCGCCCGCTCGGCGTTCTCCACCGCAGATTGGGTGTCCGCGTGGCGCCGCAGCACGACCGCGAGTGCCTCTTCGGCCTGGGTACGCGACGCGTGGGCCTGGGTGGCAGCGTCCGCATGCTGTACGGCGCGCCCGTGCGCCTCCGTTGCAGCTTGGTGTGCCTTCGTCGCAGTCTCCTCGGCCGCGATCCGCTCGGCTGCCTGCATGGCGGCTGCTTCTTCGGCGAGGGCACGGAGTTGGTGAGCGGCGTCGGCCGAGGATTGCTCGGTTCGTTCCCTTCGCTCGGGCATTCCGCGGTCGCGGTTGGCCGGAGGCTGCGGAGCGTTTCCGGATGGGTCGGTCGGTGCTGTGGGAATCGGGGCGTTGGCAGGCTCAGCAGGACCGGCGGGCTCGGCGGGCTCGGCAGGTCCGGTGGGCGCGGCAGGGCCGGCCGGGGCGGCAGGCTCCGCGGGGCCCGTGGGCGCGACGGGCCTGTGCTGAGACGACGGGGACTGGGCGTTTGCGCCGCTGACGGCATCGTCGCGGGCATCCTTCTCGGTGCTCTCGGGTGCCGCAGGGCGGTTGTCGTCGGCACTGTCGGCGCTGCGTCGGAACCAGCGGCGATCACGCGAGGGGAAGGAGTCAGACATAGCGCGCCGAGTCTATCCGCGCAGACCCTGCCTCGCGGCCGCCTCGGAGGCGCCGAAATGGACTGACGCATCGGTCGAAACCGTGACCCACTGCGGACTCCCGGCCGAGCCACTCCGACCGCCCGACCGGGCCTACTTGGCGCCCGACTGACGCATCGGTGACGCTCTTCACCCACTGCGCGCCGAGTGGGTAGCGGTTGCGACCAATGCAGCAGTCGCCACGGCCACCCTGCACCGGACTGCCGGGGAAGTCCGGGCAGCCGGATCCCGTGCTGGCCGCCGCCCCTCCGGGCTCGCGCGATCCGGGCTCGCCCCCTGCTGCCGGGCATGCGCGACCCCCGGGCCCGGGCCCCTGCGGCGGCTGCGCCCTCTCCCGGCTCGCGCGCCCCGGACCGCCCCGCTGCCTGACCCGGCCCCTGCGGGGCACGCGCGACTGCGGTCCCGGGCCCTTGCCGGGCACGCGCGACTGCGGTCCCGGGCCCTTGCCGGGCACGCGCCCGGGTTATCCACAGCAACGCGACACGCCCCTCGCGGAGGAGCCCACATCGGCCTACGGTCCGGCCATGCTCATCACTCAGACCGAAGCAGTCCGCCGTCTCGTGAGCGCCCACGGCATGGGACCGGGGCGTGCGCGAGAGGCGCTCATCTCCGGCCTGGCCGGTCCCGAGACCAGGGTCGGACAGGCTCGGCTCTTCGCCTCGGAGGCGGTCGCGGAGCTGGAGATGCGCAAGACCTGGACGTCAGCCGACGCCCGTAGGGCCATGCCGGAGGGCGTGATCGTCGTCCGGGTGAATCCACAGCGCGCGCTCAACATCGCAGACGACTGGGCCGACCAGGTGGCGACGGTCGGCAGTGGGTGGCGCTTGG
Source organism: Nocardioides sp. Kera G14 (assembly GCF_020715565.1). NCBI lineage: Bacteria > Bacillati > Actinomycetota > Actinomycetes > Propionibacteriales > Nocardioidaceae > Nocardioides > Nocardioides sp. Kera G14. The sequence goes on along the minus strand of NZ_CP085839.1, from coordinate 2,820,924 downwards.
GTCAGATTCCTCGGATCGTTGTGCACGCAAAGGTCAGGAGGAAGGGCATCTATCCCTTCATCGCCACGGTGTCAGGCTTCCCGGCGGTCTGCGCCAACGCCACGGCCATCTCAACCGAGAGGGTGCGAGGAGAGATTCGCTGCTCGTTCGCCCTGAAGAGCCCCGGAGCGTGGACCCTCGCGTTCGACAAGGTGCGGCTCGCGCTGGGGTCAGGCCACGAGGCCGTCGTGCTCGACCCTTCGGTAGCGGACGGGATCTTCTCTCGCGCCAACCAGCGCAGTGCCTGAGCACTCGGCCGCGGTGGCGCCTAGCGCAATGGCCGCACGTGCAGCCCGACCTCCGGGTCGACGAGGATCTCCTGCGAGACCGGCATCCCGTCGACCGAGAGCAGAGCCGAGACATCGACGTTCCGCTTGACCAGGCCGAGCGCGATCGGGCCGAGTTCGTGGTGCCGTGCCGACGAGCCGACGAAACCGACCGGCCGCGCGGCAGGCGCACCCGCCGCCGAGTCCACGACGGCATCCGACGCGCCAGCCGCCTCGTCCGCAGCAGCCGACCCACCAGTGTGCACGTCCGTTGCGAGATAGATCGGCGACCCCTCAGCAGGCAACCGGTTCTCCGAACCGTCGAGATGCAGCAGCGTCAGTCGCCGCGGCGGGCGGCCGAGGGTGTGGACCCGCGCGACCGTCTCCTGCCCGCGGTAACAGCCCTTGTCGAGGTGCACCGCCGACACCGGTCCGCCGGGCAGCCAGCCGACCTCGTTCGGGATGGTGCGCTCGTCCGTGTCCACGCCGAAGCGCGGTTCTCCGCGCTCGATGCGGAGGGCGTCGTACGCCCACGTGCCCGCGGGGTCACCGAGGGCGGCGGGCATGGAGGGCAGCTCGGAGCGGGGGACGAACATGGTGCCGGCCGGGCGCCACACCACGGCGGTCGCGGGCTCGAGCGTGACCGTCACGTCGGACCAGAACTTCATGCGGTCGAGGAAGGCGACAAGAACAGCGCCGCGGCCGGGCTCCGTCCATGCAAGGAAAGACGTGCCGTCGTCGACGCCGGAGAAGAAGTGCTCGACGTGCCCCTGCGGCGACAGGATCAAGGCGGAGGTCCAGACCCCCGGAGCAAGACCTTCGAAAGCCTGGGAGGTCAGCGAGTGCAGCCACGTCAGCCGGTCCGGACCCGACACCCGCAGCACGTCGCGGTGGGAGAGGTCGACAAAGCCCTCGCCCGAGACAAGCCGCCGCTGCTCGGCGTTGAACGACCCGTAGTGCGCCGGCACCGCAGCATCGATGCCGGAGCCGGCGACCGCGCCCGGCAGCGAGAGCAGCGGGCTAGTGGTGGTGGGCGTGCTCATGCGTTGACTCCTCGGGACACGTCGGCGTGTGGATGCCGAAGATCGTCAGGTGCGCGACGTCCGCCTCGAAGCCGAACCCCTCGCGCAGCGAGCCGACGAATTCGGCGGCCCTCTCCTCGTCAACGGAGATCACCTGCTGGCAATTCCGGCAGGAGAGGTGGAAGTGGACGGGGCCGGTGGTGACGGAGTGGTACGTCGGCGCGCGATCGGACAGATGCAGGTGCCGCACCAGCCCCAATGATTCGAGCACCTCGAGGGTCCGATAGACGGTGGAGATGTTGATCGCCGACGACTCCGCGGAGACACACGCGAAGATCTCGTCCGGCGTCGCATGTCCGAGCCGCTCGACGGCGCCGAGGATCAGCTCGCGCTGCGGGGTGAGTCGGTACCCCCGCGCGCGCAGCTCCTCGCGCCAGTCGCCCATGTCAGGCCCGCTTCAACCGTGCCCAGAGGTGCGGCTGCAGCGGCTGCCCGACCGCCTCCATGTCATAGGCGTAGAGCAGGTCGCCCTCGACGTTGCCGTAGATCCGCTTGCCGGAGGTGACCTCCTTGGCCGTCTCCGTGTGGGCGACGCCGGCGGTGTGCATCTCGATCTTGCCGTCGGCGGCGAGGCCGTACCAGATCTCGATGATGCCGGTGTTGTGCGTCAGCACGAACTCCAGCGCGGCCGACCCGGTCTCCGGGCCCGGCTTGCACCGCAGGAAGCCGGTCTCGATAGCGCCGTCGCGGACCTTCTCCTTGGTCTCCGGATCGATCACCCACGCGCGGCTCATGTAGTGGAAGAACGGCCGACCGTCGTGGGTGAAGATCAGCTCCTGCCCGTACTCGAACGCGTCGATCGTCGGGTAGTCCCCGTGCCCGTTGCCGCGCCAGGTGCCGAGCAGCCACGCCACGGGGCCACAGTCGGGGTGCAGGTTGTCGGGGAGTTCGAAAGCCACCCCCCGAGTCTATGGGCGCACGAATTGCACGTGCGTATCCACCGGGGAGTGGGTGAAGCCGAGCGATTCATAGAGCCGTGCGGCGGCGACGTTGTCCGACTCCACATAGAGATGCACCTCGTCGAGCTCCCGCATGTGCTCCAGGCCGGCGACCGTCAACAGGCGCCCGAGCCCCCGGCCCTGAGCGGCGGGATCGACCGCGACGACGTACACCTCGCCGAGGCGATCATTGTGCCGCTTGGTCCAGTGGAAGCCCAGGAGCGTCTCGCCCTCCCACGCCTCGATGAGTCCCTCCGGCTCGAACCACGGCTCGCTCATCCGTTCCTTGAGGTTGGCCAGGTCCATCGAGCCCTGTTCGGGGTGCCAGGAGAACGCTGCGGCATTGACCCGCACGATCTGCTCCTCGTCCCCGGCCCGAAACCCCCGGATCTCGACGCCGGGGGAATGATCCGGGAGCCCAGGGGTGCCGGATCCATTCACCCCCGCCGAGCGGCGCCGCATCACCCACAGCTCACGCTCCGCCACGAACCCGAACCGTGCCGCCAGGGCACGTGCAGCGGGAGAGTCACCGTGCATCCACGCCGTCAGCCGCCCGGGGGCCAGATCGTGGAGGAGCGCTGCAGTGACCGAGCCCCCGAGCCCGCGCCCGCGCGCCGTAGGGCGTACCACCACCGCCACCTCCGTCCCGAGGAGCAGGGCGAACCCGTCGGGACGCACCTCCGCCGAGATCGACTCCGGCCGGTTGCGCAGCGCCAAGAGCCACGCCTCGTCGAGCGGTGCCACCCCATCGACAGCTTCGGCCGCCCCCGCGATGGCGAGGACGGCCGAAACGTCAGTCAGGAGCAAGGGAGACTCAGACGGTCTCGTCGACCCGGGGGGAGACGATACGGGCGTCGGCCTCGGCGGACGAGGCGGTAGAGCCCTTCGTGGGAAGCACGAACCGGTAGCCGACGTTGCGCACGGTGCCGATGAGCGTCTCGTTCTCGGGGCCGAGCTTGGCGCGCAGGCGACGTACATGCACGTCGACGGTGCGAGTGCCACCGAAGTAGTCGTAGCCCCACACCTCCTGCAGCAGCTGCTGGCGGGAGAAGACGCGACCCGGGTGCTGGGCGAGGAACTTCAGGAGCTCGAACTCCTTGAAGGTGAGATCCAAAGGACGCCCGCCGACCTTGGCGGTGTACGTCGCGTCATCGACGACGACCTCGCCCGACCGGATGACGTGAGCCTCGGGGTCGGCAGCCTCGCGCAGGGCCGCCAGGCGACCGATCGAGAGCTTGATCCGAGCCTCGAGCTCGGCCGGACCGCAGGTGTGCAGGACGACGTCGTCCATGCCCCAGTCGTGGGAGACGACCGCGAGGCCACCCTCCGTGACGACCAGGATGACAGGAACATCGGAGCCCGTCGTACGGATGAGACGGCACAGGTCCCGGGCGTGAGCCAGGTCGGACCGGCCATCCACCAGCAGCAGGTCGGAGTCAGGCGCCTCCAAGAGCGCCGAGCCCTCCGCGGGCAGGATGCGAACGTTGTGACCGAGCAGGGAAAGCCCGGGCAGGACCTCGACCGAGGGCTGCAGGGCGCTGGTCAGCAGAAGCAGGGTGCTCATGGCGAAACCTCCGTTGCCATTCAGGAGCACCAAGACGCAACGCTGAGCCTCGGTGTGTTGATCGTGCGGCCACTCTACCGAAACACCGAGGTCACATGGCTAGAACCGTTTCACTCCGTGACCTTTCGTTCAGCGTTACGTTGTGGGTCATGTCACAGGCGCACCGCCAGGGTGGGCCCGAAGGGAGAGAAAATGACCACCGCACTCAAGCGGTTCGTGGGGGTGATGGTCGCGCTGTTGCTCGCGATCGGCGCACTCAGCACGTTCACCACCGGCTCGGCTCAGGCCGCGACCAACTGCACGGCCCAGGACAACGCGGCCAAGTCCGCCGGCTCCAACTACGCCAAGGCCACGGCGGCCAAGGAGAAGGCGGCCAGGAAGGTCAAGAAGGCCAAGAAGAAGTACAGGAAGCACCACACCAAGGCCAACAAGAAGCGCCTCAAGAAGGCGAAGCGTAGGTTGCGCCGTGCGAACGCGCGCAACGCGGCGTGGGCCAAGGCCTACGGCGACGCCTACAACGCCTCGAAGAGGTGCCACGCCAGCACCACCACCGGCGGTGGCAGCACCGGCGGCGACACGACCACGCTGCCCTCGAGCCCCGCTGACCTGCTCGCGCTCCTGACGGACCCGACCCAGCTGGCCTCGCTCGCCAGCCTGCTCGACCCGTCGACGCTCAGCTCGCTCGGCAGCCAGTTCGACGCGAGCCAGCTCGCGGAGCTGCTCGACCCGAGCCAGCTCAGCACGCTGACCGATCTGCTCGACCCGTCGCAGCTCACGGCTCTCTTCGGCAGCTTCGACACGTCACAGCTCAGCGGCGTCGCCGACCTGCTCAGCGCCGACCAGCTGACGGCACTGCTCGACCCGAGCCAGCTCAGCACGCTGACCGACCTGCTCGACCCGTCGCAGCTGACGGCTCTCTTCGGCAGCTTCGACACCTCACAGCTCGACACCACGCAGCTCGGTGTGCTGACCCAGCTGCTCACGAGCCTGCTGGGCAGCTGAGGTTCCACGTCAGGAATCACTGAGTCGGCGCCCGCGTTGACCCCACATGATCGGTGTGTGGGTTGCCGCGGGCGCCGTTCTCTTTGCCGTGGCTTTCGGTCTCTATCGCGCTCGCACCGACGGGCGCTTCCGTACGTCGACGCCGGCTCCTCCGGCCGCCTGGCACGGCCACGAGCTGGGTGAGCGCGCGACGCTCATCCAGTTCTCCAGCGCCTTCTGCGCCCCGTGCCGCGTGACCCGCCGCATCCTCGAGGATGTCGCCGCGACGGAGGAGGGCGTCGTGCACGTCGACATCGACGCCGAGGCGGAGCTGGCTCTCGTCCGCGAGCTCGGCATCGTCCGTACGCCGACCACACTGATCCTCAACAGCGCCGGTGAGGAGATCGCCCGCGCCGCCGGCGCTCCGCGCAAGGAGCAGGTGCTTTCAGCACTGCCCCACCCCTCCTGATCTCACATACTGGATCTGCGTCCACATGTTGGGACGCGGCCTTGGTGGCCCCCTCGCGCCGCCCTACGGTTACAGCCATGTCCACTTCCGGAATCGACCCTCGCGGGCCGCGGTTCACGGCCGCGGTGACGGTCGTCCTGGTCCTCGCGGCTCTCGTGACGCTTGACTCGGCTCAGCCGGTCGCGCTGGTCATCACCGCGCTGCAGACGCTGCTCTTCGCGATCGGCGCCGTCCGCGGCGTGCAGCACACGCCGACGGCGTACGTCTTCAGGACCGCGGTCCGGCCGCGCCTGCAGAAGCCGGACCACCTCGAGGACCCGGCTCCGCCGCGCTTCGCGCAGACCGTGGGTCTGGTCTTCGGGGCAGCAGCCCTGATCGGCATCGTCACGGGCCTCGCGCCGCTGGCCTACGTCGCCCTCGCCTTCGCGCTCATCGCCGCGATCCTCAACTCCGCCTTCGGCTTCTGTCTGGGTTGCGAGCTGTACCTCCTCGGAAAACGCCTCAACCCCGCCCACTGATCACAGATCTCTCAAAGAAGAAAGAGAACACACATGACTCGCGAGAACTCGCTCGTCTCCGCCCAGTGGGTGGAGGAGAACCTCACCAATGACAAGGTCGTCCTCATCGAGGTCGACGAGGACACCACGGCCTACGAGAAGGGCCACATCAAGGGTGCGATCAAGCTCGACTGGTCGACGGAGCTGCAGGACCAGGTCCGTCGCGACTTCGTCAACAAGCAGCAGTTCGAGGCGCTCCTGAGCAGCAAGGGCGTCAGCAACGACGACACCGTCGTGCTGTACGGCGGCAACAACAACTGGTTCGCCGCCTACGCCTTCTGGTACTTCAAGCTCTACGGCCACCAGGACGTCAAGCTCCTCGACGGCGGCCGCAAGAAGTGGGAGCTCGACTCCCGCGAGCTGACCGACGAGGTCGTCGAGCGCCCGGCCACCACCTACACCGCGCAGGAGCAGGACCTGTCGATCCGCGCCTTCCGCGACGAGGCCGTCAACGCCATCGGCAAGGAGAACCTCGTCGACGTGCGGAGCCCCGACGAGTTCGCCGGTCGCCTGCTGGCCCCGGCCCACCTCCCACAGGAGCAGGCGCAGCGTGCCGGCCACATCCCGACCGCGGTCAACGTGCCGTGGAGCAAGGCGGCCAACGACGACGGCACCTTCAAGTCCGACGCCGAGCTGAAGGCCCTCTACGAGGAGGCCGGCATCGACTGGAGCAAGGACACGATCGCCTACTGCCGCATCGGCGAGCGCAGCTCGCACACCTGGTTCGTGCTCAAGGAGCTCCTGGGCCAGGAGAACGTGAAGAACTACGACGGCTCGTGGACCGAGTACGGCAGCCTCGTCGGCGTGCCGGTGGTCCTGGGCGACGAGCCCGGGGAGGCCTGACATGTGCGGAGCCACCACGGGTGGTCTCTCCCTCGCCGGCGTCGACGTCGCGAAGGAGGCCATCATCCAGGGCCAGGTCACGCGCTCCGGTGAGCCGGTGAGCGGCGCCTACGTCCGCCTGCTCGACAAGACGGGGGAGTTCACCGCCGAGGTGCCGACCAGCGCGACCGGCCACTTCCGGTTCTTCGCCGGCGACGGCCAGTGGACCCTGCGCACCCTCGCTCCTCGGGCTGAGGTGACCGACCGTCAGGTTGTCGCCCAGACCGGCGAGATCGCCGAGATCGAGATCGCCCTCGCCTGAAATCGTGCCGCAGAGTGGCGCCCAGTCCCTGAGGGACTGGGCGCCACATTTATTTCTTGCCGCGGCCGTAACGTGCTCCGCCCTCCACGGTTAGGCATGCGTAGGCCCATCTCGGGGCCGCGGCCAGGCCACCTCACCTCAACAACTGGTCTAGACAAGGGACTAAGGTCCCAAGAAATCTGATGTCATTGAGCCCCGACAGCTCACGCCACATGGGGACCGTTGGCGAAGAAGGAGATTCCATGATCAAGAAGTTCATCGCCACTGCGGCGGCTGCGGTCGTCCTCGGCTCGGGCGCTGTGGCCCTGAATGTCGGCGAGGCGAACGCTGCGTACGGCCCGCCCACCCCGAGCCCGATCCATGGCCTGCCGAAGAAGAAGACGATCAAGCACATCAAGGGGCTCGCCAACAGGCCCGGCAAGCTGAACATCAAGCAGTCGGCTCGCCTGATCCGCAAGATCGACGCGCTCTACGCCGCCGGCGAGATCACGTTCACGCGCCACCGTCGCCTGATCACCTACGTGCTGACCCACTGAGCACTGCCTCGCAGAGGCGTGAAACGGGCCCCGGTCTCGACCGGGGCCCGCTTCCTTTGCCCGAGTGACCACGTGGGACCAGTGACCCCAGTCACGTAGCCCGAACGGGCGGTCTAGACAGGTCGGTGAAGTCCCGGTTTCCGACTGGGGGAATGTCGCCCGTCGATGTGCATTCGGCGCCGATCTCTGATCTGATAAGGACTCGACCAGCGATGCTCGGGTAGGGGATCGGGCACAGGAGGAGAAAACCATGATCAAGAAGTTCGTCGCCGCTGCTGCGGCCACCGCAGTCCTGACCACCGGCGGTATGGCTCTCGGTGCCGGCGAGGCGCACGCGGCCTACGGCCCGCCGTCGCCGTCGCCGATCCAGACGCCGCCGAAGAAGCCCACCATCGGCCACATCAAGAACCTCGGCAACAAGTCGGGCAAGCTCAGCAAGGCCAAGAAGCGCAAGTTCATCGCTCAGGTCAAGGCGCTCCGTGCCGCCGGCCTGATCACCAAGAAGCGCAAGAACAACCTCATCCGCTTCATCAAGTCTCACTGAGCCTCGTTCCCCACATCGCTGGAATGGGCCCCCGGTCTCATGACCGGGGGCCCATTCTTTCTGTGACATGAGTGACCCCCCGTTGGTGACGTCGCGTTGCTAGGGTCGGCGGGTCCCTGTGGATGACGGAAGAGGGTCCTTGTGCGAGTGCAACACCCATGGCGTTGGAGTATCGGCGTCCTGATCGTCCTCGCAGTCCTGGTGGCTGCGTACGCCGGCTGGCTGGCCTGGAGCACGGCGAGAAGCCTCGGCTCGGCCGCTGATGAGGCCCGCGCGTTGAAGGCTGCGGCTCTGGCCGGCGATGACGCCGCCACCCGCAAGGCCTTCAACGACTTCGCGGCCGACGCCTCCACGGCGCATTCCCGCACGAAGTCTCCGGTGTGGTCGCTGGTGACCAAGCTGCCGGGCTACGGCGACGACGCCCACGGTGTCCAGACGGTGAGCCGCGTCGCCGACGAGCTCGCCTCGAGCGGCCTCGGCGAGCTGATCAATCACGTGGGCGGTCTCGACGCCCTGCTGCCGAGCAGCGGTGGCATCGACCTCACCCAGGTCAAGGCGCTGCAGGCCCCCGTCGCGGCCAGCAACAAGGCGTTCGCCAAGGCGCAGAAGGACCTGGAGTCCGAGGACGCCAGCCACTTCGTGGACTCGGTGAAACTGAAGTTCCGGGACCTCCAGTCCCAGATCGACTCGGCGGCCGGCTCGATGAGCTCGGCCGACAAGGCGCTGGCGGTACTGCCGGCCATGCTCGGCGGCGAGGGCAAGCGGAACTACCTGCTCGTCATGCAGAACAACGCAGAGATCCGCGCGACGGGCGGCCTGCCCGGCGCGGTGGCGGAGCTCCAGGCCGACAATGGCAAGCTCCTGATGATCAACGAGCGGTCAGGAGCTTCCTTCGGGCAGGCGCCGAAGCCGGTGTTGCCGCTCAGCGACGAGGAGACGGCTCTTTTCGGTGAGAACCTCGGCCGCTACTTCCTCGACGCGAATCTGACGCCCGACTTCCCGCGTAGCGCCGACCTGTGGAAGGCCCGCTGGGAGCAGGAGGTGCCAGGCGACATCGACGGTGTCCTCTCGATCGACGCCGTGACGCTCTCGTATCTCCTCGGGGCCTATGGTCCGGTGACGGTCGACGGAATTCAGCTCACTCAGGACAACGTGGTCGACGAGCTCTTGAGCAAGGTCTACGCCCGGGTGAAGGACCCTGACGCGCAGGACCTCTTCTTCGGCAAGGTGACGGCGGCGATCTTCGACGAGGTGACCACCGGGAAGGCCACCCGCTCGGCCCTGCTCAACGCGCTGACCAAGGCGACGAACGAACGTCGCATCCTGGTCCACGACTTCCACGACAGTGAGCAGGCCAAGATCGCCGGCACGACGATCGCCGGCGAGCTCACGGCTGCGGCGAAGACCACGCCACAGGTCGGTGTCTATTTGTCGGATGGCACGTTGAGCAAGATGTCCTACTACTTGCGTTACAAGTCCACCGTCAACGCGACCTACTGCCGAGGAGGGGTGCAGGGCTTGCGCGCCACCATGACGATCACGTCGAACGCGCCCGCGGACGCAGCGACGTCGCTGCCGGATTACGTGCTGGGCGACCAGACAGGCGTCGTCCCGAAGGGGGACCAGCTGGTCTACATCATGTTCGTCGCGCCCGTCGGCGGCACAGTCTCGACCATTGACATCAACAGCTTGAACTACCGCCAGGACAGGCTGACCATCGATGGCCGCACCGTGCGTCGCACCTGGATCCAGCTCAAACCGGGTGAATCCGTCGACATGAGTTGGCGAATGACCACAGGGCCCGGCCAGACCGGCGATGCCCGCGTCAACTTCACACCCAGTATCGACCCCGGTGCCCCGACCAGCGCCACCGTCACGTCCGCCTGCTAAAGGGAGAGCACCTGTGGAACTCGCTGATTACCTCAAAATCCTTCGCCGACGCTGGATCTCGATCCTGATCATCGCTGCGATCTGCGCCGGTGTCGCATTGGCTCTAACTCTGACGCAGACCAAGCAGTATGCATCCACCGCGCGCCTCTTTGTCTCGGTGAACACTGCAGACGACACCGCCCAAATCGCACAAGGCGGCCAGTTTTCTATCGCGCGAGTGCAGTCATATGCGGACTTGATTTCGAGCCGCGAGCTCGCCTCCAGCGTGATCGGCGACTTGGACCTTGCGATGGGTCCCGAGGAGCTGGCGGGAAAGGTGACCGCTCAGGTTGCTGCTAACACGGTGAACCTGAGCCTTCGGGTTACCGACCCGAACGCACACCAAGCGCAGCAGATCGCCCAGAGCTACGCCAGCAATTTGGTGGATATGGTCCGCCAACTGGAGACGCCTCCGGGCAAGACTGTAGCGCCGGTGAAGGCGACGATTGTGGACCAAGCCAGCTTCTCGGATACGCCGGTGAGTCCTCAGCCAAAGCGTAATCTCGCCCTGGGTCTGGTCCTGGGTCTGCTACTCGGTTTCGGTCTCGCAGTTCTCCGCCAAACCTTGGATACCCGGATCAATTCAGCCAACGACATCCAAGAGATCACTGACCGGCCGATCCTAGGCACGATTGGGCTCGATTCCACCGCCAAGGACACACCCTTGGTCACCGCGATCCCTTCCCACTCGCCTCGCGCCGAGGCTTTCAGGGTGCTGAGGACCAATCTGCAGTTCGTCGATGTTGATACGCCGAACAAGGTCTTCGTTCTGTCCAGCGCCGTGCCCGAGGAGGGCAAGACCTCGACCGCGATCAATCTCGCCCTGAGCATGGCCCAAGCTGGCGTCAAAACGCTCCTCATCGAAGGCGACCTTCGGCGGCCGCGGGCCGCGATCCGTCTCGGCCTTGACGGTGCGGTCGGCGTGACCAGCGTTCTCGTGGGCAAGGTGAAGTTCGATGATGCGCTGCAAAACGACGACACAACGGGGCTCGACTTTCTTGCCTCAGGCCCTGTGCCGCCGAATCCCGCCGAGCTATTGCAGAGCCGGGCGATGCACGAGCTACTCGCTCACCTTCGCTCGATCTACGACGTCGTGATCATCGACGCCCCGCCGCTCCTGCCGGTGACCGACGCCGCGCTCCTCGCAACTCACGCGGATGGGGCCATCATTGTCGTCCGGCACGGAAAGGTCACGAAGGACCAAGTGCGCCTGTCCAAGGACCGACTTGAGCAGGTCGATGCCCGCCTTGTTGGTGTAGTGATGAACATGGTCCCGACCAAGGGCCGAGGCTACGGCTACGGCTACGGCTACGGCTACGGCTACGGCTACGCGCCCGACATTGGAAAGCGGAAAGCGGAGTGAGCGTCGTCCTGCCTCCTGGGGCGCTCGCGATCGGCCTCGGCTGCAGCAGGCTCGGCTCCGTGAATGGTGCATCGTGGGACGAGGCGCGGGTGTTGCTGAAGCGCGCCCTCGACGAGGGCATCCGATTCTTCGACACCTCCAACATTTACGGCCAGGGCGACAGCGAGCGGCTGTTGGGCGAGGTCCTGGGACGCGAGTCGGATGCGGTAGTGGCGTCAAAGGCAGGCAAGTACGTCGCGTGGCACCGCCGGGCGCTGGTACCGCTGAAGGGCGTCGTCCGCGCCTCGGTCCGGCGCTCCTCTTCTGCCAAGCAGGGTGTGGCGTTGGCCCGCTCTAAGCCGATGCCGACCCGCTGGGATTCTGCCTACATCACTCGCAGCCTCGAAGGCAGCCTGAAGCGGCTGAAGCGCGAGCAGGTGCACCTCTTCATGCTGCACAGCCCGCCGGCCGAGGTGATCCGCACCGGCGATGCTGTCGGAGCCTTGGAGCAGGCCCGGCAGGCTGGAAAGGTCGACGTAGTCGGCGTCTCGGTCGATGACGTCGACACAGCACGAGCGTGCTTGGCGGACGAGCGCGTCCGGGCACTCCAAGTCCCGTTGCATCCCGGCGACCGGAGTTACGACGACGTACTCGAGTCCGCCCACACCTCCGGCGTCATCATCATCGGCCGGGAGCTCCTGGGCGGGATCGGTGTCGCCGTGTCGCGGCCCGATCCAGGCGCTTTTGCGAAGGAGTCCATCCTGGCGGCCGTGCGGAACCCGCGAATCTCGATCCCCCTCGTCGGCGCAACCCGCGTGACGAGTCTGCTTGCCACGGTCGAGGCGGCACGCCTGGCCAGGTCGCACGACGCATGATTCGCAGGGAAGGGCCGGAGTGGTGTCGCCGGCTGTGATCGAGGCATCGGTACGCGCAGGGTTGCGGCTCTCGCCGCGACAGCTCGCCTACCACGTCAAACGCAAAATCCGGAACGTCGCCGCACGACGGTTCCCCGCGCTCTACGCGAGGCATGTGGATCGGGTTGCGGCCTCCATCCCGCCGCTGACCGTCCAGGGCTCGGGACCTGAGTTGCTCGCCCTCGCCGAAGCCGTCACGCCCTTCTACTTCGAGGAGTACCTCGCGCATATCGACGACGTCGCGGAGGGGCGCTTCACCTTCTTCGGGCAGACTGCGGACTTCGGCTCGCCGTCCGCCGTCGACTGGCATCATGAGGTCCCGGCTGAGAGTGACTTCCATCTCTGGCGGATGAAACTCGCGCACATGGGCTTCGTCGGCCCGATGCTCATGGCTGGCGACGACGAGCACCTCAACGCGGTTGGCCACCTGCTCAAGTCCTACCGTGAAAGCTCGGACTTCGGGGTCTCGGGTTGTTTCTCGTCGTACTGGTTCCCCTACAGCGTCTCGCACCGCGTGCTAGCCATCCTGAGCGCATATGTCGTGGCCGCGGAGGCGGGGAGAAGGATCCCCGAGTCGCTTCGCGACGAGATCGAGTCGTTCCTGCGATGGAACGTCGGTTTCATCCTGGTCAACGTCGAGCACGAGCTGCGAAACAACCATGTCGAACGGAACCTGGCCGCGTTGTGCCTCTACTTCAGCTTCGCCGAGTCCGTTCCGCGGAGGATCGGGCGGCGCCTCGATCGCGAGGTGCGGCGCGTGATCAGCGCCTGCCTGCTGCCAGACGGGCTCATCGCTGAGCGGTCGGCGATGTACCAAGGACTGGCCGTGATGGCCGCCGACGTCTTCAGCCGTGCACCGTTCCTATCGAGCGGCACCCGTGCGCTAGCCGGCGCGATGCATGAGAAGGCGCTTTCGGCGTGGCTGACGATGACCCACCCAGATGGCCAAATCGCCCTATTCAACGACAGTTGGTTCGGCGAGGTTCCGGTGGCCGGAAAGATTGCCGGCGGCACTTCGGCGCGACCCGTCAGCCTGCTTCCCGACGCAGGGTACGTGCGATTCGAAGCTGACGGAGTCTTCGTCCTGATGGACGCGGGGCCCATCGGGCCGCGATGGAATCCTGGCCATGGGCACGCTGACTTCCTGTCGGCCGAGATGGACGTGATGGGCCAGCGTTTCCTGGTCGACCCGGGGACGTACCAGTACTCCACCGGGCCGCGTCGGGCGTTCGAGCGTTCTGCTGCCAGCCACAACGGCCCGGTCAGAGACGGGGTGGAGCCGGTGGACTATCTCGGCTGCTTCCGGGTCGGTCGCCTGCGTGACGCTGAGATCCTAGAGCACGTTGCGTCCGGGTCGGGAGGCATGGCCCGAGGCCGCCTCTCTCTGCCCGGGGGCGGCGAGTTGCGCCGGACGGTGGAGGTCTCGCCCGGCCTCGTGATCGTCACCGACGAGTGGGTGGGAGAGCCGTCAGGCGCTCGTGTCGGCCTCACCGTGCCCGGGGATTGGCAGCTCGAGCACGTCGACGCCGGTCGAGCTGTCTTCGACCAAGAGGGCGTCCGAGCTGAGATCCGTGTCACCGAGGGGCTCATTGCGGATAGTACGGCGGGAGAGTGGTCCTGCAACTACCTTGAGAGCCGCGGGGCGAGCGTCCTCGACCTGCGTCCGGCCGAGGTGGACGACACGTACGGCCGGGTGGTGTGGGAGGTTCGTGCGGGAACGCCCGCCGACGAGATGAGGAGCGAAGACTCGTGAAGATCGCGGTGGTCGGGTGTGGATTCGTGTTCGATATTTACATGCGAACCTTCAGAGCCCATCCCGAGCTGGAGCTTGTCGGTGTCTTCGACCTCAAGGCGGAGCGCATGGCGGCAGTCTCGGGGCACTACGGTCTTCGCGCCTACGACAGCTACGAGCAGTTGCTCGGTGACCCCGAGGTGGAGGCCGTCGTCAACCTCACGACGATCGGCTCGCACTTCGAGGTCTCGCGCCGCGCGCTCGACGCCGGGAAGCACGTCTATTCCGAGAAGCCCCTCACCACGAGTGTCGATGAGTCCCGCCAGCTGTTCGAGCTTGCGGCCGCACGGGGCGTCCGGCTCTACGGTGCGCCGTGCAACATCTTCAGTGACAGCGTCCGGACCATCTTCCAGGCCGTGGAGCAGGGCGCGATCGGCAAGCCGCTCTTGGTCTACGCCGAGCTCGACGACAACCCCATCCACTTGATGGGTTTCGACAAGGTCGTCAGTCCCACCGGCGCCCCGTGGCCGTTGCGCGAGGAGATTCTCGAGGGCTGTACCTACGAGCACCTCGGCTACCACCTCGTGTGGATCTGCGGACTCCTCGGCCCGGCGGTCTCCGTCACCGCCTTCTCGAGCGAGCTGATCGAAGACAAGATGGCGGGGCTGCCGGCCCGCGTCGGGACGCCCGACTTCTCGGTCGCCAACCTTCAATTCGCCAACGGGGCCGTGGCGCGCATCACGTGCAGTGTCGTCGCTCCGAGAGATCACCGGATGCGGGTGATCGGGCGGGCGGGCGAGATCTCGACCGACAGTTACCGGCAGTACCGGGCACCCGTCTTCCTCGAGCGCTTCAGCGCGGGAAGCCTCAACGCGAGGAAGTTCCAGAGCCTTCGCGCACGCCCGAGCCTCGGCCGACGTTTCGGGATCGGCGGGCGGAGGCTCCGTCTCGCCCGCAACTGGAAGTCGGGGGCCGTGGAGAGGAACCTGCTGGTGCGGCCCTCTCTGAAGGAGCGCATCGTTGGCGCCCTCCGCAGACGTGAAGTCTACGCCCAGGACAAGTTCGCAGGCATAGCCGAGATGGCTCGTGAAATCCGCGACGGCCAGGCGCAGTACCTGTCGCCTGACTTCCTTATGCACATCAACGAATTGACCCTCCTCGTGCAAGGCGCCGGGCCTGACGGCGTCGCGACCAAGCCGGCCACCACTTTTACCCCACTGGGGCCGATCCCCGGGACCCACGGAGGAGGTGCTCCGTACGGCGGCGCCCCCAAGCCGTTGGAACGGCTGATACGGCACCAAGGCTGAGTCCGCATGACCAGGAGGAGTGTTGTGACAGGAGCCCAAGCGGAAATGGGGAGAGAATCGATAGCCAAACAGGATTCGGGTCTGAAGTGGACGCTGCGTGTTCTGACGGTAACTCTCGCCCTGATCTCATTGTTGACGCTTGATGAAAGTCTTGGCCTTCTTATCAGCGCTTCACTCATTGTTTTCGGGGAATTGATCTTGGCCTTCGGTTTCGTCGCCGTCCTCGCCGGAACCGCTCTGCTGGCCTTTCCCCCTGGCGCGCTCGCACGTAGCGGGACGGCGTTCGTTGCGTCGGCGATTGTCATTGCGTTGGCGCCCCTGTTCGTCAAACCTGATCATCGAGAAACGAAGGCATCGAGGGCGATCGCGCTGGCTCCGGTGGCTGTGACGCCAGCACTGTTCCTCTCCGGCTCCGCAGGCTCAGAACTCTTGGTTTTGGTTGCATTTCTGTCCGTTCCGACATACGAATTCTCCATTCGCCAGCAATTGGCAAGACGAATACTCGGGTGCATCTCGTGGTTGGTCGTCCTTGAGTCGTGCTCGTTCGTCGCGTCCTTGGTTGGAGGAGGATTCAGCGGGGCGCCTGATCGCGTAATTTTGTTTGCGAACGGAAATATCTGGAATATATTCTCGCCCTTCACGATGACATGGTTTGGCACGCGCGTATTAGGCGGTGAACACAGCATCCCGCGTATCGTTGTTTTCACGCAGGAGCCTGGATTAAGCATCTTCTCCTTAGCGATCGCGGCCTCATATTTCTTCTTGAGGAAGGGGGCTTTCAACCGGTTCGGTTTCCTAATGGTCATCGTCGTAGGCGTGGCCTCCCAGTCTTTCGGTGTTTATCTGAGCACGCTTGGAGGTGTGGCCGCAGCGGCGGTGGTTTTCATGTGGCGGCGGGGCCGGCGCCTGGCAGCGATTGTCGCGGTGGCGGCAGGATCAGCGAGCCTTCTCTTCATTGCGAAGGCGGCCGTGGCATTTCGGGTCGACAATTCGGTCAACACCGTCCATGATCGAGGACTCGGCGGTGGCGACACGCTCGCGGCAGGCAATGTCAATATGCTGGTTGGAATCCAACATTACAAATTCGAGACAGCCGCATTGGCGGTCGCAATCGTACTGGCCTGCGTATTCTTGGCGCGAAACTTTTCCGTTCCCGCAGTGTTCCTTCTCGCTGCTAGTATATGTACCGCGGCTTTCAACGAGCCTCTGCAGTGGCAGTTCGGCATATGGATACTGTTCGCGCTTCAGACGGTCGCGTATGCGCCGGACCGATCGAGTTCCGGCGTTCGTGACATCAATGGCCTCGAGGACGATCGGTTGAACAAGAAGACGGAACTGGTACGGCCTAGGAAGTCGAGCGAGTAGGTCGTAGGGTGGGCGAAAGGCGATTAATAGATGATTAGAAAACTAGTAAAGTTGATGCTGGCGATATACGACCTTCCCACTAAAATCGGGCAACACGTCGCCTTCAAGCGGAAGGCAAGTCACTGCACCCTTGGACCTGGTGCGCGCTTGCTCGCAGCCAGCGAGATCCATAATCCCCGAGGCAAAGCCAACATCTACGTAGGGGCCGGGAGTATCGTGGCAGGCCAACTAAACACGTTCGGGCACGGCGGGAAAATCAAGATGGGCGAGAGGTGCTTCATGGGAAAAAACTCGCGGATCTGGTCGGCAGAGATGGTCACGGTCGGAAACAACGTCCTCATCTCGCACGACGCGAACATACATGACACAATTTCGCACTCGCTCTCCGTCGCCGACCGGCGGGATCACTTTGACAGTATGTTCTCGGAAATCGGGCACCCCACCTCACTTCCCAACGTTCCTTCGGCGCCCGTGATTATCGAAGATGATGCTTGGATCGGGTTCGGTGCGGCTGTCATGAAGGGTGTCACGGTTGGCCGAGGAGCCGTCGTGGGCGCACACGCAGTTGTCACGAAGGACGTGCCCCCGTATGCGATCGTGGTGGGAAACCCAGCTCGGATAGTCGGAACTGCTCGTGGCTAGGTTTCGATGCGGATGAACGCGATTCGGCAGGATGGACTCCCGCCGGCGCAAAGTGTCGACCGATAGCATGCATACCGGCGGGTACCGAACTGCCCGCACCGACGATAGCGAAAGGCCGGCTCCATGGAAATGAAGTGGTGCGAATGACGACCGTGTTGGTAACCGGCGCATACGGATTCATCGGCCGTCACGTTGCCCGCGAGGCCGCGAGCCGTGGACATAGGGTTGCTGGCATCGGCCATGGGTCTTGGACGCGGCAGGAACAGAGCGATTGGGGCCTCAAATCGTGGCGCGAGGCGACGGTGTCGCTGGACGCACTCCGCGACTTGGATAGCCTTCCGGACGTTATTATCCACTGCGCGGGAGGAAGCGACGTTGGCCACTCGATGACGCGCCCATGGAACGACTTCAAGAGAACCGTCGACTCCACCGCGGATTTGTTGGAATTCATTCGTGCTGATGCTCCAGACTGTCGGCTGGTCCTGACCTCAAGTGCCGCGGTCTACGGTGACGCCGCGGATCTTCCGATCCGGATCGACAGCACCCTGAAGCCCATCTCGCCGTATGGAGTCCACAAGAAGCTCGCGGAAGACGTTTGTCGCGAGTATGCCGAGCATTTTGGAGTGACCGCCTCGATCGTCCGTCTGTTCTCCGTCTACGGCGTCGGCCTGCGCAAGCAACTGCTGTGGGACGCGTGCGGCAAATGGAAGCGTGGTGAATTCGCTTTCGGCGGCACGGGGGAAGAGGTACGCGATTGGATTCACGTCGATGACGCGGCAAGATTGATTGTCAGTTCAGCGGATTGCGCTTCAACGTCCGCTCCACTTGTCAACGGCGCGTCCGGAGTAGGCTTAAAGATCCGAACAGTGGTCGAGGCGCTGGCTCAAGTATTGCCCAAGTGTCCACCACCTGAGTTCACTGGGGTGGCTCGTAGTGGTAACCCTTCACGGTTTATCGCCGACATCACCCAAGCTGCCGAGTTGGGATGGCGACCGGAGCGTAGCTTCTCGGACGGAGTTGCGGAGTATGCCCAGTGGTTCCAAGGATTAGATCTGTGAAGCGCGTCGCAGTCTTCCTTGATCCGGGTAATGGTTGGCAGGGGGGCATCAGTTACCGACGTAACTTGGTGTCCGCCATCTATGCCGGCGCCGCCGATCGGATCACCCCTGTCTGCTTCCTCCCGACGGACGCTAGTATGCCTTCGGGATTTCCCGATGCGGAAGTGATTCGTTTCGACCCGGCGATTTTCTCGGGTCTGGGGGGTTTAGTTGGCAAGGGATCCCGCGCGTTGCTCGGGCGCAATATCGCCGTCGAGCGCCTTCTCTCTCGCAACGGAATCGACGTGATGTTCCATACCGTCGCCATCGGAACGCGGAGTTCCGTCCCAACGATTAGCTGGATACCAGACTTCCAGCACGTGCGTATGCCTGATCATTTCCCGACCGAGGAACGGAAGAAGCGTGACGGATACTTCAAGCGGTTGGTTCGCGACAGCCAAGCGATCGTGCTGAGCAGTTACTCGGCGAGGGACGACTTCGACAGATTCGCGCCCGGAAACGCCGAGAAGGCGCGTGTCTTGCGATTTGTTTCCTGGTTCGGCGATGACATCGCCGAGACCGAGGCCGTCACACTGCGGAATAGATACGACCTTGAGGGCCCATACTTTCATCTGCCAAATCAGTTCTGGCGGCACAAGCGGCATGACCTTGTGCTGGACGCGTTGGAGCAGATGAAGGACCGCGGTTTCAATCCACTGGTGGTCGCCACTGGCTCAACTGCGGATTACCGCAACCCCGACTACTTCCGGTCGTTGATGGCGCGTGTCAGCGCGCACGGGCTGGACGGGAATTTCAAGGCACTTGGCGCCGTGAGTCTGTCAGATCTCGTCGCGCTCATGCGGAATGCGCAGGCGATTCTCAACCCTTCCGACTTCGAGGGCTGGAGTACTTCGGTTGAAGAGAGCAAATCGCTCGGGATACCGATTGTACTTTCGGACATCGAGGTACACGCGGAGCAGGCCCCCACGTTGGGAACCTACTTCAGTGCTGGGAATGCGGCTTCTCTGGCGGACAAGCTTGAGCTTCTGCTGCTTCAGTCCGATGATCAGGAGCGTCGCCGAGAACTACGCGAGAGGGCAGAAAGGGAATTGCCGGAGCGGATTGCCCGTTTCGGCAGTGAGTTTGCCGATATCATTGATTCCGTCTGAGGACGGAGGTTCTGTATCAGTCGGTCTCTTCGATCTCTCGTATGACGCGGGCCGGATTTCCTCCAACGATCGTGTAGGGCGGAACGTCCCTTGTCACCACGCTTCCCGCGCCGATTACCGCACCCTCCCCGATCGTGACGCCGGCGAGAATGATCGAATTGAATCCGATCCAAGCCTTATCGTTTACGACGATCGGCGCGACTTTGACGTTGGTCCAGTCCTTGGGACGACCTCTGTATTCGTCCCGGACGTCAAGGCTCCGATGTGCCCACCTGACAGCATGTGAGTGGTGATCGTCGAGCGTGCAGCCCCACGAAATGAGGACGTCGTTTCCGATAGTCACAGAAGAGGCGCAAACTATTCGGGAACTTCCGACGTATGTGTTCGTGCCGATCTTAACTTCGCTACCTGCCCTATCCGAGGCAATCCACCCGCCGAATATTGTGCCTTCGCCGATGGACACAGTACACCCCTTGAGCCGGGCAAGCCGTCGGAAGGATAACCGGGCGCTTGGGTGAATATCTATATTGGTCGCCCTCCGGATGGCAAATTTGTAGAACAAATTAACGCCGTGTCGCAGCCAATTCATAGGATTAAAAGACATTAGATTGCCTCCGCTCCGTGTTTCGTCGGAGATAGACAAGTGTAGGAATCCCCGCGAACGCGATGTATGCAATCACGGTACACCATGGAGTGACGGCCAATCCCAGGTGAGGGATTAATAGGATCTTGGACGCTAGAGAAACGATCCCTGTAGCGATGGCAATCGTGACTTGAAAGCCGATGGCGTGCATCCCGTTGAGGTACATTGCAGCTGCGCTCGCGGTCGAATCGACGACGCGCCAAAGCGCAAGGCCTGCCAGCAGAGCGAACGGAACATCCAAGTCTTTTCCAATCCAGAGGCGGACGAGCGGGTGGGCGAGCAATAAGAGCAGGCTGCACATGACTCCGGAGAAGGCGAGTGAGGCCCATGTCGCGCGCCTCAGGGCTCGTTTAGCCCATGCATGATCGCCGCGCACCATCGCTTCGCCGAACGCGGGCCACAATGGTAGAGCCGCCAAGGAGACTAAAATCGAGGCGGTGGAAAACATTCGGTCGGGGATCGAAAAACTTGCAACGTTATCGCTTCCAAGCAAGCGGGCGATGACAAAATTATCAGAAAGGAATGTTGCTGAAACTGAGACCTGAAGTATGAGAAAGAGGAATCCGATTGAAAATAGCTGGCGACACTGAGTCTTCGAGAAGAGTTTCAAAGCGGGTGAAAATTCAGAGTTCTTTAGAAAAAATAGAATTGTATTTATGAACCCTACGAACACAGGGGTTCCCACTAAAGCCGCCACCAACACCGGCAGGTCGGCTCTCAAATAGATCGCGACAAGGACAGAAAGTAAGGTTGCGAGACTTGAAACGCACTGCCAGAAACTAGCGATAAATCCCAGTTGCAGTCCCATTTGTACGCGCTGAACCACGGTGACAGGGAGGGAGGCACCGAAGCAGATGACGAAGACTGCGACACTCGGTCCGGCTTCGGATGAGGCTTCCGCAGATTTCACGTTGAAAAATGACGCCCAACTTATCGAGGCGTAAGCCGAGAAGAAGATCGCTAGCAAGGCAATGGCGATGCCGGTGAGCATGACGACCGCACTGGAGATGTAGCCGCGGATCTCCGCCACGTCCTCCCTGCCGTGAGCCCGGGAGACCGCGGAGAGGAGCCCGCTTCCCAGCCCCAAGTCGGCAAAAGTAAGCATGGCGGTAAATGTTGTCACTGTCATCCACAGCCCGTACCGCTCGGTCCCAAGGTAGTGCAGCGTCAGAGGGACTGTAATGAGCGTCGTTCCCACCGCGACGACTTTGGCCAAGATGCTGACAACGGAGGCGGCGAGGATGCGGAAGTTACGGCCTTTGGCCCTTTCTTCTTCGCTGCCGGTCATCGGCCCCGTGATGCTGCCAGCCCATGCACGAGGTCGAAACGCCTCTCTCATCTACTTGGTCCTCTCACGGCACGAGATTCCGATGGATTCATCCCGACGTGACGAGCTGTGGATCTTCGGTGGCGCAACTTCAAAGCTGGGCGTTCGATCAGGTACCAAGAGCCGGCTGCGAGAGGGAGGGTCGCGAGGAACGCGACAACTCCGAAGATAAGGGGCGGGAGGTCTCCTATCGATGTGCCAGCGAGAATTTGCTGCACTGGAAAGGCGTAGATGTACACGCCGTACGACCAATCGTTGCGACGGAACTCCAGTCGCGGCGACGTGACGTACGTGCTTGCGCATATGAGTCCGTAGGCGAAAGGAAGGGCGCCGACCACGCGGTAGTCCGGCAGTAGCATTGATGCTGCGACGATGGCGAAGGCGCCTAGCACGAGTGGCAGTCTCACTGGGATTCGACTTCGGAAGAGAAAGACCAGGCAGCCGGCCAGGAACATGGTCCCGAACCGGGCGGTGTTCGTCACCCACCAGCTGTCGATGTGCAGCACGATCACGATCCCGACCAGAACGAGCATCGCAACGAACGCAGCGACCATGAAGGAGCGTTTGCGCAGCAGTCCCAACATTCCGAGGGCGAGAACGGCTAAGTAGCAGAGGAATTCCCAAAAGAGCGTCCACAAGGACCCGTTCCATGCTTCCGGATAGGGTACGGCGTCGGGCGTCCCGGCGATCTTCAGTTGCCCGATATACAGTAATGAGTTCTTGAGGAGATAGGTGACCCCCGAATCCGGATATCCGGAGGGCCACGTTCCTGCTCCGACGAGGATGCCAAGCGGCGCGAGCACCAAGACTGTCGCGAGGAGACAGACGTAGAACCCAGGAAAGATACGAAGCGTTCTGGATCGAAGATAGTCCCGCCAATCCGGGCGCCGCATCCAACTCATGGTAATCAGAAAGCCCGAGATCGCGAAGAAACCGTCGACTGAGAAGGATCCGGCGAACTGCCGTAGCGGCGCTGAGCCGATGACGTCTCCGGTCAGCGGATATGAGTGCGTGAAGATCACGCCAGTGGCCAAGATGATTCGAAAGAGGTTGAGGCCGTTGCGGGCTGTGAACCTAGATTCCAGCGTGTCACGCATCATGGCGACCACGATCCTTACGTCGAAGAGCGCGATCGATGCGGCGTACAGCATTGAAGGCGCCGCCGGACCTGGGGTATTTCCACCTTACGAGCATCAGTGACTGGTGGAGGTTGAGGCGCAGGAGCCGCCAACGGACAGCGCGCCACGCTCGTCGCGGAAGGTAGGTCTTGAGTGCGCGAGTCAACGGCAGCAGTGGCAACAGGTAGGAGGCGCGACCGATGAGGCCGGGCTCCCGCACGAAGTGGCGGTCGTATCGCTCGAAGTACTTTCCTGGCGGGTTGGCCGTGCGGACCAGTTCGACGCTGGGTACCTCGATGCTGTCGCCCTCGAGCATGGCGAGGCCGACGACCAGCCAGTCGTAGCCGAAGACGTTTACGTCCGCCGGGTAGGCGCGCTTCAGGCGCTCGGTCCGGTAGACACCGAAGAGGCGGCAGCTGTCCCGCGGATTCAGGAAGTAGGCCCTCACGCGGTCGGTCGGCGTGCCGGTGATGGTGAAGGTCCCCCTCGCGCGCTCACGGGAACCGTCGGGGGAGAGGAACTCTGCCTCGGTACAGGCCAAGGCGGCGTCGGGATGGGCGTCGAGGGCCTCGATGCAGTCCGCGGCGAAGCTCGGCCCGCGTACGTCGTCATCGGTCGCCCACATGAAGAGCTCGGTCTCGGCGGCGAGCAGCACACCCCGGAAGTTGGCGCTCTGCGGGATCGTCTCGGGATGACGCACATGGCGCACACGAGGATCCGCGGAGGCGTACTCCTCGCAGATCTCGCTCGTCCCGTCGGTGGAGGCGTTGTCGAAGATGAGCAGCTCCAGGTCGGTGAACGTCTGGGCCAAGATGCTGTCCACGGCGCGCCGGATGTGCGCGGCGCCGTTGTAGGTGATGAGTCCAACGGTCAGGCGGGGCACCGGTCGCTCACACCTCCTGCAGGAGGGCCTGCATCAGGCGCCTCGTGGTGTCGCTCACGCTCTGGGTCCCGTCGGTGATGGCCGAAAGACTGGTGTACTCGAAGTCGTCGCCCGCCGTGCGGCCGCTGGGCGGCATGCGTGTGATCGCGCAAGGGATGCCGGTGAGCTCCTCAGAGAGCGAGGCGCAGAGCTCGGCGAACTCGTAGACCGTCGCTGAGAGCTGCCCCAGCGGATTGAGGGCTCCCCACCCGCCCGCGTTGCTCCCGAGCCAGCGGGTGCCGCAGGCGGCGATGTCCTCTGTGCCGACATAGTTCCGCCGCTGCTCACCGGTCGACCTGATCACGATCGTGTGGTCGCGCACTGCATCGCGGGCGAACGAGAACGGGATGAGCGACCAGCGGCGGAACTGGCTCGCGTCGGGGAGATCGCCGAAGACAGCACACGGTCGCAAGGCAACGCCTGCGACGCCCTCCTTTACCTGCCGCCGGAAGACCTGCTCGGTGGCGAAGTGGGCGATGGCGTAGTCGGAGACAGGGTTGATAGGTGTCGACTCGTCGACCTTTCCCACGAAGGGACCGTAGGAGTGCGCCGAGGAGACGTAGACGAGGTGGGTCGCGCCAGAGGCGACGGCTGCCTTGACCAGGGCGTCGGCGCCGAACACCGCCATCCGCAGGGCCGCTTCGGGATGGTCGCGGAAGTCCTCGTCGACCACGCCTGCACAGTGGACGAGCGCGTTCACCTCGCCAAGGTCGAGTGCGGCAACGGCACTGGGGTCGGAAAGGTCCACCTGGATATCCGCTGTGGCGCGGCGGCCGAGGGTGATCACCTCATGTTCGGAAGAGAGATGGCGGGCCATGGCCGACCCGATGAGGCCGGAGGACCCAGTCAGGGCAATGCGCATGGCGTCAGGACTCTCGGCCCAAGTGCCACACCGGATCGAAGTCCGGGGCGCCGGCGTCCTTGTCGGAGATGATCGCCGGCTTGGCAGGAAGGGTCACATCGAACATGGGATCGTTCCACCGCACACAGCGCTCGGCCGCAGGGTCGTAGTAGTTCGACACGAAGTACTGCATCTCGACGTCCTCGGTCATCGACATGAAGCCGTGTGCGCAGCCGCGAGGGATGTAGATCATCGTCCGGTTCTCTGCCGAGAGAGTCACGGAGGTCCATTGCCCGAAGGTCGGAGAGCCGTCCCGCAGGTCGAGGACGAAGTCCACGAGCTCACCGCGGATGACCTTGACCACCTTCACTTCGGCGCTCGCACCGAGCTGGTAATGCATGCCGCGGAAGGTGTGCTTGATCCGGCTGAATGAGGTGTTGAACTGAACGTAGTCCGTCTCTAGGCCGTGCTCAGCGAACTCGCCGACGTCGTACATCCGGGCGAAGAAGCCTCGGTCGTCGCCCCTGGGCTCTAGATCAATGGTGAAGACGCCCGGAAGGCTGGTCTCGGTGAACTTCACTGGGAAACTCCCAACTGGTCGGTGCTCAGGAGCTCTTCGTACTGCCGGATCTGTGCGTCGACCGCCGCCTCCGCGGACTCGCCGCCGCGGGTGGCCCGGATCCAGTCGGCGGTCCACTCGACTGCCTCGCGACCGGTGAGCCGCGGGCGCCATCCGATGGCCCGATTAGCCAGCGATGCGTCCAGAGTCAGGAGCTTCATCTCGACGGGCTGGGCGCCCTCCGCAAGGAGCCACGGGTGCTCGATCCCCATGGCGTCACCCAGCGATTCCGTGACCTCGCGGACCGTCATGGGACTGTCGGGCACAGGGGCGAAGTTGAGCGCCCGGGGCAGCGTGGCCCACTGATCGGTGGTCATGGCTTCGACATAGTCGAGATAGCCGCTGACCGGGTCGAGTACGTGCTGCCAGGGGCGGACGGAGTCCGGGTTGCGGAGAACAACGGCCTCACCTCGATCCATGGCGCGCCAGATGTCGGGGATGAGTCGGTCCTCCGACCAGTCGCCGCCACCGATGACATTGCCAGCACGCGCCGTAGCGAGGCGGACACCCTTCTCGTCGTAGAAGCTCTGGCGATAGGAGGAGACGACCTCCTCGCACGCTGCCTTCGAACTCGAATACGGGTCGTGCCCACCGAGGCGGTCCTCCTCGACGAAGGCATGACCCGAGTTGTCATTCGCGTACACCTTGTCGGTGGTGATGACAAGCACGGCCTTGAGGCTCGGGGCGTGGTGGCGGAGCGCCTCCAGCACATTGAGCGTACCCATCACGTTCGTGGCGTACGTCGCAGCCGGCTCGCGGTAGGAGAGCCGCACCAGCGGCTGGGCCGCCATGTGGATCGCAATGGTCGGGTCGCAGGCCGCGACCGCGGCCGCCAACGGCTCGGGGTCGCGGATGTCGCCGATCACCGAGGTCAGGCCCGGTGTGTCCAGGAGCGGGAACAACGCCGGCTCGGAGTCGGGCGCCAGGGCGTAGCCGGTCTGCGTCGCGCCCAGCTTCGACAACCAGCGGGAGGCCCAGCTCCCCTTGAAGCCGGTGTGGCCGGTAAGGAAGACGCGCTGGCCGGCCCAGAATTCTCGAGTCGGCATGCTCAGTCCCAGATCTTCCAGGGAGCGTCGCCCTCGGTCCACAGTTCCTCCAGGTGCATCTTGTCCCGCAGGGTGTCCATCGGCTGCCAGAAGCCGTTGTGTTCGAAGGCGGCGAGCTGGCCGTCCTGGGCCAGCCCCTCGAGTGGCTCGCGCTCCCAGATCGTGTGGTCACCCTCGATCCGATCGAGAACGTGCGGCTGGAGCACAAAGAATCCGCCGTTGATCTGAGCGCCGTCGCCGGCCGGCTTCTCTTCGAACTTCTGCACCCGTCCGTCGGTGATCACGGTCGAGCCGAATCGGCCCGACGGACGGACCGCGGTCAGGGTCGCGTCCAGTCCGTGCTCCTTGTGGAAGGCGATCAGAGCTGTCAGGTCTACGTCGGCCACGCCGTCGCCGTACGTCATGCAGAACGGCTCATCATCGGGGAGGTAGGGCCGGACGCGTTTGAGCCGCCCGCCGGTGAGGGATTCGGCACCGGTGTCGATGAGCTGGATCTTCCAGTTAGGGAGGTCCCCTTCAGTGAGATAGCTGACCGATCGGTTCTTGATGTCGACCTCGATCGAGGAGTTGTGCATCGCGTAGTTCACGAAGTACTCCTTGATGTAGTAGCCCTTGTAGCCGAGGCAGACGACGAAGTCATTCAGCCCGTGGGCGGAGTACATCTTCATGATGTGCCAGAGGATGGGGAACCCGCCCACCTCCACCATGGGCTTCGGTCGGACGGACGTCTCTTCGGCGAGGCGCGTTCCCAAGCCGCCGGCGAGAATGACCACCTTCATGGTTGTTCACCTTCCTCGTGCACTGTTACACCAAGTTGTCTTCTGCGGTCGGGTCGAGCAGCGAGGCGAGCAACTCACCGCGCTGGGCCCACGAGAACTGCGAGTCACAGTCTGTGAAGGCGCGCTTCTGGACGGCGTCGAGCTGCTCTGGCCTGTCGACTGCCTGGCAGACGAGCTCGACGAGCTCGACGAGCGTCGGGGCCGCCAGGTATCCCTCGCCCTCGGGCGTGGGGAGGCCGTCGATTGCATCGCTGAGGCCGACGATCGGCAGGCGCTGGAAGACGTGGGAGAGGAGCCTGAGCTTGAAGCCACTGCCGAGCGTATCGACGATCAGGCCCGCTCGCGCCTCTGCGATGAGCTCATCGAGATGGTCGGTGAATCCCAGTACGACGACGTCGGGGTAGGTGCTCTCGACGCGAGTGCGCAGGTCGTCGGGGATGTCGCCGACGACCACCACCTCGATCCCAGCGGTACTGATCGCCTCGTTGCTTACGGCGAGCCAGTCGAGCAGAACCTGCTGCTTCTGCTCCGGGCGGCGGCCTCCGAGGATCAGCACGCGGCGAGGAACGGCATCGGTGATGTCGCGGTCGGCCGCCACCGGGCCCGAGTAGCCGGGCAGGACGGTGAGGTACTTCCGGGAGGCGTCGATCCGCCGGAACGGCTCCAGATCGGAGGGGTTGATCACGGTGACAATGTCACTGCGCCTGATCAGCGCCTCCTCCCAGCGTCGGACCTTGGCCAGGTCCAGCGTCGCGGCGAACCGCTTCACCCTGCTCATCTGGTATGAGTCGTACTTGCCGGCGCGAGTGGGATACTCCCACTCGATGGAGACGTAGACGATCCGCGTATCGGGATGCTGCCGGCGGTACGCCTCGGCCTTCGGCAGTGCGTGGGTGAGCCCGAGGTTGTCGAGCACGATGGCGTCCCAACCGGGATCCTGCAGCAACTCGCCGAGCTTCTTCCGATACTGGCGTGTGGCGCCCTTCCACGCGATCAGCGGGAAGCGCGACGGCACCGAGGCCGCGCGGCCCGAGCGCTGGGGACCGACGATGTGCCACGCGACCTCGTCGGTGCCGACCGAGGGGTCAGCACCGCTGTCGGCGCAGAGCACCGTCAGGTCAGCGAAGGCCGACCACGCTTCGATGATCCCTTGGCTGTAGACCGCGTCTCCGGCCACGGCGGGAGGGTAGGGAAACACCTGGCTCAGGTAAAGAACGCGCGGCCGCCGCTCGGAAGTGGGCACTCTAAACCCTATCGTGACTTCGCCGGCGACCAGGTGACGAAAGTCTGCCCCCGCGCCGCCTTCAGGACGCCGATGAGCGTGGCGAGCAGAGCCAGCACGGTCTCCGTGACAAGGCCGGCCGGCCCGTTGTGGATGCGCGAGCCCGCGAATGCCGCTGCTGCCAGAACCACGGCGAACCCGAGTCCCGCCCAGGGCGAGAATGTGGCAGCGAGGAGGAACGCGGAGAGGGCTCCCACAATGAGGAAGAGTCCCCCGAACCAGCGGACCAGCTTTCGCGAGCGGTACTTGAACTTGTCGAGCCTGCCCATCGCCCGCAGTTGCGGTCGGAGGTAGAGGTGGGTGTGGAAGGCGCGGGCGGCGATGCGCACCTTGCGAGCGAATTCGTCCTGTCTTCCGGAGACCAGACGCTCGAACGCGACAACGTCATCGACCTTCAGAAGGCGCCTACCCGCGAAGACGGAGGCCATCGACACCGTAAGGTCGTCGAGGACTGTGTCGGGAAAGCTCGGGTACAGCTCGCGGCGCAAGGAGAAGATGGAGCCGTCGGCGCCCATCACGTTGCCGGTGCGAGACTCGAGCGCTTTCAGCTTCTCCTCGAGCCGCCAGTAGGCGCCCCCCACCGAGGCGGTCGCGCTCTCACCCGGGTTGATGTAACGCAACGTCCCGCACACGCCGCCTACCTCGGGGTCCTCGTACCAGGCGAGCAGCCGGTCGATCGCATCGTCCTGCAGGAGGACGTTGGCATCGGTGAAGACGAGGATGTCTCCGGTGGCCATCGCGGCAAGCCGCTTCATGCCATGCGCCTTGCCGGTGCGGCCGGCGCCGTCGATGACCTGGAGCAGGTCGGGCCGGGAGGCGAGCATGTCGCGGGTGTGATCGGTCGAGCCGTCGTCGTAGGCCAGCACCTCCAGACCGGGGTGCCGTTCCTTGAGGACCTCGATGTTGTCAAGCTTCTCCTGGAGCACGGCGCCCTCGTTGAAGGCACAGAACTGCAGTGTCACAGTCGACGGGAGCACGCCGGATGGCTGGATGTCGGCTCGGGGAAGGAGACGAAGGATGAAGGGGTAAAGAGCGTAGGGGTAAATGACCAAGGTCCAGCACAGAAGAGTGATCATGGCGAGCGCAATCTGCCACGTGGTCGCTCCCACCTTCCCCCCTCCGCCGAACGGTCGCTTGCCGATAAGGGAGCCTAGCGGTCCGGTATCCCCATGGCGCGCTCGGTGGGAGTATGTGAAGAAGACCACTCGGCGCTCGATGCAACCTCATGCCACGCGCGCTGCGTCGCTATCATCCCTCCATGACATCGAAGCGGGCTCTTATCACGGGCATCACGGGCCAGGACGGCCAGCACCTGTCCGAGTTGCTGAATGAGAAGGGTTACGAGGTCTTCGGATTGATCCGGGGCCAGCGGAACGCTCGAAGGGAGGCCTTCGTCGCGGAGTTTCCGTTCGTCCACCTTGTCGAAGCAGATCTCACCGACCCGAGCTCGCTCTTGGGGGCTCTCAAGACCTCCGACGCCGACGAGGTTTACAACCTCGGTGCGATCAGCCACGTCGGTTACTCCTTCCGCAATCCGCAACTGACTGCTGACATCACAGCCAAGGGCGTGCTGAACCTCCTCGAAGCGATTCGCCAGACGGGACGTGCGGAGGAGGTGCGGTTCTACCAAGCTTCGACCTCGGAGATGTTCGGTGGCCTTGACTACAACCGGCCCGGCAAGGGTTACAACGAAATGTCTTTGTTCCACCCACGCAGTCCGTACGGCGTGGCCAAGCTCTATGCGCACTGGATCGCCAAGAACTACCGAGAGTCCTACGGCATGTTCGTCGCGTGCGGCATCCTCTTCAACCACGAGGGCGAGCGCCGCGGAGTCGAGTTCGTGACCCGCAAGATCACCGACGCCGTGGCGCGCATCCACCACGGGCTGCAAGACCACATCGAGCTCGGAGACCTGTGGCCGAAGCGCGACTGGGGCTACGCGGGCGACTATGTCCGTGGCATGTGGCAGATGTTGCAGCACGACGAGGCCGACGACTTCGTGCTCGCGACCGGCGAGACCCACTCCATCGAGGAGTTCCTGACCCTCGCGTTCGAGGAGATCGGCGTCGATGACTGGCGTCCCTACGTTCAGCAGAACCCTGAGTTCATGCGTCCCGCCGAGGTGGACATCCTCCTCGGCGACCCGACCAAGGCCGAGACGGACCTCGGCTGGAAGCGCGACGTGGACTTCCCGGGCTTGGTCTCCCGGATGGTGCAGCACGACTTGAAGGTCACGGATCCGAATCGATGAGGGTAGCCGTCACCGGCGCGAGCGGGTTCGTCGGTCGGCACCTAACCCACGAGCTGGTGGGCGCTGGTCACGAGGTCCTCGGGGTCGGTCGAGAGCCGGAGGGGCCGGAGGGCGCCTCCGGGTATGTCCGGGCCGACTTGATCGAAGGCTGGCCGGCCGCGGAGGTGGGTCACGTTGACGCGGTCGTCCACCTCGCGGCCCTGGCGGCAGTAGGTCCATCCTTCGACGCTCCCCAGCGTTATCTCGAGGCGAACAGCGCTCCCGTCACGTCGCTCTGTGAGGCGCTGCTCGTCGGCGGTAGGCCTGTCCGCCTGCTCAATGTCTCGACGGGTGCGGTCTACGCACCTGGCACCGGGATCGCTGAATCCGCGCCGACCGTCGCGTCCTCGCCCTACGTCGTCTCCAAACTCCTCACGGAGTTGCAGGCTTCCTACTACCGGCGTCGGGGACTCGACGTCGTGACGGTGCGGCCGTTCAACCACATCGGGCCGGGGCAGGGGGTGGGCTTTCTGTTGCCCGACCTGGTCGGCTCGGTGACCGCCGCGCGTAAGTCCGGCGGGGCTGTGACGGTCGGAAACCTCGACACGCGGCGCGACTACACCGACGTACGCGACGTCGTGCGGGCTTACCGGCTGCTGTTGGAGGCTCCGTCCGTCGACGCCGAGATCGTCAATGTATGTTCAGGAGCTGCTGTCTCCGGTCGATCGATCCTCGAGTCCGTTCTGCTTGCGATGCCCGGGTCGGACGTTTCGGTCGAGGTCGACCAAGCTCGGGTCCGACCGAACGATCCTGCGGAGATCAGCGGTGACTCCTCGCTGTTGCACTCGCTGACGGGCTGGGCACCGCGGATCAGTCTCGAGGAGACGGTCCGCGACTTCGTGGCCGCGCTGGGATGAGCGCGCCCGCCCTCCACCTGCTCAGCGGCGGCCCAGGACGATGACGCTTGCGATGAATAGCGTGACGGACCAGCAGCCGGCGATCAGGAGGTCGTCGACGTGGACGCCATGTGTTGCGGAGAGGCCGAAGAGGACTGGCCCGGACAGGCGCGACGTGCCGGCGACGCCATACACCGCCATGACGGTTGCGCAGACCATCAGCGTCGCGGCGGCGAGGATGCGAAGCGGCACTGCGTGAGGGTAGCGCTCAGCCGTTGATCATCCCGGCACCGACGGTGACGCCGGTGGCCTCGTCGATCAGGATGAACGAGCCCGTGGTGCGGTTCTTCGAGTAGGGGTCGGCCAGCAGCGGCAGGGTGGTGCGCAGCTGGACGCGACCGATCTCGTTGAGGCCGAGCTCATGGGTGTCCTGGTCGCGGTGGAGGGTGTTGACGTCGAGGCGGTACTGCACGTCCTTGACCAGCGCGCGGGCGCTGCGGGTGGTGTGCTTGATCGCCAGCTTCTGCCGGGGCTGCAGCGGCTTCGTCGTCATCCAGCAGACCATGGCGTCGATGTCCTGGGTCGCCTCGGGAGCGTTGTTGACCCGGGCGATCATGTCGCCGCGGCTGACGTCGACGTCATCCTTGAGCCGGATCGTCACCGACATCGGCGGGAAGGCCTGCTCGACCTGCTTGTCGAAGAGGTCGATCGCCTCGATCGTGCTCGTCATGCCGGAGGGCAGCACGATGACCTCATCACCCGGACGAAGGACGCCGCCGGCCACCTGGCCCGCGTAGCCGCGGTAGTCGTGGTGCTCGTCGGACTTCGGGCGCACGACGTACTGCACGGGGAAGCGCACGTCGACGAGGTCGCGGTCGGAGGCGACGTGGACGTTCTCGAGGTGGTGGATGAGCGTCGGGCCGCTGTACCAGTCCATGTTCGTGCTGCGCTCGACGACGTTGTCGCCGGCCAGCGCGCTGATCGGGATGACCTCGAGGTCTGGCACGTTGAGCTTGGTCGCGAAGGCGGTGAAGTCACTCTTGATCTGCTCGTAGACCTTCTCGTCGAAGTCGACGAGGTCCATCTTGTTGATGCAGAGCACGAGGTGGGGGACGCGCAGCATCGACAGCAGGACGGCGTGGCGGCGGCTCTGCTCGGTGAGCCCGTGGCGGGCGTCGACGAGCACGAGGCCGAGGTCGGCCGTGGAGGCACCGGTGACCATGTTCCGCGTGTACTGCACGTGGCCCGGGGTGTCGGCGATGATGAACTTCCGCTTCGGTGTCGCGAAGTAGCGGTAGGCGACATCGATGGTGATGCCCTGCTCGCGCTCGCTGCGGAGGCCGTCGGTCAGCAGGCTGAGGTCGGTGTAGTCGTGACCCTTCGCCTCGCTGGTGCGCTCCACGGACTCGAGCTGGTCGTCGAAGATCGCCTTGCTGTCGAGCAGCAGGCGGCCGATGAGCGTGGACTTGCCGTCGTCGACGGAGCCGGCGGTGGCGAAGCGCAGGAGGTCCATGTCGGTGCTGAGCACGGTGTTGGTGGCCATCAGAAGTAGCCCTCCTTCTTGCGGTCTTCCATGGCCGCCTCGCTGAAGCGGTCGTCACCCCGGGTCGCGCCGCGCTCGGTCACCCGGGCGGTCGCGACCTCGGCGATGATCTCGTCGATGGTGCTGGCGGTGGACTCCACGCAGCCGGTGAGCGTCAGGTCGCCGACGGTGCGGAACCGGACGGTGCGCTCCTCCGCGAACTCGCCGGGCCTGCAGGGGTTGAACTCGCTCTCCGTGAGGAGCATGCCGTCGCGCTCGAAGACGCGGCGCTGGTGGGAGAAGTAGATCGACGGGATCTCGATGCCCTCACGGCCGATGTAGTCCCAGATGTCGAGCTCGGTCCAGTTCGAGATCGGGAAGATCCGCATGTGCTCGCCCTCGTGGAGCCGCCCGTTGTAGAGCGACCAGAGCTCGGGGCGCTGGTTCTTCGGGTCCCACTGGCCGAACTCGTCACGGTGGGAGTAGACGCGCTCCTTGGCGCGGGCCTTCTCCTCGTCGCGGCGGCCACCGCCGAAGGCGGCCGTGAACTGGCCCTCCTCCAGCGCGTGGAGCAGGGTGCCGATCTGATGGCGGTTGCGGCTCGTCTTGCCGTCGTCGACGACGATGCCCTTCTCGAGGGCCTCCTCGACGGACGCGACGATCAGCTTGACGCCGAGGCGCGAGACCCACCGGTCGCGGGTCTCGAGGACCTCGGGAAAGTCGTAGCCGGTGTCGACCTGCAGGACCGGGAACGGGATCTTCGCGGGATAGAACGCCTTCTCGGCCAGGCGCATCATCACGATGCTGTCCTTGCCGCCGCTGAACATCAGCACGGGTCGCTCGAACTCCGCCGCAACCTCGCGGAAGATGTGGATCGACTCCGCCTCCAGCTGGTCCAGCTGGGAGAGCCTGTAGTTCGTAGATGTCATCGCCGCAGGAGTCTACGTTCAGTCGCGACCATAGATGTCACGGGTGTAGACCTTGTGAGACACGTCGTCGAGGACGTCCGTACGTCGGTTGGCGATGATCACGTCGCTGCGGGACTTGAACTCGTCGAGATCTCGAACGACCTCGGAGTTGAAGAAGCTCTCCTCGGGGAGGTTGGGCTCGTAGATCACGACCTCGACGCCCTTGGCCTTGATCCGCTTCATCACGCCCTGGATGGAGCTCATCCGGAAGTTGTCGCTGCCCGCCTTCATGATCAGGCGGTAGACGCCGACCGTCTGCGGCCTGCGGCGCAGGATGTCCTCGGCAATGAAGTCCTTACGCGTCGTGTTGGCACTGACGATCGCGCTGATCAGGTTCTGCGGGACGTTCTCGTAGTTCGCCTGGAGCTGCTTGGTGTCCTTGGGCAGGCAGTAGCCGCCGTACCCGAAGCTCGGGTTGTTGTAGTGGCTGCCGATCCTCGGATCCAGGCCGACGCCCTCGATGATCTGGGAGCTGTCGAGGCCGTGCACCGCGGCATAGGAGTCGAGCTCGTTGAAGTAGGCGACCCGCAGCGCGAGGTAGGTGTTGGCGAAGAGCTTGATCGCCTCGGCCTCGGTGCTGCCCGTCAGCAGAACGGGCACGTCCTTGTCGATCGCGCCCTCGACCAGGAGCTCGGCGAACTGCTTGCCCTTCGCCTGGCCGTCGGCGTCGAGGTGTGCGGAGCCGACCACGATCCGGCTCGGGTGGAGGTTGTCGTAGAGCGCCTTGCCCTCACGCAGGAACTCCGGGCTGAAGACGATCTGCGCACCCGGGTGGCGGTCGCGGAGCTCCTTCGTGAAGCCCACGGGGATCGTCGACTTGATCACCATCGTCGCGGACGGCTCGATCTCCAGTACGTCGGCCACGACGCTCTCGACGGAGCGGGTGTTGAAGTAGTTGGACTTGGGGTCATAGTCCGTCGGTGTTGCGATGACGACGAAGCTGGCTCCGCTGTACGCGGCCTGCTTGTCGAGGGTCGCGGTGAGGTTGAGCTCCCTGTGGGCGAGGTAGTCCTCGAGCTCGGCATCCTCGATGGGGGAGACCTTGTTGTTGATCTTGTCGACCTTGGCCGCGTCGAGGTCCAGCGCCCACACCTCATGGTGCTGCGCGAAGATGACAGCGTTGCTCAGTCCCACGTAACCGGTGCCGGCGATGGCGATCTTCACGAGGTGAGTCTAGGGGGATCGATAGGGTTCGTCCGTGCCTGACTTCACCTCCGACCACGATCTCGCTGCCTGGCTCGCCGGGCAGGCCGGTGAGCGACTCCTCCACGTCCGCGCCTCCTCGGGGCTCGAGGGAGCCGAGTTGAAGGACGCCGGCGACGAGGCGGCCCAGGAAGTGCTGGCTGGGCTCCTCTCCGCCTTCGCGCCGACTGACGCCGTCCTGTCGGAGGAGGCTGCGGACTCCGCTGCGCGCCTCTCGGTCGACCGGGTCTGGATCATCGACCCCCTCGACGGCACACGTGAGTTCTCCGAGCCGCCTCGGGATGACTGGGCCGTGCACGTCGCTCTCTGGGAGCGGGATCGCGGGCTCACCGCCGGGGCGGTTGCGCTGCCAGCCCGCGACCAGGTCTTTCACACGGGGCCCGGTGGTTTCGAGGCTCGCTCCGCTCGCACCTCAACCGTCGGGGGAGCCGACGAGCCGCTGCGCCTGGCCGTCTCCCGCTCCCGCCCTCCGGCGTTCGTGACGCCGCTGCAGGAGGCCCTGGGTGCCGACCTGGTGCCGATGGGTTCGGCCGGGGTCAAAGTCATCTCGGTCGTCGACGGGACGACCGACCTCTACGTGCACGCCGGTGGCCAGTACGAGTGGGACTCGGCCGCGCCGGTCGCTGTCGCGCGCGCAGCCGGGCTCTTCACCAGCCGCGTGGATGGCTCTGAGCTCGAGTACAACCGCGAGTCGCCGTACCTCCCCGACCTCGTCGTCTGCCGCCCCGAGCTCGCGGACCGAGTGCTCGAGATCCTCAGCGGCCTCGAGCTCTAGGAGCGGGTGCGGTCGACCTTCCAGGCCGATCGGTTCTCGTCGAAGGCCGGCAGGCCTGCCAGTTGGCGGATGCCGCCCCACACGAGTGGGCCGAGCAGGAGCATGCCGCCACCGATGATGCCGACCCAGGTGGGGGAGACGCCGAGCATCTTCAGGCCGGTCAGCGTCAGCACGATGACGATGCCGCGACGGATCACGCTCTGGTTGATCCATGCCGAGATCCGCGCGCCGAGGTAGGTGCCGGGCGTGCCTCCGAGGATGAGCGGGATGAGCACGTGCCATTCGACGCCGGTGTTGAGCACGTGGCCGACCGCAGCGCTGAGCACCAGCGGGACGGCCTGGATCAGGTCGGTCCCGACGAGTCGGACCGCGCTGAGGGTCGGGTAGAGGATCAGGAGCGCCACCATGATCAGCGATCCCGAGCCCACGCTGGTGATGCCGACGAGGAGGCCACCGACCGCGCCGACGATGAACGTCGGCAGCGCCCGCACCGTGATCTCGCTCGTGGTCACGTTGCCGGCTGCGAGCCGGCGCTGCTGGAGGAGGATCCGGCCGGTGTAGGACGCGGC
Source organism: Nocardioides sp. Kera G14 (assembly GCF_020715565.1). Classification (NCBI taxonomy): domain Bacteria; kingdom Bacillati; phylum Actinomycetota; class Actinomycetes; order Propionibacteriales; family Nocardioidaceae; genus Nocardioides; species Nocardioides sp. Kera G14. The sequence goes on along the minus strand of NZ_CP085839.1, from coordinate 2,784,627 downwards.
CGCGGCGAGCAGGGCGATCCCGATCAGGGTCATCAACGTGTCGTCGGAGTGATCGGGCCCCATCGCCTTGACGATGAAGCCGCCCGCGAACGCGAACGGCACCGAGCCGGCGATCAGCCAGCCCGCCAGCCGGAGGTTGGGGGAGCCCTGCCTCCAGTGCACCGCAGCGCCGACCGACTTGTTGATGCCCGCGGCGACCAGGTCATTGGCCACCGCGGCGGTGGGGTTGATGCCGAGGAAGATCAGCGCGGGCGTCATCAAGGCGCCGCCGCCCATGCCCGTCAGCCCGACGACGATGCCGACACCGAAGCTCACGATCAGCACGGACAGCGCGTCGGTCGTCAGAAGGTCACCCATGGTCGCAGGAGTCTTCCAGACAAATATCCGGCAGAAACGCTCAGGTCGGTCCTTCGGGCTCCGAATGTGCAGCCATGATGATGCTCCTCGCCGGTGCCGTAGGCGCCTGGATCGCCACCTCGTTCGGGGTCGGCACTGTGGTGGGCCGCGCGCTCGCGCGTCGCTGACCTCTGCTCCCTCGCGGAGTGCGACGTGGCTCACGTCTAGACCACGAGACCGTTTTTCCTCGCGCTTAACGTTCGCGGAGCAGACTTCCGGCCATGCGCTGGTATCGGAAGTGGCGTCGCAAACGCGACTGCCGCAGGAAGTACGGGGATCGCGCTGTCCCCACCTCGAGAGACACTCGTCGAAGCGCCCTGATGGGCTGCCCCCCGTCATGCCCCCTGTGATGCCGTCGCCCCGCAGTGAGCCCAACCTCACGCCAAGGCCGGCAGCACAACCTTCAACAGACGCGTGATCTGGTCGGCGCACACCCGCGCCGCCTCAGGACCCCGTCGGTAGGGGTCCGCGACGTCGCTCTCCACGCCGGAGGCCCCCCGATTGGTGGCCAGGTGCGCGAGTACGCCGTCGCGGCCCGCCCCTGTCTCCAGCCGCTCGATCGCCGCAGCTGCCTGGCCGAGGGTCAGCACCTTCCGGAAGAGGGCGGGGTGGTCGTCGAGGATGTACGCCCGGTGCGTCGCCTCAGCCGTCAGCACGAGATCGGCGTCCTCCAGAAGCGCGCGGGTGATCGGCTTGCTCCGGAAGTTGCTCGCGTCTGCGGTGGCCAGCGTCGCCGCCATCTCGTCATCCATCGGCCTGCCGTCGAACCCATGCGTCCCCGCCGAGTCGAACTCGAGGCCGGCCAGCCGCATCGACTTCGCGGTCAGCTCCATGAACGCACTCCGGCAGATGTTGGCCCTGCAGACGAAGAGGATCTTGAACCGCTTCACCTCGTTGGTTGAGGTGCGAGCGAAGCGAGCCTCGAAACCACCGAGCACCTCTACGACCGGCTCGAGTGCCTCCTCGATCGTGATGCCCGTCGTGTCGACGACGACGTCTGCGTCCTCAGGCACCTCGTACGGACTCGAGATCCCCGTGAACTCAGGGATCTCACCCGCCCGCGCCTTGGCATAGAGCCCCTTGCGGTCCCGCCGCTCACACTCCGATAGCGGCGTCGCCACATGCACGAGGACGAACCGTCCGCCGGCCTCTTCTACCATGCGGCGGACATCCTTGCGGGTCGCATCGAACGGCGCGATCGGGCTGCACACCGCCGTGCCGCCGTTGCGGGCGATCTCCGCCGCGACCCATCCAATCCGCCGGATGTTCGTCTCGCGATCCTCCTTCGAGAACGTCAGCCCGGCCGACAGATTTCGTCGTACGACGTCCCCGTCGAGCGAGGTGTAGAGCCGCTGCTCCGCGTCATATCGCTCCATGAGTGCCCTCGCCAACGTCGACTTTCCGCTGCCGGACAGGCCCGTGAAGAAGACAACCAGGCCGCCGCTCGGCTTCGGCATTGCCTGGACGACTTCGGGATCGCCCAAGCGGGCCAGGACGTCGGGGAGCCGAGGATCGTCCGGCCGGATCGGCAGCGCCGTCGTCCGCTCCGGAAGTCCGGCAATCGTCGCCCGCCGATCCCGCAGGTGTCCCACCAGCGCGACGTGCTGGGGTTCGGTCGGGATCGGCATCAACGTGAGGGGTGCGCCCTCCTCGTCGACTAACTCGAGACCTTCGGTGCCGGGCACCGGTCCCTCGATGAGCCCAGCGGCGGCAAGGGTGAGGTCGTCGATGGTCGACTGGTCCGGGTGGATCTGCTGCACCCGGCTGATCTTAGGGTGGGCGCATGGCTGAGGTGCTGGCGGAGATCGTCCGGTCGGGGTTCGTCGAGGGGCATCACTACGGATCAGCGGTGACCCTCTCGGCCGACGGTGACATCGAGACCGCGTTGGGTGATCCTGGTGCCGCCTTCCTGCCGCGCTCGGCCAACAAGCCGCTGCAGGCGCTGGCGATGCTGGGGCTGGGCCTGGGGGCGATTGCGGTGGAGCCGGGGCATCTCGCGATTACGTGTGCGTCGCACTCGGGGGAGGAGATTCACCTCAGGGCGGTCCGTGAACTGCTGGGCGAGGCCGGGCTCTCGGAGCAGGCGCTGGGCAACATCGTCGACTGGCCCCTGGACCCGGCAGTGCGCGACGACTGGGTGCGCGCCGGGCGCAAGCCCAGCCGAATCGCGCAGAACTGCAGTGGCAAGCACGCCGGGATGCTGGCGACCTGCGTCGCCCGTGACTGGCAGCTGTCCGGTTACTTCGAGCACGATCACCCGCTCCAGGTCGGCATCAAGGAGGGCTTCGAGCGGATCACGGGGGAGCCGGCGGCGGTGACGACCGACGGCTGCGGGGCGCCGCTGCTGTCGGTGTCCCTCGTGGGCCTGGCGAAGGCCTTCCGCTCGATCGCACTCGCGGGCGATGGGGACGAGTGGAAGATCGCCTCCGCCATCCGCTCACGCCCCGAGCTGGTGTCTGGGACGGGACGCGATGAGTTCCGCCTGCTCACCGCCCTTCCGGGGACGATCGGGAAGCTCGGTGCCGAGGCGGTCTATGTGGTCGCGCTTCCGGACGGCCGCACCGCGGCACTCAAGATCGACGACGGCGGCGACCGTGCGCGGCCCGTAGTGATGGCGGCACTGCTGCGCTCCCTCGGGGTCGAGAGCGACGAGGTGGACGCCTCCGGCAAGCACGTGCTCCTCGGCGGCGGAGTGCCGGTCGGCGAGATTCGTGCCGTCGTGCCTTAATTTATCGCTGTTTCGGTGTGACCACCGCCGCCCAGTGGCCTGCTTGCAACAGTTAGCACCGGGCAAGCAGACTGGTACGTATGGTCAAGAGCAAGGGCATCCCCGTCGCCGCGACGGCGCGTGCCCTGGGGGAGTACCTCAAGGAGCAGCGAGTCACAGCGCATCTGTCGCTGCGCCAGCTTGCGGATCAGGCTGGGGTTTCCAACCCGTATCTCAGTCAGATCGAGCGTGGACTGCGCAAGCCGTCCGCCGAGGTGCTCCAACAGATCGCCAAGGCTCTGCGGATCTCCGCTGAGTCGCTCTATGTCCGTGCCGGATTCCTCACGCCCGAGGCTGGGACGGACGGCTCAGTCGAGCTGGCCGTGCTGGGAGATCCGAGGCTCACCGAGCGGCAGAAGCAGTCGTTGCTCGATGTCTATGCCTCCTTCCTGGCGCTGAATGACGATCACCTCGATCGTCGTCATCAACCACAAGGAGATAGCAATGCCGAAGTTCACCCTGCTTGACGTCAAGCTCCCGAAGATCAGCCTCCCCGAGGTGAAGCTGCCGAAGGTGACCCTCCCGGAGGTCAAGCTGCCGGAGGTCAAGCTGCCCGAGGTCCGGATTCCTGCGCTCAAGCTGCCCGAGTTCAAGAAGCCCGATGTGAAGCTGCCGGACTTCAAGCTGACGATCCTCACCGAGTCGGCCCTCGTGAAGCGTGGCGAGGCTGTCGTCGCCAAGATCCGCAAGACCGACGGCGTCAAGGTCGCGGCGACCGTGACCACCACGCCCGCCAAGAAGACCACTGCGAAGAAGGCTCCCGCCAAGAAGGCGCCCGCGAAGACCACGGCCAAGAAGGCGCCCGCCAAGAAGGCCGCTGCGAAGAAGGCCTGACTTCGGCCTGATTCGTCAGATCGATGAAGAACGCTCAGTAGGATCCCCTCCATGGATCTGCTGGGCGTTCCTTCATTTGTCTCGCTGATCGTCTATTTCGTCCTGCTGGCCGTGAAGCTTTACGCGTTCGTGAACTCGCTGCTCTGGACGCCGGAGCACTACCGCGCGGCCGACAAGTGGAACAAGCAGGGCTGGTCGATCACGCTGGGCTTCGCTGCGGCTCTCCAGGTGCTGCAGTGGTTCGTCTACATCCCCGGTTTGGTCAACCTGGCGCTCACGATTGTGGCGTTCGTCTACTTGGCCGATGTGCGTCCGGCGCTGGCCTCACTCCGGCGTCGCTGAGCCGTTAGGCTCCCCGGCATGATGGGTGACAACGTCGGCGACTCCGACGAGCGGCCGTGGGGGACCTGGGAGGTCCTCGCGATGGGCGACGGCTACAAGGTCAAGCGAATCAGGGTGAAGCCCCAGTCCCGCTTGAGTTATCAGACTCATGAGCACCGCGGCGAGCACTGGGTGGTCGCGAGTGGTTACGCCACCTGCGTGGTCGAGGGATCGACCGTCACAGCAGGTGTCGGTGAGTGCATCGACATCCCTGTCGGCGTGCCCCACCGCATCGGTAACGCCCAGGACGAGGAGCTGGTCATCATCGAGGTGATGCGCGGCTCGTATGTCGGTGAGGACGACATCATCCGCCTCGAGGACGACTTCGGTCGGGCTGACGCCTAGTCTTTCAGAAGGTCCAACAGATAAGCGCCGTAGCCGCTCTTGACGAGCGGCTGCGCGAGGCGCTCGAGCTCCTCGTGAGAGAGCCAGCCCATCCGCCAGGCGATCTCCTCCGGTGCGCCGACCTTGTTGCCCTGGCGGTGCTCGATGGCGCGGATGTAGTTGGCCGCCTCGTTGAGGTCTTCCACCGTTCCGGTGTCGAGCCACGCGGTGCCGCGGGGCAACACTTCGACGGAGAGGGTGCCCGCCTCGAGGTAGATCCGGTTGAGGTCGGTGATCTCCAGCTCGCCGCGGGCGCTCGGCTTGAGTCCCGCTGCGTGCTCGATCACCGAGTTGTCGTAGAAGTAGAGTCCCGGCACGACGTAGTTGCTCTTGGGCTTCTCGGGTTTCTCCTCAAGGGAGATGGCGACGTTGTGCTCGTCGAACTCCACGACGCCGTACGCCGTCGGGTTGGCCACCCGATATCCGAAGACTGCCGCGCCCTCGAGTGACTCGAAACGCCGCAGCTGGGTGCCCATGCCGGCTCCGTAGAAGATGTTGTCGCCCAGCACGAGGCCGACTCGGTCGTCGCCGATGTGGTCGGCACCGAGGATGAACGCTTGGGCGAGTCCGTCGGGCGACGGCTGCTGGGTGTAGGTGATATTGATTCCGAGCTGCGAGCCGTCCCCCAGCAGCCGTGAGAAGGCTTCGGCGTCGTGCGGCGTCGTGATGATGAGGATGTCGCGGATCCCCGCGAGCATCAGCGTCGAGAGCGGGTAGTAGATCATCGGCTTGTCGTAGACCGGCATCAGCTGCTTGCTCACCCCTAGGGTGATCGGATGCAGACGGGAGCCGGTGCCACCGGCGAGGATGATTCCCTTCACGACGATCCATCCTAGGGAGCGCCCCCGTTAGACTCGCGCCTCGTGCGCAAGATCCTCGTGACCGGCGGCGCCGGCTTCATCGGGTCCAACTTCGTCCACCACCTCGTCAACCACACCGACGACCACGTGACCGTGTTGGACAAGCTGACGTACGCCTCGACGGAGGAGTCTCTTGTGGGACTTCCCAAGGACCGGATTCACCTCGTCGTCGGCGACATTGCCGACGCGGCCACGGTCGACCCGCTGGTCGCCGAGGTCGACGCAGTCGTCCACTACGCGGCCGAGTCGCACAACGACAACTCATTGTCGGACCCGCTGCCGTTCCTGCAGACGAACATCATCGGGACCTACACGCTTCTCGAGGCGGTGCGAAAGCGGGAGAAGCGCTTCCATCACGTCTCCACCGACGAGGTCTACGGCGACCTCGAGCTCGATGATCCCGAGCGGTTCACCGAGTCGACGCCGTACAACCCGTCGTCGCCGTACTCCTCGACCAAGGCGGGCTCGGACCTGCTCGTGCGCGCATGGGTGCGTAGCTTCGGCGTGCAGGCGACGATCTCGAACTGCTCCAACAACTACGGGCCGTGGCAGCACGTGGAGAAGTTCATTCCGCGTCAGATCACCGAGATCCTGGAGGGGCGCCGCCCGCGGCTCTACGGCGATGGCCTCAACGTCCGCGACTGGATTCACACGGAGGACCACTCCTCAGCTGTCCTCACGATCCTCGAGACGGGGCGGATCGGTGAGACCTACTTGATCGGCGCCGACGGCGAGAAGAGCAACGTCGAGGTCGTCCGCGCGATCAACACCTACCTCGGTCGCGACGCCGAGGACATCGAGTGGGTCAAGGATCGGCCCGGCCACGACCTGCGCTACGCGATCGACTCCACCAAACTGCGTGAGGAGCTCGGCTGGACGCCGTCCTTCCAGGACTTCGAGCAGGGGATCGCCGACACCATCGACTGGTACCGCGAGAACCAGGCCTGGTGGGGTCCGCACAAGCACGAGACCGAGGCGAAGTACGCCGCGAAGGGGCACTGAGGCCTCGATGAACTCGACCAACGAAGTGAAGATCGACACGACGCCGATTCCGGGCCTTCTTGTCGTCACGCTGCCCGTCCATGGCGACGCCCGCGGCTGGTTCAAGGAGAACTGGCAGCGCGCGAAGATGACGGCGCTGGGCCTGCCGGACTTCGGGCCGGTGCAGAACAACATGTCGTTCAACGCCTCGCGCGGGGCGACCCGCGGCATTCACACCGAGCCGTGGGACAAGTTCGTCTCCGTGGCCTTCGGGCGCGTCTTCGCCGCGTGGGTCGACATGCGTGAGGGTGACTCCTTCAGGCAGACGTTCTCTATCGAAATCGGTCCCGAGACCGCCGTCTTCGTGCCCCGCGGTGTCGGCAACTCCTACCAGGCGCTCGAGGACAACACCGTCTACTCCTACCTGGTCAACGACCACTGGCAGCCCGGGCCGGCGTACCCCGCGCTCAACCTCGCCGACCCGACCGCGGCCATCCCGTGGCCGATCCCGCTGGACTCGGACGAGGTGGAGATCTCGGAGAAGGACCGCAACAACCCGCTGCTGGGCGACGTCACGCCGATGAAGCCGAAGAAGACCCTCATCATCGGTGCCAAGGGCCAGCTCGGCCGTGCCCTCGCTGTCGTCTTCCCTGAGGCTGAGCAGGTCGATCTGGACGAGTTGGACATCTCCTCGGCCGCCGCTGTCGAGGCGTGGCCGTGGAGTGACTACGAGGTCGTCCTGAACGCGGCGGCGTTCACCGCGGTCGACCTCGCCGAGACGCCGGAGGGACGCGCGACCTCGTGGGCCGCCAACGCCGTCGCGCCGGCCCTGCTCGCTCGGGCGGCGACCGAGCACCGCCTCACCCTGGTCCACGTCTCGAGCGACTACGTGTTCGACGGCACCGCGGCGTCCCACACCGAGGATGAGCGCTTGTCGCCTCTCGGGGTCTACGGGCAGTCCAAGGCCGCTGGCGACATTGCCGTCGCGACGACTCCGCGCCACTACATCCTGCGCACGTCGTGGGTGATCGGTGAGGGGAAGAACTTCGTCCGCACGATGCAGACGCTCGCGGGCAACGGCGTCTCGCCATCTGTCGTCTCCGACCAGATCGGGCGCCTCACCTTCGCCTCGACGCTGGCGGATGCGATCCGGCACCTGGTGACCTCGGGGGCCGAGTTCGGCACCTACAACGTCACCAACGACGGCGAACCGATGTCGTGGCGGGAGATCGCCGCCGAGGTGTTCGCTTTGCTCGGCCGTGACCGCGACGACGTGATCGGTGTAAGTACCGAGGAGTACTTCGCAGGCCCCTTGGCGGAGGGCAAGCCGGTCAGCCCGCGTCCGCTCCAGTCGACGCTCGACCTGTCGAAGATCAAGGCGATCGGATTCCAGCCGGACGACCAACTCGGGGCGCTGCGCGCCTACCTCGGTCAGTAAGCGCCCTTGGAGCCGACGACAGCGCCGACGGTGCGCGCCAAGATCGAGAGGTCCTGCGTCATCGACCAGTTGTCGACGTAGTAGAGGTCGAGACGGACCGATTCCTCGACGGAGAGGTCGTTGCGACCCGAGACCTGCCAGAGGCCCGTCATGCCCGGACGGACGTGCAGGCGACGGCGGAGGGCGTCGTCGTACAGGGCGACCTCGCGGGGGACCTGTGGCCGAGGGCCGACGAGGCTCATGTCACCGAGGAAGACGTTGAAGAGCTGCGGGAGCTCGTCGATCGAGAAGCGACGGAGCCAGCGGCCCGGGCGCGTGATGCGCGGGTCGTTCCTCATCTTGAAGAGCAGTGCGTCGACGCCCTGCTCCTCCTGGAGTTTTGCGACCAGGGACTCAGCGTTCACGACCATGGTCCGGAACTTGAAGCAACCGAACTCCTTGGCGTCCTTACCGACCCGGGTCTGTCGGAAGAAGACGGGACCGCGGTCGTGGAGCTTCACAGCCAGCGCGGCGTAGATCAGGATCGGCGCGCACATCAGGATCAGCACGCCGGAGCCCATCAGGTCGAAGGTGCGCTTGGCCCAGCGGCCGGCGAACTCGTAGCGCGGCGACTCCATGTGGATCATCGGGAGGCCGCCGACGGGACGCGTGCGGACGCGCTCGGCCGCGAAGTCGGTCATCGCCGGGGCCATGACGAGCTGGGTGTCGTGGCTCTCGAGCTCCCAGACGATCTTGCGCAGGTCGGCTGCGGAGCGCTGTGAGCCTCCTGTGAAGAAGATGACGTCGACGTCGTCCAGGCCGGTGACGTCGTCGTGGCTGTCGGCGTCACCGAGGATCGGGATGCCGGAGGCGGTCTCCGTTCCGGCGACGCCGCCGGAGACCAGCGCTCCGACCAGGTGGTAGCCGAGCCACTTCTCACGCCGGAGCACGTTGGCAACGTCATCGATCTGCGCACGACCACCGGCGATCACAGCCCGCTGCAGGAGGGAGCCGCGGACTCGCGCGGCGTGCAGTGCCCGCCGGAGGAGGAACCTGCCGACGAGGAGGAGGACAGTGCCGACGATGAAGGCGAGCAGGAAGAAGCCGCGAGAGAGGGAGAACTTCATCAGGTAGCAGCCCACGCCCACCAGCGCGGCGGCGAAGAGGGAGGCGTTGAGCACGCGCTTGAACTCGTCGGTCCCCTCACCGAAGACGGAACGCCGGTAGCTGCCCATGGCGCCGAGCATCAGCAACCAGCCCAGCGCGAGGAATGGGGCGACGACGTTGGCATCGTGAGCGATGTTGTGAGGGTCGTGGAAGAGGTCCAGCTTCGCGCGGCCGACCACCGCGACGATAGTTGAAACCAGGATCAACCCGGTATCCATGACGAAGGCCGTCGCCGGAAGCGCCTGCAGCGCGCGGCTCGGCGCGCTCGCCACCAGATGGCTTCTGCGCTCCGACAGAATCGTCACGTGTGCTCCCTCGACTTGTCCGGCAGCCCGCATCCAGGGCGCCGAGTCTCACTGTAGGCAGCGACATGTCTCCCTGAGATTTCCTCAGGGAAAAAAGTCCCGCCCTAGGACCTAACTCACAGTGCCCCCGAGCAGCATCGGTATAACGACGTGTCAGTTTCCTGGTCACGCCCTGTGTCTGAACGGAGGGTAGCTCAGCCCTTCGGTGCCGACGCCCAGGCGGAGGCGACCATGTCGGAGAGCGAGTGCCGCATGGCCCAGTCCAGGTCGCGCCGGGCGAGCTCGCCGGTGGCGACAATCCGAGCGGGGTCGCCGGGACGGCGCGGTCCGACCTCGGGCGTGAAGTCGATGCCGGTGACCTCACGGACCGCATCCATGATCTGGCGGACGGAGACACCGTCGCCCGAGCCGAGGTTGTAGACGGCCTCGAGCTGGTCACCCTGTGCCAGCCGCCGGGCGGCGACGACATGGCTGTGGGCCAGGTCGCTGACGTGGACGTAGTCACGCACGCAGGTGCCGTCGGGCGTCGCGTAGTCGTCGCCGTTGATCCGCGGGGTTCTGCCCTCGGCAAGAGCGCGGAAGATCAGCGGGAAGAGGTTGTGCGGGCTCGAGTCGTAGAGGCCCTCACCACCCGAACCGACGACGTTGAAGTAACGCAGGCTCGTGTGCGTGAAGCCGGGGCGCGCCTTGGCCACGTCGCGGAGCAGCCACTCGCCGATCAGTTTGCTCTCGCCGTACGGGCTCTCCGGGCTGGTCGGCGTCGTCTCGGTGACCAGGTCGACGTCGGGGGTGCCGAAGGTCGCGGCGCTGCTGGAGAAGACCATCCGGTCGACGCCGGTCTCGCCCATGGCCTCGAGGAGGGTGGCGGTGCCCTGGACGTTCTGCGCGTAGGTGTGCAGCGGGCGCTCGACCGAGACGCCGGCGTACTTGAAGCCGGCAAGGTGGATGACCCCGGTGACCTCGTGGCGCTTGAGGGTGTCGATCATCGTCCCGAGGTCGAGGATGCTGGCGTTGACCAGCTCGACACCGGCCGGGACGAACTCCGCGTGGCCGGAGCTGAGGTCGTCGACGACGACCGGCGTGAGCGCGTCGTCGCCGGTGTCGACGAGCGCCTTCACCACGTGCGACCCGATGTAGCCCGCTCCGCCTGTCACCAACCACGTCATGGGGGCAGGCTAACTTGTCCGGCGTGACCGGGATCGCGACCTATCGGTGGAGCGACTGGTCGCTCTCCGCGCTGGTCGAGCTGAAGCGGTCGTCGGGTACGTCGGTGTCACTGGTCGTGCCTGCCCGCAACGAGGCCGCCACGGTGGGCTCGGTGGTCTCACGGGTGCGCGCTGCGCTGATGTCGACCGTCGACCTGATCGACGAGGTGGTCGTGATCGACTCCGACTCCTCCGATGCCACGGCGGCCGTGGCTGCGTCGGCCGGCGCTTCCGTCTTCTCCTCTGCTGCGGTGCGGCCGGACCTCGGCTCCTTCCCCGGCAAGGGCGAGGCGATGTGGAAGTCGCTCTTCGTCACCTCGGGGGACGTCATCGTCTTCATGGACGCCGACCTGGTCGAGTGGGACACCCACTTCATCCCCGGCCTGCTCGGGCCGCTGTTGTCCTCTCCGTCCTGTGAGCTGGTCAAGGGGTTCTACGAGCGGCCGGGGGAGCACGGCCCGCTGGACGGCGGCCGCGTCACCGAGCTCGTCGCCCGGCCCGCTTTGTCGTTGTGGTGGCCGGAGCTTGCCGGTCTGGTCCAGCCGCTGGCGGGGGAGTGGGCCGTACACCGCTCGCTCTTCGAGGAGCTGTCGGTGCCGGTGGGCTATGCCGTCGAGATCGCGGCGCTGATCGACACACTTGAGTCCCGTGGCGTTGAGGCAATTGCGCAGGTTGATCTGGGGGAGCGGAGTCACAGTCACCAGCCCCTGTTGGATCTGGGTGTGATGTCGGCCCAGCTCATGGCGGCTATGGCGGCGAGGTCGGCTCGGTTTTCTTCGCCCTCCGAAGAAAGCCGGGTCGACCTCGTTCAGTGGCGGCGCGTCGAGTCCGGTGAGATCGAGGCGGTCGTGCGCGACGTACTGACGCATGAGCGGCTACCGGCGAACTCGGTCAGTAGGGTCGAACCATGATGCGGCTGGGGCGGCATGCGTTCGCCGAGGACGCGACGCTGATGATGGCGATCGTCAACCGCACGCCGGACTCGTTCTTCGACAAGGGCGCGACGTGGGACGAGTCCGCGGCGCTGTCGCGGGTGCGGGAGGTCGTCGCCGAGGGCGCGGAGATCGTCGACATCGGCGGGATCAAGGCGGCGCCCGGCGCGGTGATCTCGGAGGCGGAGGAACGGTCCCGGGTCGTGGACTTCGTGGCAGCGGTGCGGTCGGAGTTCCCGGGTCTGGTGATCTCGGTGGACACCTGGCGGGCCGGCGTGGCTGATGCCGTCTGTGCTGCTGGGGCGGATGTGATCAACGATGCGTGGGGTGGCGCGGACCCGGAGCTCGTCTCCGTGGCGGCTGCGCGGGACGTCGGGCTGGTCTGCACCCACACCGGCGGCGCGACGGTCCGGACGCGGCCGTATCGGCGGGAGTATTCGGACGTGATGGCGTCTGTTGTTGCTGACGTCATGGGTTATGCGTCGCGGGCCTTGGAGGCGGGCGTGTCCGCGGAGTCGATCGTGATCGACCCGGCGCATGACTTCGGGAAGAACACCTTCCACTCGTTGGAGGTGACGCGACGGCTCTCGGAGATGGTCGGGCTGGGCTATCCGGTGCTCGTGTCGCTGTCGAACAAGGACTTCGTGGGGGAGACGCTCGATCTGCCGGTCGGCTCTCGGCTCACCGGCACCCTTGCCGCTACCGCTGTGTGCGCGTTGGCCGGCGCGCAGATCTACCGCGTCCACCAGGTCGCGCCCACCCGCGAGACGGTCGACATGGTCTGGTCGATCGCCGGCCGTCGGGCTCCCGCCCGGGCGATCCGGGGGCTGCAATGAGAGTCGTGCTCGTGCCGGGGGTGCTGGCGCTGAAGGCTGAATTCGCTTCCTTGGTGGATCCCGTGGCTGACCTGCGGGCTGCTGTCGTCGCGGCGCTGGCGTGGGTCGGCTCGGGTGCGCGCGTGGTGGGTGACTCGCACGGCGTCGTGGCCGGCCTGCTCGAGGCGCAGGAAACTCCGGATTCGGTGGCAGGAGACCCCGAACTCGGCGGGGTGGTCGTCGTGGCGAACGGGTCGGCGACGCGGAGTGAGAAGGCGCCGGGGCACCTGGACGAGCGGTCCCATGGGTTCGACGACTGGCTGCGTGAGGCGCTGACGGTGGCGCCGTCGGAGCTGCGGCGGATCGACGTGGCGCTGGCCGAGGAGCTGTGGGCGGATGTCTCCGCGCTTCCCGAGCTGGCCGACCTGCTGTGCGGCCCGAGGCCGGCGGACTTCGCGCCGGTCGAGACCGACCCCGGTCCGGTGGCGAAGGGGGCGCGGTTGGTGTCGGTCGACTACGACGACGATCCGTACGGCGTGAAGTACTGGGTGATGCGATGGGAGATCGACGATGAGTGACGCTCTTTCCGCTCTCTCGGGGATCCGGGCTCTGGTGGGGGAGGCGTCGTGGGACTGGCCCGACGGTCCGTGGCTGCGGGTCAACATGGTCTCCTCGCTCGACGGAGCCGCCGCCGGGTCTGATGGACGAGCGGGCTCGATCAACAACCCGGCCGACCAGGCCGTCTTCCACGAACTGCGGGCGGGCGCCGACGCGATCATCGTCGGCGCTGGCACGGCTCGGGCCGAGGGCTACCACCCGGCGGGCAAGCCGCTCATCGTCGTGGGCCGGGAGCTACCTCCGACCCTGGTGGACGGTCCGGGGGTCCGGCTGGTGCCCGGCGGTGACTTCGATGCTCTGCGGGGGATGGTCGAGGGGCTGCGGGCAGAGGGGCTCACGCGACTGCTCTGTGAGGGCGGACCGACCCTGCTGGGCTCGATGTTGCGGGCCGGCCTCGTCGATGAGCTCTGCCTGACCTTCACACCGATGATCGTGGCGGGGGAGGCCCCGCGGATCGTGGCCGGCCAGCCGGTCGACGTACGGATGGAGCTGAATGCGCTGGTGGACGTCGACTCGACGTTGATCTCGCGCTGGCTAGTCTCACGTCCGTGACCGATCTGTCTGGGAGTCCTGAGGTGGCCGAGGTGACCGACGAGCTGCTCATCGAGCGCGCCGACGGCGTGGTGACGGTGACGTTCAACGCGCCGGCGCGGATGAACGCGTTCAGCTTCGCGATGTACCAGGGGCTGCACGACCTGTGCGACTCGCTCGCGGCCGACGAGTCCGTCAAGGTGCTGGTGCTGCGCGGAGCCGGTGGGCGCGCCTTCGCCGCCGGGAACCAGATCTCGGACTTCCTGTCTCGGGATGCGGTGGAGTACGAGGGCTGGCTCCAGGCACTCTTTGCGAAGATCCAGCGGCTGCCTCAGGTCTCGATCGCGGTCATCGACGGTGTCTGCGTCGGTGGCGGTCTCGCCGTCGCGACGCACTGCGACCTGCGCCTCGCGACGCCGTCCTCGCGGTTCGGGTACCCGATCGGTCGGACGCTGGGCAACGCGCTCTCCTCGGGCGTGCTCTACCGCTGCGCCGCGATCTTCGGCGAGGCCCTCACGCGCGAGATGCTCCTCGCGGCCCGGCTGGTGGGTGCGGACCGTGCCTATGCGGTGGGTGCGCTGGCCTATGTCGGGCCGGCTGTCGAGGAGGAGGTTGCCTCGATCATCGCCTCGGTGCAGGTGATGTCGGGCGTGACGATCGGCCACACCAAGACCCAGCTCGCGCGGCTGGTGGACCAGTTCGAGGGTGCGCCGGAGGACGAGGACGCCGCCCTGCGCGAGATCTACACCGGCCCCGACTTCAACGAGGGCGTGCGCGCGTTCCTGGCCAAGGAGAAGCCGGCCTTCCCCTCCCGCGGGTGAATGCTTCCGGCACCTCTGGGTGCCGGAACCATGCACCCTCGGGCTAGAGGATGCCCGCCGCGCGCGCCGGCTCTGCGTACTTCGCCGCCAACGTGGCGACCGTCTCGTGGGCGTTGAGGCCGCTGGGGTTCGGCACGACCCAGATCTCGGCGCCGCCCCACTCCTCGGTGACGCCCGGAGGCTGCAGGCCGGGCAGTGCCGTGGGCAGCCGGAACGCCGAGCGGTAGGCGCCGATCCCCGCGATCGCGACCACCGGGACCTCGATCCGGCGGACCAGCTCCTGCAGCCGCGCGCCGCCGTCGACGTACTCCTCGCGGGTGAGCTCATCCGCCCGAGCGGTCGCGCGGTGGACGACGTTGCTGATCCCGATGCCGCGCTCGATCAGGTGCTCGCGATCCGCGTCCGTCATGCCGGTGGACGGGATGTCGCGCGAGATGATCCCGGCCATCCGCAGCGCGGGGTAGAAGCGGTTGCCCGGGTGCGCGAAGTGGGTCTGCGTCGCCGCGGTCCACAGGCCCGGGTTGATCCCGACGAAGAGCAGCTTGAGACCGGGACCGATCAGGTCGGGCACCTCGGCGTCTCGGAACTTATCCAGTTCAGCTCTGGTGAAGGTCCGGGCTAGGGTCACGGGACTATGAAACACCGTCGTTTCCTGGCCCTGATCACCCTGCCCCTCGTGCTCTCGGTCGGGGCGTGCGGCTCCTCCGGCTCGGGCTCCGGCGGCTCGCAGGACGATTCCGCGGCGACGTCCTACAAGGTCCTGGACCTGGTCTCGGCCAAGGGCGCCGGCGGTACGGCGGCCTCGGCCCTGACCTGGCTGCAGACGCCGGCCTCGCGCGACGAATACGCCGCGCAGTTCACGGGCCCACTCGAGGCCAAGCTCTCGGCGGCCTTCGCGTCGGCCAAGCCAGCGGCCGGCCAGGACCTCTTCGCCTCGATCGTCTCGGTCGGCTGCGGCGCACCGACCGACGCTGTCGTCTTCCACTCCTTCGACGGCGTCGTGGTCCAGGCCTCGCCCTCGCCCGATGCGTCGGGCTGCACGACCCCGACGACCACCGTCGCCGTTGTCGCGGGTCCGCCGCCGGAGTAGGCGCCTGCCCGATTAGGGTCGTCGTGTGCAGACCAACACGTTCATCGAGGGTGACAACCTCGCCGTGTTGAGCGGTTTTTCCGACGGCTCGTTCGACCTGATCTACATCGACCCGCCCTACAACACCGGCAACGGCTTCGCGTACGTCGACCGCCACTCCGACTGGGTCGGGATGATGCGTCCTCGCCTCCTCGAGGCGCGTCGCGTACTCGCGGAGTCGGGGGCGATCGCGGTGTCGATCGACGACAACGAGCAGGCCTCGCTGCGGCTGCTGATGGACGAGGTCTTCGGTCGCGGGAACTTCCTCGCCCAAGTCGTGGTGAACCTCAACCCCAAGGGCCGCCAGCTCGGGCGGGGCTTCGCGACGTCGCATGAATATCTCCTGGTCTTCGCTCGCTCGGCCTCGGTGTGTGCGCTGGAGGCGTCGTCGGCCTCCTTGGTGGATGAGGCTGATTTCCCTTATCTGCAAGGCGATCGGCGCTATCGGCACCTCCCGCTCCGCAACACCAACAAGCGCTTCAACCCGATCTCCGCGCCGACGTTGCACTTCGCGATCTGGGGCTCGCCTGATTCCGGGCGGGTCTCGGTGGAGCCGTTCGAGGGAGCGGTCGAGATCAAGCCGGTCTTCGGTGATGGTGCACCGGCCGTGTGGCGCTGGTCGGCTCCGTTGATCTCGGCGCGCGCCGAGGATCTGGTCTGTCGTCGGATCACCGGAGTGCTCGGTGAGCGGGTGGACGTCTTCCAGAAGGACTGGCTGGAGACCGCCCATGGCGGTGGTCCGCGCCGCAAGAAGATGCGCACCATCTGGCTTGCGTCGGAAGTGGGGTCGACGGACTCGGCCGTGGCGGAGCTCAAGGCAATGTGCGGTCACATCTTCGAGACACCGAAGCCGACCGGGTTGATCCTTCGGTTGCTCGACACCATGCCGAGCGACTGCCGGGTGCTGGACTTCTTCGCCGGCTCGGGGACGACGGGCCATGCGGTCGCGCTGGCCAACGCCACCGACGGCGGCACGCGGACCTGCGTCTCGGTGGATGTCGGGGTGCCGGTGCGGGCGGGCTCTCGCGCCGCGACCGCCGGACTCGCCACCGTCGCCGACATCACGCGCACCCGTCTCCGGGCGGTCGACGCGACGATCGGTGGCGGACTGGAGGAGCGGTTCTGCGGACCCATTGGTGATGCCGGGGACGGAGTGACATGAGCGCATCGAAAGTCGTCCCAAGGGCCCGGCGGGCAACAATCGGTCCGCGGTGGCGGCGGGCAGTCGCGCGCTGGCGGGCCCGCCGGTGGCAGGTGGCGCAGTGTGCCGTCGCGGCCGGCGTGGCGTGGCTCGTCGCGCACGAGCTGTTGCAGCACAAGGCACCGGTCTTCGCGGCGGTGGCCGCAGTGGTCTCGCTCGGCACGTCCTACGGCCAACGCCTCCGCCGGGTCGCGGAGGTCACTCTGGGTGTCGCGCTCGGGGTGCTGCTCGGTGACCTGCTGGTCGCCTGGCTCGGCGCCGGCGCGTGGCAGATCACGCTGATCGTCGCGCTGGGGATGTCGATCGCGCTCTTCGCCGACGGCGGTCAGCTCTTCGTCAACCAGGCGGCGGTGCAGGGCATCTTCGTGACCGCGATGGTGCCCGGCTCCGGCACCGCCTGGACCCGCTGGACCGACGCGCTCGTCGGTGGAGCGGTGGCTCTCGTGGCGGCCACGATCGTCCCGGCGGCACCGTTGCGGCGTCCCCGGGAACAGGCGGCTGTCGTCGTACGGAAGATGGCGACGCTGCTCACGGCGGCTGCGGACGTGATGCGGGATGCGGACGCGGTGCACGGCATGGCCGTGTTGAAGGACGCGCGCTCCACCGACCCGCTGGTCCGTGAGCTGCACGCGGCGGCCGACGAGGGCATGGCGGTCGTGGCCTCCTCACCCTTCCGGCTGCGACACCGCGGCCACGTCCGGGCGATGAGTGAGATGGTCGAGCCGCTCGACCGTGCGCTGCGCTCGACCCGGGTCCTGGTGCGTCAGGTCGCCGTCGCGGCCTATCGGGGGCAGCCGGTCCCGGAGGCGTATGCGGAGCTCGCCGACCGCCTCGCCGTCGCGACCCGGCATGTGGCGCAGGAGTTCGCCGAGAACCGGATGCCCGAGGGTGTCCGTGACGAGCTCCTCGCGATCGGCCAGGACACCGCAGAGGTCGGCCGCACCGAGGTGATCAACGCCGAGGGTGTGCTCCTGCAGATCCGAGCCGTCACCGTCGACCTGCTCCAGATGACCGGCATGGGGCAGTTCGAGGCGACCGACGCCCTCCCGACCCTGCGCTGACCCCCGCTTGGGTGAATGGTTCCGGCACCCATAGCTGCCGGAACCATTCACCCAAGCGGGCCTGTGGATGGCCGTCAGCTCGAATCCGAAGATTCATGCACCCTTTCGGCCATGGAGAAGGCCTCTGAGACGTGGCGGAGCATCGCGAAGGCACAGGGCGGGCTGATCACCCGACGCCAGCTGACGCAGGCTGGGCTCGCCCCGCACGCTGTCCTCCATCGCGTTCGCTCCGAGAAGTGGCAGTTCGCTGGCCCCAAGGTCATCGCCACATTCACCGGTGAGCTGACCCACGAACAGCGGCTCTGGCTCGGCGTGCTGCACGGCGGGGAGGAGTCACTGATCGCCGGAGTCCATGCCGCCACGCTGGGTGGCCTCCGCAATTGGGACAGGGACGTGATCACGGTGTTGGTGCCGTACTCGCGCAACTTGCCGCGACGGCTCGAGGGCTATCGGTTCGTCCGCTCCAAACGCGACCTGCCCAACCTCCAGTCGACCGAGATCGACGTGCCCACCTGTCGACCGCGCGCGGCGGTGCTGCTCTTCGCGGCCGAGGAGCGGAGCGAGCGATCCGCCCTCGGAATCCTGGCTGCGACGATCCAGCAACGGCTCGCGACTGCGCCCGAGCTGCTGACGGAGCTCGAAGCACTCGGGCGGATCCGCCGTGCGCCGGTGATGCGCCGGGCCTTGGAGGAGTTCGGCGGCGGGATCCAGTCAGTGTCGGAGCTCGACGTTGCGCGTCTCTGCAAGAAATTCGGGATCACCGAGCCGCTTCGCCAGGTGAAGCGGCGGGACGCCGATGGCCGGGTCCGCTTCACTGACTGTGAATGGCCGCTGTCGGACGGGCGGATTCTGGTCCTCGAGGTCGACGGCGCCTTCCACATGGAGGTCGAGCAGTGGGAGGACGACCTCGCCCGTCAGCGCGCCCTCAGCGCGGACGGACGGGTGATCATCCGCTGCACGTCCCGGGAGCTGCGCGACACACCCGAGGTGATTGCGCGGGATCTGAAGCGGCTTGGGGTCCCCCTCGCTGCTTAGGAGCGTGGTGGGTGAATGGTTCCGGCACCCAGGGGTGCCGGAACCATTCACCCCCGGAGGGTCAGCTCTTCTGGAGGTTGGCGTAGAGGGAGAACATCGGCAGGTAGAGCGCGATGACCATGCCGCCGATCACCACGCCGAGGACGACGATCATCAGCGGCTCGATGCTGGCCGAGAGCTGGTCGGCGGCGGTCTCGACCTCCTTGTCGTAGAAGTCGCCGATCGAGTCCATCATCTGGCCCAACGAGCCCGACTCCTCCCCGACGGCGGCCATCTGGGCGACCATGCTGGGGAAGACGGGGTGGCTGGCCAGCGGGGCGGAGAAGGAGCGGCCGCGCGACATGGAGGAGCGGACGTCCTCGACGGCGGCGGCGACGACCGTGTTGTTCGCGGCCTGGCCGACCACGGCGAGCGCCTGCAGCATGGGCACGCCCGCGCTCAGCATCATGGAGAGGTTGCGGGCGAAGCGGGAGATGGCGATCTTCTGGTTGAGCGAGCCGAAGACCGGCAGCCGCAGCTTCAGAGGATCGATCCGGCGGCGTACGGCGTCGTCGTAGCGGTGCCGGGCCCACCAGATGCCACCGCCGACGGCCGCCACGATGAGCAGCGGCAGCACCCACACCATGCTGTGGGAGACCGCGATCAGCATCCGCGTGGGCAGCGGCAGGGCGGCGCCCATGCTGTCGAACATCCGCTCGAAGACCGGCACGACGAAGAGCATCATCACGATCACGGCCACGGCGGCGACGCAGGCGACTACGACGGGGTACGTCATCGCGCCGCGCACCTTCTGGCGCAGTTCGACCTCGCCGGCGAAGGTGTCGGCGATCGATCGCATCGAGCGCGCGAGGAAGCCGCCCATCTCGCTGACGCGGACCATGTTGATCATCAGGGGCGGGAAGACCCGCGTGTGGCGGGCCAGGGCCGCGGAGAAGGAGGCGCCGCCCTCGACGTCGGCGTGCACGGTGGTGAGGGTCTCCTTGAGCCGCTCGTCCTCGGTCTGCTCGGTGACGACGGACAGTGCACGCAGCAGTGGCAGCCCCGCGTCGAGCAGGGTGGAGAGCTGACGGGCGAAGACGGCGAGCGACTTCGTCTTCACCCCACGCTGGAGGCCGGGGATCTTGATCTCCATGTTGAGGCCGGTCCGGGAGACCGGTGCCACGCGGAGGGGGATCAGGCCCTGGTTGCGGAGCTTGTGCGCGACGGCCGAGGAGCTGGGCGCCTCCATGGTGCCCTTGATCGCCGATCCGCCCTTGGTGGTGACCGCCTCATAGCTGAACTCGAGCGTGCTCATCGCTGCCTCACCAGCGCCGCGAGGCGTCGCCTGCCGGCTCGGCCCACTCGTCACCGAAGGCGGCGCTCGCCCGCCCGCCTATGCCGAGCAGCGCCGAGGCGTCGACCATCACAGCGGCCGCCTCGTCGCGGTCCAGCCGTCCCTCGCCGACCAGGCGCCGCAGGTCCTGGTCGAGGGTGTGCATCTGCAGCGCCGACCCCGTCTGGACCACCGAGTAGAGCTGGGCGACGTCGCCCTCCCGGATGAGGTTGGCCACCGCGGTGGTGCGCACCATCACCTCGGTCGCCACCACCCGGCCGTGCCCACCGGCGTGGGGCAGGAGGGTCTGGCTGATCACCCCCTGGAGGGTGTCGGCCAACTGGATCCGGATCTGCGCCTGGTGGTCGCCGGGGAAGACGTCGATGATGCGGTTGATCGTGGAGGCGGCGCCCTGGGTGTGCAGCGTGCCGAGCACCAGGTGGCCGGTCTCCGCGGCGGTGAGGGCGATCTCGATCGTCTCGCGATCGCGGAGCTCACCGATGAGGATGACGTCGGGGTCCTGGCGCAGGACCCGGCGCAGGGCCTCGGAGAACGAGCGGGTGTCGCTGCCGACCTCGCGCTGCGTGACCAGCGCCTTCTTGCTGCGGTGCAGGTACTCGATCGGGTCCTCGATCGTGACGATGTGCACCGCCTTCTCGCGGTTGACGATGTCGACCATCGCTGCCAGCGTCGTCGACTTGCCCGACCCGGTCGGGCCGGTGACCAGCACCAGGCCGCGCGGCTGCAGCGCGAGCGTACGGGCCACCTCGGGGACACCCAGCTGCTCCAGCGCCGGCAGGCTCGTGGGGACCAACCTGAAGGCGGCTGCGACGGTGCCTCGCTGACGGTGCACGTTGACCCGGAAACGGCCGGTGCCGGCCAGCGAGTACGGCATGTCCAGTTCGCCGGTGTCGACGTACTCCTGACGCTGGTGGGCGGTCATCGCGCCGATCAGCTGCTCCTCGAGCCACGCCGGCTGGAGGGTCGCCTCCTCCCAGCCGCGGACCGGGGTCAGCGCACTGTTGAGCCGGACCAGCGGCGGCGTACCAGCGACGAAGTGCACGTCCGAGGCGCCCTCTCGTGCTGCCTCGGCCAGGATCGCGTCCAGGTCAGTTTGCGACACGGAGTACCTCCTCCAGTGTGGTGATGCCGTCGAGCACCTTGCCGAAACCGTCCTCGCGCAACGGCACCATGCCGTCCTCGATGGCGGTCTTGCGCAGCTCCGCCGATGGAGAGCGCAGGATGGCGAGCCGTTCGATCTCGGGGGTGAGCGTCATGACCTCATGCAGGGCCACACGGCCCCGGTAGCCCGTACCGGAGCAGAACGTACAACCCACCGCCCGGTACAGGACGATGTCCTCGTCGCGCGGCACCGAGAGACCGACCGCCTCGAGCACCTGGGGCTCAGGGGCGTACTGCTCGCGGCATCGCATGCAGAGCCGGCGGGCGAGCCGCTGGGCGACGACGGCGTTGAGCGAGGTGCCGACGAGGTACGGCTCGACGCCGATCTCGGTGAGTCGGCTGATCGCGCTGGGCGCGTCGTTGGTGTGCAGGGTCGACAGGACCAGGTGGCCGGTGAGTGAGGCCTCCACCGTGATGGTGGCGGTCTCGCGGTCGCGGATCTCCCCGACGAGCAGGATGTCGGGGTCCGACCGCAGGATGGCCCGCAGCGCGTTGTCGAAGGTCAGGCCGGCTTTCGGATTGACCTGCATCTGGTTGACGCCGGCCAGCCGGTACTCGACCGGGTCCTCGACGGTGATCGCGTTGAGCTCCGGCTTCGCGATCTCAGCGAGTGTCGTATAGAGCGTGGTCGACTTGCCCGAACCCGTCGGACCGGTCGCGAGGATCATGCCGAAGGGCCGGTTGATCGCCTCGGTGTAGCGCTTGAGGTTGGACGGCGAGAGGTTGAGGTCGCGTAGGCGACGGGCCTCGCTGGAGTGGTCGAGGATCCGCATGACCACCTTCTCGCCCCACACGGTGGGGAGGGTGGCGACGCGCAGGTCGACGGTGCGTCCCTCGTGCTTGACCGAGAGCCGGCCATCCTGCGGCTTGCGTCGCTCGGCGATGTCGAGCTCGCTCATGATCTTGAGCCGGCTGATGACGCCGTCCATGATGCTGCGATCCGCGCTCTGCATCTCGTGCAGGACGCCGTCGATCCGCAGCCGCACCTTGAGCTCGGACCCGGTCGGCTCGACGTGGATGTCGGAGGCTCGGTCCGAGATCGCCTGGTCGATCAGGAGGTTGACGAAGCGCACCACCGGGGCGTCGGGGTCGTCGGCCGTCTCGTTGATCTCCGTCGGCGCGGCCGACTGCTCGAGGGCGGCCGAGATCTGGGAGAGCTCGGTGTCGGAGCGCAGGTAGCGGCTGATCGCCTGGTTCATGGCGGTCTCGGTCGCCACCACCGGGCGCACGATCAGCCCGGTCACGCTGGCGACGTCGTCGATCGCGAGGATGTCGCTGGGATCGACCATCGCGAGCGTCAGCCGGTCGCCGGTGCTGGCCACCGGCATCACCCTGCGTCGGCGGCACAGCGCCGGCGGAACGATCCCGACGACCCGGGGATCCAGGGTCAGCGCGGCGAGGTCGACGAAGATGAGCCCGTGCTGGTCGGCAAGGGCTTGGGCGAACTGCAACTCGGTGACCCGGCCGTGGCCGATCACGTGCTGGCGCAGCCGGTCGCCGTCGCCGTACTGGCGGGTCAGCTCGTCGATGTCGGCGGGCAGCATCAGACCGCCACGACGCAGGACCTGGGCGACGCCTCTCACTGTGCCGCCCCCGTCGCGAAGACCCGGCCCTCGACCGTCAGGGTCGAGCTGCCCTTGCCGCCGCTCCCGGCCCCCGACTTCAAGGTCGCGTGGTCGATGGCGAACAGGCGCGGGCCGGAGCGCAGCTTCTCCATCACCTGCGTGGCGTCGGCCGGCTTGCCGAGTTCGACCACCAAGGTGACGGGGATCGATTGGAACGCCGAGCCCTGCGCCGCGGCGCCGGTGTCTGTGGTGGGCGCCTGTGCGGTCCCGTTGCTCTCCGAGCCCGGGGAGATCGAGCGCAGGACGGCGCCGGCCGGCAGCTGGGACGCGACGTCGATGAGCTGCTCGAGGTGGGGACCGGTCGCGATCTGCTGTTTGAGATCGGCCACCTCGGCCTGCAGGGCCGGCAACTGGGCGCGCTGCTTGGCGTAGACCGAGATCAGCGTCTGCTGCGTGTCGTTCTGCATCGCCACGGTGTCGCGCTCCTGGTGACTCTCGCTGGCCTCGTGCAGCCGGGGGAGTACGCCGAGGAGGAGCCCGACGAGGAGGATGACCGCGACGACGAGGCCACCGAGCAGGTTGATGGTCTGCTTGGTCATCCGGCCTTCTCCGCGTACTTGTGGGACAGGATGCTGTCGTCGAAGAAGACGGTCGTCGTCGAGCTGTAGCTGGCGCTGGACTCCGAGGACAGGTCGGCCATCTCCACGCCGAGCACGCCCGGTACCCGAGTGAAGCTGGCGACCACAGCCTTCTGGTCCATCGGCAACATGCTGCTCACCTGCACGGTGAAGGTCGCAACAGTGCCGCTCGGTGCGGTCGCGGCGAGTGTCGCGCCGCCGCCCGTCGCGCTCGTGGCTGCCGCGGAGGCGGCGGCGCCCACGACGGCATCGAAGCCGTCGATCCGGGCACCGTTCGGGAGCGCGTCCTGCAGCGCGCCCAGCGCACGACCCCAGCTCACGTCCGAGGTCATCACCTGGGTGCGATACGCCTCGTAGGCGGACTTGTCGCGCGTCGCTGTGGCCACATCGCGATTGGCGGCGAGTTGGCGGGCCAACGCCGTCGTCCGGGCCTGTTCGGCCTGGAGGTCACCATCGGCCGAGCGCACCAGCAGTGCGGTGACGGCCACGGCGAGCACCACCAGTGCGGCGGCACCGACGGCGATGAGGCCCCAGCGGCGCGCGAGCGCAGCCTGCTCACGCCGTTCCCGCTCGGCGGGCGGCAGAAGGTTGACGCGCGGCGGGGCGCCGTAGACCAGCGCCGCGGACCTGCCCAGCATCATGTTCCGCTCCGCAGGGCCAGGCCGACAGGAGTGACGAAGCTCAAGAAGCCGGCGCCGTCCTTCAACGACTTGTCGGTGCCGACCACCTCACCGACGCTGAGATGCTTGCTCGGGATGGCGACGATCCGGTCGAGTGCGGGCAGGATCTGCTGGTGGCATGCGCCCTCGCCGCAGACGTAGAGCTCGTCGATGGAGTCGTCAGGGTGACGGCCGACGTAGAACTCCACGGTGCTGCGCACGCGCAGCGCGAAGTCGTCCACCATCCGCGCCTCCGCCACCGCCTCCGGTGTGCCTGCCCGTGGGCCACCGACCGGCAGCGGCTCGTCGATCTCGGCGCGGTGCCGACCCAGCTCGCTCTCCCTCACCGGGACGCCACCCGGCACGATGCGCACCAGCACGGGCGCGCCCGCACGCATCACGACCATGTAGCTGGTGTGCGCGCCGATGTGGGTCACCATCACGGTCCTGTCGGAGTCGACGCGGTGGCTCGCGGCGCGGACGAGCCCGAACGGCGCCAGGTCCACGGCATCCACCT
Source organism: Nocardioides sp. Kera G14 (assembly GCF_020715565.1). NCBI lineage: Bacteria > Bacillati > Actinomycetota > Actinomycetes > Propionibacteriales > Nocardioidaceae > Nocardioides > Nocardioides sp. Kera G14. The sequence goes on along the minus strand of NZ_CP085839.1, from coordinate 2,759,914 downwards.
TCAGCTTCGCCTTGTGCACCGTGTCGATCAGCTCGGTGACCATGTCGGCGACCGCCACCACCAGCAGGCCGCGTACCTCCTCGTCCTCCTCGGCGAGGGGGTAGAAGTCCAGCACCGCCTCCTCGACGGGCACCGGCAGCATGTCTTGGACCTGGAACGGAAGGGCACGCCGGATCTGGTCGAGCGGGAGCGGCGGGACCGTGTGGTCGCGCACGAGGATCCGGCGGTTGCCCAGGCCGAGCACGACCCGCTTGGTGGAGAAGCCGGCGTCGGCCCACAGCTGTCGCAGGGCGAGCGCGACCGCGTCGGAGTCGATGATCTCCGAGTCACCAGCTGCGCCGGGTGGCAGGGGCACCTCGCCGTACCGGACGAGGATCGGGTTCTTCGACGAGGGGCGGCGCACCTCGGCCGCGCGCACGCACTCCTCGACGATCGTCAAACCCACGACCGTGTCAGCCATGTCGCCTCCTCCCTGCTGCTCGCCTTGGTATTCGCCGGGTCATGCCAGCCCGCTCACGCGCAGGTAGCCCGTTGCCACAGGAGTGCCCATCACCAGTCCGACCCATCCGCCTGCCAACATCCACGGCCCGAACGCCACGCCGGAGCGGCGGTGCGCTCGGTGGGCCGCGAGGAGGACGACTGCGTAGCAGCCGGCGAGCAGGAAGGCGGCGAACGCGCCGACTGCCAGGGCCGCCCAGCTGACATACCCGGTGACGAGTCCGACCAGGCCGGCCAGCTTCACGTCACCGAAGCCCATCCCGTCGGGGCGCACCATGTGCACGGCGTAGTAGCCGCCGCCGAGCAGCACCAGGCCCGCCGCCCCGCGGACGAGCGCCGGCCAGTCGCCGGTCATCGCTGAGGTGACAGCCAAGAGGGTGCCGCAGAGCACGTACGCCGGGCCGACGACCGCGTCCGGAAGCCGATGCGTCTCCGCGTCGATGAACGCGAGCGCGATGCTGGTCGCGGCGAAGAGGGCGAGCGCGGCGGCCAGCAGCCATCGCCCGCCGCCGTCGAGAGTCCCGATCCGCGGCATCCAGACGGCGATCCCGACGAAGGTGACTGCGGTGAGCGCCTCGACAAGCGGGTAGCGCACCGAGATCCGCGCATCGCAGTCGTGGCACCGGCCGCGCAGCACCAGCCACGACACCACCGGCACGTTGTGCCGGCCTCGGATCGGTGCGGTGCACGCGGGACAGTGGCTGGGAGTGAGCAGGGACTCACGGCGCGGGACACGGGCGATGACAACGTTGAGGAAGCTGCCGATGGCCAGCCCGAGCAGCGCCGCGGCGACGACGATCACGGGCTCCATGACGGCTCCGTCTGCTGGGCTGCGGTGTCGGCGACGGTGCCGTAGGAGATGGTCGGGGCTGGGGCGACCGCCCCGGGTGCCGAGACCTGCACCGTCCCGCCGCCACTCGCCGTGGCGCCCGGGATGCCGATCGGCGTGTAGGTGATGGTGGCGTTGCCGCCGGCGGGATTCGGATAGCCGGCGATGAGTTGTCCGCGCCAGTTCACCGTGCCGATCGCCAAGGTGCACGGGGAATACGCGAGACCTGAGATTCCCGTGCCCATGGTGGCGCCATAGATGGTGGAGCTCTGCGAGCCGCTGGGGCACGAGGGCGCGTTGTCACCCGCACTGGCGTCGGGAACGATGAGGTTGAAGGTGTGCGAGCCGGCGTCGCTGGCAGTGATCTTGATGTTCTGTGCGGAGTTGAACGCCTTCGCAATGAAGGTCACGTCGGTCTTCAGGCTGAACGTCACGCCGTAGAAGTTGAGCCCGTTCGTTCCGCAGGCGGAGGCGTCGATGACGGTCGGCTGGGTCAGGTTGTTCACCGCCGTGACCAACGCGGAATTGCTCTGGTAGTTGCAGTTGCTGGCACCGGCCGTGACTACCGTCCAGCCGGACTTTGTCCAGGTGTCCGGACTGGTTGTCGTCCAGGGCGCCTCGAGCCAGTTGGCGTAGCCGATCTGCTTCGGGTTGGTGAAGTCGACCTTGGCCAGGTTGGTGACGCCCACTTGTGGTGTGGGCGTCGCGGTGCACGGGCTGCAACTACCCGCCAGCTTGATCGTGGACGCGGTGACCGCCCCGACCCCGCCGATGGAGGTGGACCCGCTCCCCGTGGCGGTGATCGACCCGGTGACGGTGGTCAGGTCCATCTGGCACAGCGCTCCGCCGATCTTGACGCTGCCGCCGATGCTCTTGCTCGAGCTGCTGCTCCCGGTGAAGGTCGAGCCGGTCGCGCTATTGCCCTTGCAGTCGGTCGCGCCGTTGCCGCGTGCGATCACGTCGCCGATGACGTGAACGCTGTTGTTGAGCTTGACTCCGCCGTCGGCCTCGATGCTGCCGCCGACCTGTGCACCCTCGACGCGCACGGTGCCCCCGGTCGAGATGACGTCGCCGCCGATCTGATTCGTCAGGTTGTGCACGTAGATGTCGTCCTTGGCGACGATGCTGCCGGTGACCTTGCACGTGTTGGAGAGGTCCACCGAGCCAGTAGTCAGGACCAGGTCGCCGTCGATGACTGTGCTGCCGTTGCAGTCCAGGTTGCCGGCTCCCAAGATGAGATCACCCTTCACCGTGACGCTTGGGAGGTTCATCGTGGTGGATCCGCCCTCGATGATCGCTCCGTCGGCCGCCGTGAGGGTGGAGCTCGTGCCGCCGCTGCTGCTGGACTCGACCTTGGCGTCGTACTTGTACCAACCGAAGACGGATTTCGAGGTCTTCCCGTTCGCTGAGAGGCCCTGCGATGCGATCCCGATGTAGCCCTGAGTGGCATCGGACGGCGGGCATGCCAGGGTCGCCGCCGCTGGCGGTGAGTTGGACAGTTTCGTGGGGTCGGTCTCAGCGCTCCAGAACGTTCGAGCACGGTAGGACCCGGTCGCCAGCTTCTGCCAACTCACGTCGATCGTGCCGGTGCACTTCTGCATGAGCGAGGCCAAGGTCGCGTCACGTCCGCCCTCGGCGGCGGCGAGCGCCTGGACCCGCGCTTGGTCGCCGACAGTCTGCACACTGGCTGTCATCGTCGCCGCGGCGACTCCCATGGCGACGGTGGCAGAGAGCACGACGAGGATCGCGACGAGCACCATCGCCGCGCCCCGGTCATTTCGCTGGCGGATCAGCACGAGCCGCTCGCCGGATCCGGGTTGCGTTGGACGACGCGGCGGTCGATGACGACGCCGCGGTGACTCGTTGTCCCGCCCATGGTCAGCACGTAGCGGAGCTCTTGGCCGGTCTTGGTCAGAGCGAGGCTGTTGACTTCACGGGCCAGAACACCGGTGGTCGAGCCGGTGGCGTTGTGGGAGCTGACCTGCAACATGTTCGGTGCCGCCCCGGGAGCGGCCTGCGGGTCGGAGACCACCTTGAAGTCTCGCCAGACGGTCCCGGCACTGTCGGAGCAGACCTTGAGCTCGGTGCTGCTTACTCTCGTGAAGCGAACGGCAGTGCGGATCGCGGGGTCGAGCACCGCAGAGACGGCCTGCGCGCGCGTCAGTGCCGCCGTGTTGCCGGCGACGGTCGTCTGCGTCAGGAGCGTGTTGAACAGCACGAACATGGCCAGAAGCCCGACGACGGTGCCCAAGCTGATGCCGATGATGAGCTCCACCATCGTGAAACCCCGTTCGCGGTCCTTGGGCTCGCTCATGTCGGCACGTAGATCATGGTCGTCGCGGCCGTCACGCAGGGCCCGGTCGTTGCGTTGGAATCACAGGTCGCCGTCGTCCGGGTGGCTCGCACCGTGACGGTGACAGCCGCCGGGCCGCCGGTACAAGGCGCGGTCATTGTGACCGAGATCGGGCGTCCCGCGGCGTCGGTGAAGGTGGGCAGGTTGGCGGCGTAACTCTGCAGCGCCTGACATGCCGCGGTCGGCGAAGCCGCCGCCTTGGCGCGTGCCTGCTCCAGCACGGAGCTCACCGCCGCGGTGGCCGTGGTCGTCGAGGCGTCGGCTGCCGTGATCCGCAGTCCGGTGGCGAACATCGGCAGCGCGCCGACGGCGAGGATGCCAAGTAGCACCATCGCCACAATCACCTCGACCAGGCTGAAGCCGTCCTCCATGTCCGGGATCGGCTCCTCGGTCGGTCTCATTCCTCCACCTCCGGCGCGTCTGACACCGAGGTCCGGTCGACGAGATCACCTCGCCGACCGGACCAGGCGATCGTTAGCAGCCCGGACCGGACTTCGCGGTCTTCCCGTCCTTGCTGGTGGCGGTGACACAGATGTCGTCGGTCGAGCCCGCGGTCGCTCCGCCGGTGGCCGTCACCGACGTGACGTCGTCGCTCGTGAGCTTGGTGAGCTTGGGGTACGCCTTGCCGTTGGCGTCAGTGCCCGAGATGTCACCATTCACGATCGTGGCCCCGTCGGCGACGGCAGCGACGGCTTGGCTGGCGCCGTTGGAGGCCGCCGACTTGAGCGCCTTGTCCCGGGCGTTGCTCTGGATGTTGTTGTAGACCGGGATGGCGATCGCGATCAGGATGCCGAGGATCACGATCACGATGATCAGCTCGATGAGCGAGAAGCCTCGTTCGGCTCCGGCCTTGCGGTTGAGTCGGTTGATGAGCGGTTGGATCTGCTTCATGGGTTTCTCTCCTCGATGAGGGGTCGAGGGGCGAGTACCCGTTCGCCGCGAGATATGCGCAGCCGGGAAGTAAAGCGTTCAGGTGAGCTTCTTGGGCATCACGTACTTCGCGCCGGCCGCGATGATGTCCTGGTAGCGCGAGCCGGTGAACTTCTGGAAGTTGTGGATGATGTGCGCGTCGATGCCGACGAGCACGCGGGCCTGGTTCTTGAGGATGCCCTTGACGATGATGTCGGCCGCCTTCTCCGGGGTCATCCGGGCGAGCTTCTCGTCGAAGAGCTTCGCGACCTGCGCGGCGTCGTCCTTCGACGAGACGCGCGCGGATCGGGCGACGGCCGTTTTGATGCCACCGGGGTGGACGCTCGTGACACCCACAGGATGGCGGTCGATGAGCATCTCCTCGCGGAGCGCCTCCGTGAAGCCACGGACGGCGAACTTCGCGGCGTTGTAGAAGCCCTGGTCGGGCATGGCGAGCAGGCCGAAGAGCGAGGAGATGTTGACGATGTGTCCGTCGCCGGAGTCGATGATCGCCGGCAGGAAGAGCTTCGTGCCGTGCACGACGCCCCAGAAGTCGACGCCCATGATCCAGTCGATGTCCTCCCACTCGAGGTCGTTGATCCGACCGTTGAGCGCGACACCGGCGTTGTTGATGACGACGTTCACCGTCCCGAAGTGCTCGATCACGCTGTCGGCGTACGCGGTGAAGGCGTCGCGATCGGCGACATCGAGCTTGGCGGAGATGACCTCGGCGGCACCGGCGGCCCGCGCCTTGCCGACGGTCTCGGCGAGACCCGCCTCGTTGACGTCGGAGAGCGCCAGTTTCGCGCCGCGGCGGGCGAGGTTGAGCGCGAGGCCGCGGCCGATGCCGGAGCCGGCGCCCGTGATGACGACGACCTTGTTCTTGAGGGACTTCATGCGGAAACGAGCTCCTTGGTGGCGGGGGCGGTGACGACGTACCTGTCGACGTCGAAGGTGTGCAGCAGGTGACGGAAGAGGAAGGTGAAGGACGGCCACAGCGTGGTGTTGCGGCCCTCCTCGTCGAGGTACCACGAGGCGCAGCCGCCGGTCGACCAGACCGAGCGCGCGAGCTGCTTCTGCAGGACGGCGTTCCACTCCCTGAAGGCGTCCTCGGTCGGCTCGACGGTCCCGAAGTCGTTGACCCGCATGGTGCGGATCGCGTCGCGCAGGTACTGCACCTGCGACTCGATGATGAAGACCATCGAGCTGTGGCCCAGACCTGTGTTGGGCCCGATGACGAAGAAGAGGTTGGGGAAGCCGGGCACCGTCGAGCCCTTGTACGCCGCCGCGCCGGTGCGCTTGAAGCGGTCGGCCATCGACTCCCCGCCGCGGCCTCGCACGTGGTGGGCGATCGGGATGTCCGTGGCCTCGAACCCGGTCGCGACGATGAGCACGTCGATCTCGCGCTCGGTCCCGTCGGCCGTGACGATGCCGGTCGGCGTCACTCGCGCGATGGGGTCGGTGACGAGCTCGGTGTTGTCGGCGTCGAGCGCGGGGTAGTAGCGGTTCGAGATCAGGATGCGCTTGCAGCCGATCTCGTAGTCCGGCGTCACCTTGGCGCGCAGCTCGGGATCCTTGATCCCCTTGCGGATGTTGCGGAGCGCAAGCTGCTTGGCCGGTGCAGCGAGCTTCGGCTGCCACGCGAACGCCGGCACGTAGGCTTCGCGACCCCAGTAGATCGCGAGGCGCGCTGCCTTCTGCAACCCCGGGACGCGGCGGAACGCCAGCTTCTCCAGCCCGGAGTAGCGGTGCTCGTTGCGCGGGATCACCCACGGCGCCGTGCGCTGGTAGACGTCCAGATGTCCTGCGACCGGCTGGATCTCCGGCACGATCTGGATCGCGCTCGCGCCGGTACCGATGACCGCGACCCGCTTGCCGGTCAGGTCGACGTCATGGTTCCACCGGGCGGAGTGGAAGACCTCGCCCTCGAAGTCCTCCAGCCCGTCGATCGCAGGGAGCTTCGGCTCCGACAGGGGCCCGGGGCCCACGATGAACGTGCGGGCGGCGTACGTCGTCTGTCCCTCCGCCGAGGTGGTGGTGACGAGCCAGCGCTGGGTGGCCTCGTCCCAGTCAGCACCGGTGACGGTGGTGTTGAAGACCATCCGGTCGCGGACGCCGTAATGGCGCGCGACCTGGCGGATGTAGTCGTGGATCTCCGGCTGCGGGGAGAAGCTCATCGACCACTCGGAGTTGGGCGCGAACGAGTAGCTGTAGAGCTGGCTCGGGACGTCGCAGGCCGCACCAGGGTAGGTGTTGTCGCGCCACGTGCCGCCGACGTCGTTGCCACGCTCGATCACGACGAAGTCCCGCTCGCCGTCCTCGTCGAGCTTGATCGCGGCGCACAGGCCGCCGAAGCCCGCGCCGACGATGAGGTGGTCGACGGTGACCAAGTCGGTGTTCGTGCTCATGTCCTCGAGGCTAGGCGCGTTATTGAATGAGCGTCAATAGCGTTGTTGAACATTTTTCAATAGAGTGTGCGACATGACGGAGCGACCGGGGCGGACCCGCCTGACGTCGGAGGAGCGGCGCTCGCAGCTCCTCGACCTGGGCGTGCGGCTCTTCTCGCGCCGGTCGCTGCCCGAGATCTCGATCGACCTCCTCGCCGAGACCGCGGGGATCTCCCGCGGCCTGCTCTATCACTACTTCGGCGGGCTCGCGGGCTTCCAGGAGGCCGTCGTACGCCGTGCCGCCGATGACCTGATCGCCCGCACCGCCCCTCCCGCCTCCGGCGATGCCATCTCCCGGCTGCTCACGTCGATCGATGCCTATGTGTCCTATGTGGATGAGCACTACGAGGGCTACCTCTCACTGGTCGCGGGCGCCCGGAGCGGCAACGAGACGCTGCGGCGGATCTACGACGAGGGACGCTCGGCGCTGACCGACCGGATCTTCACCTCCGACACGGACAATCTCCTGCCCGACAGCCCGACGGCGCGGCTGCTCGTGCGGGGGTGGGCCTCGATGGCGGAGGAGATGGTCCTGGAGTGGAAGGCCTCCGGAGGAGGTGACGGGGGAGCGGTGAGTCGGGACGAGCTGCTCCGGCTGATCACCGCCGCCCTGCCCGCCCTCGCCTCCGAGTTGAGCGGCTGACCACGCCCTGGTGTGGTGGACCGCTCACAACTCGTAGGAATTCCTCACGCCGATTTCAGGGAGCCGGCGCATGCTGTGGGGCATGAGCGAGACGAACCCCACTCCCTCCGGCGCCTCGGCAGAGCCGCCGACCTGGCAGCCGGCGCCGCAGCCGACGCCAGCCGCTGCGGCCGCGCCGGCGGCTCCTACGACGACAGCTGCCCCGCGCCAGCCGTTCAAGTCCCGCGTCGTGAAGCTGTGGCACGCGCTGATCGTCGCCGTCGCCTGCCTGATCGTCGGACTCGGAGTCGGAGGTGTCTTCGGCGGCCTCGTCGGGTTCGTCGTCGGACATCACGATCGTGGCACCGTGCGTCAGTTCAACCCGCCCGGCCTCGGGAACAGCAACGGCCAGTTCAACGGGCCCGGCTCGACCAACCGCCTGCCGCAGGGTGCCCCGCAGCGGCCGGGCAGCTCCAGTGGTTCGGGTGGCTCGACCACGCCGTCCGCGCCCGCGAGCCCGCAGAGCAGCGCCCCGACCAGCTGACCCACACCCCACCGACCCGGTGACTGCTGGTGGATCGGCCGGGGGCTGCTCCCCGCCCGGCCGGTTCACCAGCAGTTATCCGCTGGACGGTCCGCCTAGACTTGGCCGGTCATGTCCGAGCCGTTGCAGATCACCTATCCGGATCTGCCGGTCAGCGCGGTACGTGACGAGATCGCCGAGGCGATCCGCGATCACCAGGTCGTGATCGTCGCCGGTGAGACCGGGTCGGGCAAGACCACCCAGCTGCCGAAGATCTGCCTCGAGCTCGGTCGCGGCCTGGGTGGCGCCGACGGCACACTGATCGGCCACACCCAGCCCCGACGCATCGCCGCGCGCTCCGTCGCCGAGCGCATCGCGGAGGAGTTGGGCGCTGACGGGCTCGGCGACGGCGTCGGATCCTTGGTCGGCTATCAGGTCCGTTTCACCGACCGCACCTCACGCGCGAGCCGTGTGAAGCTCATGACCGACGGCATCCTGCTCGCCGAGATGCAGCGCGACCGCGACCTGCGGCGCTACGACACCCTCATCATCGACGAGGCCCACGAGCGCAGCCTCAACATCGACTTCCTGCTGGGCTACCTCAAGCAACTGCTCCCGCGCCGGCCCGACCTCAAGGTCATCATCACGTCGGCGACCATCGATCCGGAGCGCTTCGCGGCCCACTTCGCCGAGCCCGACGGCAGCCCCGCCCCGATCATCGAGGTGAGCGGCCGGACGTTCCCGGTGGAGATCCGCTACCGGCCGTTGATGGAGCTGTCGGAGGAGGACGACGAGGGCGAGGTCGTCGTACGCGACCAGACCGAGGCGATCGTCGACGCAGTCAAGGAGCTCAGCGCCGAGGGGCCGGGCGACATCCTCGTCTTCCTGCCGGGCGAGCGGGAGATCAGGGACACCTCCGACGCGCTCAACAGCGCGTTGAAGGTCGACCCGCGGCGGGGCAACCTCGAAGTCATCCCCCTGTTCTCCCGGCTCAGCGCGGCCGAGCAGCACCGCGTCTTCTCCTCCCACACGGGTCGCCGGATCGTGCTGTCGACCAACGTCGCGGAGACCTCACTGACGGTGCCGGGGATCCGCTACGTGATCGACACCGGCGTCGCCCGTATCTCCCGCTACTCCGCCCGCACCAAGGTGCAGCGCCTCCCCATCGAGCCGATCTCGCAGGCCTCTGCCAACCAGCGCTCGGGCCGGTGCGGCCGCGTCGCCGAAGGCATCGCCATCCGCCTCTATTCCGAGGAGGAGTACGACGCCCGCCCGGAGTTCACCGACCCCGAGATCCTCCGCACCAACCTCGCCAGCGTCATCCTCCAGATGGCGAGCCTCCGGCTCGGCTCGATCGAGGACTTCCCGTTCGTCGAGCCCCCCGACCGCCGCAACATCGCCGCCGGCGTCGATCTGCTGGAGGAGCTCGGCGCCCTCACGAGCACAACACCGGACTCGGCGGCAGGAAACCCCCGACTCGGCGGTAGGAAAGACCGGATTCGGCTGACGAGGTTGGGTGGGCGCCTCGCCCGCCTGCCGATCGACCCGCGGCTGGGGCGGATGGTGCTGGAGGCCGAGCGCCGTGGGTGCCTGCGCGAGGTGATCGTGATCGCGGCGGCGATGTCGCTGCAGGACCCTCGGGAGCGGCCCGGGCCTGACGATCCCGCGGGCCAGGCCAGGGCGGACCAGTCGCACGCGCGGTTCAAGCACGAGCGCAGTGACTTCATGGCGTGGCTCAACCTGTGGCGCTACCTCAAGGAGCAGCAGCGCGAGCTCTCCTCCTCCGCCTTCCGCCGGATGTGCCGGGCCGAGCACCTGCACTACCTCCGCGTCCGCGAGTGGCAGGAGTTCGAGAGCCAGCTGCGGCAGGTCTGCAAGGAGATCGGCCTGACCCTCGGCCAACCCGCCGACAGTCCTGACGAGGACGGCATCCATCAGGCGCTGCTCTCCGGCCTGTTGAGTCACATCGGCGCCCTCGACGTACGCGACGAGAAGCCGAAGGGCCAACAGAACAAGGGGAAACGGCCCGGTCCACGCGAATACCTCGGCGCTCGGGGCACACGGTTCGCGATCTTCCCGGGCTCGTCGCAGAGCCGGAAGAACCCGCAGTTCCTGATGGCCGGCGAGCTGGTCGAGACCGGTCGGCTCTGGGCGCGACAGGTCGCGAGCATCAAGCCCGAGTGGGCGGAGAACCTCGCGCCGCACCTGGTGAAGCGCTCCTACACCGAGCCGCACTGGAGCCGCCGTCGCGCCGCCGTGATGGCGCACGAGAAGGTCACCCTGTACGGCGTCCCGCTGGTCGCCGACCGGCTGGTCAACTTCGGCCGCGTCGATCCCGAGGTCGCGCGCGAGCTCTTCATCCGGCACGCGCTCGTCCAAGGGGAGTGGCAGAGCAACCACGGCTTCCTCCGCCGCAACGCCCGCCGCCTCGAGGAGGCGCGCGAGCTCGAGCACAAGGCGCGGCGACGCGACATCGTCGTCGACGAGCACACCCTCTTCGACTTCTACGACGCCCGCGTCGGCAAGGACGTCGTCAGCGGCGCGCACTTCGATAGCTGGTGGAAACGCCAAGAGAACAAGGCGATCCTCGACTTCGATCCCTCACTGATCGCACGTGAGGTCGACGTCTCCGACTTCCCGAGCGAGTGGCACGACTCCGGCGACGGTGGTCTGACCTTCACCCTCAACTACCACTTCGAGCCGGGCTCGCCCGAGGACGGGCTCACCGTCGACATCCCGGTCGAGACGCTCAACCGGGTCGACGACAGCGACTTCTCGTGGAACGTCCCGGGCAACCGTGAAGAGATCGTCACCACCCTGATCCGCGGCCTGCCCAAGAACCTCCGTGTCCACCTCGTGCCGGCCCCGGACCGCGCCCGCGAGTTCCTCAGCAGCACTCCGCCGGGGGAGGAGCCGCTCCTCGATGCGCTCGAGCGGTGGATCCGCTCCACGGTGGGCATCGTCGTACCACGCGAGGCCTGGGCCCCGTTGCCGGAGCACTTGCGGCCGACGTACCGCATCCTCGATCCGAAGGGGCGGGAGCAGGCCCGGGGCAAGGAGCTCGATGCGCTCAAGGCGCCGCTGCGCGGCCAGTTCCGACGAGCGATCAACGAGGTCGCCGCCTCGGCCGGCCTGACGGCGACGGGCCAGACGACGTGGACCTTCGGCAGTGTGAGCCCGACCGTCACCGAGAAGCGCGCCGGCCACGAGGTGACCGTCCACCGCTGCCTCGACGACGAGGGCAGCACGGTCGGGCTCGTGGTGGTCGGCACCGCCGACGAGGCCGAGGCGCGCCACCGGCTCGGCGTCGCGCGGCTGCTCATGCTCGGCACCGATCCGCGGCTCACCAAGCGCATCGTCGACTCGCTCGACATGACCGCCAAGCTCGCTCTGGCCGCGACGCCCTATCCCGACGCGGCCGCCGTGATCGCCGACTGCCTGGCCGCCGTGGCGCGCCAGGCGGTCGACGCGCATCCACCGGTCCGCGACGCCGACGCCTTCGCCGCGCTGCAGAAGGCCTTCGCCACCGACCTGGAGGCGCACGTGCGGGCGACACTCGACGACGCGCTCCGCGCCCTCGCCGCCCAGCGCGAGGCCGAGAAAGCGCTGACCGGCCGGGTCGACATCTACCAACTGCCCGCGGTCACCGACATGCGCGCCCAGCTCGCCCGCCTCACCGAGCGCGGCTTCATCGCCGAGGCGGGGCAGCACCTGCGCCGCTATCCGACGTACGTCCAGGCGATGCTCCGCCGCCGCGAGCGTCTGGGCGACGCCGCAGGGCTGCGCCGCGACGCCGACCTGATGGGTCAGTACGCCGACCTGCAGGAGCGCTACCTCCAGGCCGTCGCGGCACTGCCTCAGGGACGCCCCGCGGGGGCGAGGCTGCGTGAGGTCCGCTGGCTCCTCGAGGAGTGGCGGGTCGGGCTGTGGGCACAGCAGCTCGGCACCGCCGTACCGGTCTCCGACGCCCGGATCCGAAAGGTCCTCGACTCACAGGTTTAGGCCGCGCGGGCGAGGGTAAAAAAACTCCATCGGCCCCGAGGTCGACGGAGGTGTACGGGGATCTCCGTCGGTTCCGGGGCCGATCTGCGTCGAAAGGGCCCTCGCCCACCGCCGCGTCTGGGCTCTCCTGACCTTGAGTTCGGGGTTTCCTGACGTCGAGTCAGGGCCTTGGGAGGCGAAGACTAAGACACGCCGAGCCGGGAGCGCCTCACGGCGCAAGGCCGCTCTAGGCGGCTGATTTTGGGACCCGGGGCTGCCGCGACCCGGCGTGCGAGATCCATTGTAACGAGCCGTTCGAGTCCCGCAGGAGAACTTCCACACCCGGTTAGGCTCGCCGGGTGACACGCCAGCACCACCGACCCATGCAGCCGGGTGACCGTTTCTTCGAGGGGATCGAGACCGGCGGCGACCCTGCCCGCATCCGGGAGGCGGGCGACCAGGCGGCCACCATCCTCGTCCGCGGGGCCCGCGCCTCCACCGATCCGGCCGTGGCCGATCGACTGCTCCGTCTGGCCGAGAGCGAGGGTATCGAGACCATCGCCGAGGCCTGGTCGGGTGCGCCGGCCGACACCTTGGCTGGTTGTCTGTGGCGCCTCTTCCTGGTGCGGCAGTGGGTGTACGCCGACCCCGCCGGTGCCGCGGCGGAGTTCTCCGCCGGCAGGTCGGCCCAGGTCGCTCGCGTGGTGGCGGGTGTCGCTGACCCTCCAGGTCCCGACGAGGTCCGCGCGATGATCGACGAGGTATTGCGCGGCATCGTGTCCGGGGACTTCGCCGACGTACTCTTCCGAGCCGCGGCCTTCACCCGGGTCGTCGCCGTCGGCCGCTCGCACCTCGACCACGAGGCGAGTCGGATCCTGTTGCTCTCCGAGCAGCTCGAGCACGCGGCGCACGCCGAGCTGGCGCACCCGCTGACCTGAGCCCCGACTGGGCGGTGGCTAAGGTAAGGCGCGTGCTGAAACAGGTTGCCGCGGCGTGCGCCGCCGTACTGCTGCTGGCTGCCTGTGGTTCCTCCGACGACACGACGCCGGCTCACACGCCGAGCCCCACGCTGACGCCGGTCAACGACCCGGCCAAGCTCACGCTCGGGGTGTGGGGCAACTCGACGATGGTCGGCGCGTGGAACCAGGCGGTGCAGAACTACAACGCCACCACCGACCTCGCCGATGTCACCGTGAAGTCGTGGGCGGACGACGCGTCGATGGTCGCCTCGTTCGCCGACCCGAGCACGCCGGTGCCCGACGTCTTCCTGATCTCACGCGGCGACCTCGAGCAGCTCGAGGCCGACAAGCGCGTCAATCCCGTCGACAACGACCTGGACGCACGCAACGTCGACATCGGCGACCAGTACTCGCGCTACGCCCTCGAGGCGTTCAGCAGCGACCACCGCCTCCAGTGCATGCCGTACGCCGCGTCCCCGCAGGTCGTCTACTACAACACCGACCTGGTCGACTTCCCGCGGATGCAGGCGCAGGGCATCGACGTCCCGAGCATCACGAGCTCCAAGTCGTGGACGTGGGACCAGTTCCAGCTCGCGGCCCAGGAAGCGAGCAAGGTCGCGGCCACGAAGACCGGCGCCCATGCCTTCGCCGTGACACCGTCGCTCTCCGGCCTCGCACCCTTCCTGCTCTCGGCCGGCGGCCAGCTCGCGCAGCCCGACTCGACGGCGCTCTCGCTCTCCGACGACCAGACCCTCGACGCGCTGGGGAAGGTCCTCCCGGTGCTGGCGAACCCGACGCTGACCACCACGGCTCCGGCGGCCAAGCAGCTGAAGTGGTTCCGCCAGGGCAAGCTCGGGATGATGGTCGGCGACCGTTCGCTCGTCCCCGAGCTGCGCAGCAGTCCCAACCTGCGCTGGGATGTGCTGCCCATTCCCACCGTTGACACCGCCGCGACGACCGGTGACTACACGGCTCTCTGCATCTCCTCGAAGTCCGAGCGCTCCGAGGACGCCGCGGACCTGCTCGTCGCGCTGACCTCCGAGGCGGGGATGAAGCCGATCACCAACACCGGCTACATCGTGCCGGTCAACCAGCAGGTCGCACTCTCGGACGAGTTCCTGCAGACCGAGTCCTCGCCCCTGCACGCGTCGGTCTTCGTGAACTCGGTCCGCAACATGCAGATCCTGCCGCTCACCCATCAGTGGAGCGCACTCGAGACCGCCGTGACGGCGCAGGTCGCCAGGCTCTTCGTCCCCGGGCAGCTCCCGGTCGCGATCGACCAGATCGCCCAGCAGATCGACGAGGCGTCCAAGACGATTCTGGGTGCCGCGACTCCCTGACCGTCCTCCTCAATGTAGAGTGAGTCACTAGGTTATCTGGTGAAAGGCTCGGCATGGTTGGGGATGGACAGGTCCGCTCGAGGCTGCGCGAGGTGTGCGTCACCGACCTCGAGGAGATCGCTGCCGCCCATCGGACGCTCTACCGCTTCGATGTGCGCACGTCCTGTGAGTACGCCGCCGGCCACCTGCCCGGGTTCGCCCATGTGCCGGTCGCGAGGCTCGTGGGCGAGATCGAGGCCGTGGCGCCGGATCGCTCCGCGCCGGTGCTGCTGAGCGACGACGACGGTGCTCGGGCGACGCTGGTTGCGGCCAGGTTGGAGTCGACCGGCAGGGACGTCTGGGTCGTCGCCGCGAGCCCTGCGGACCTGTTCGAGCGGGGTGCTTGATCAGCCCTGGTCGGCGGTCAGGACGGCGGTGGTGATCAACGGGGCGGTCAGCGCGATCTGCCAGCCGCGCGCACCGAGCCCGGCGAGCAGGTCGGCGACGCGGTCGATCAGGTCGCCCGGGTCACGCGTCGCCGGCGGAGCCCAGAGGGCCCGGCGGAGGTAGTCCGGGGTCAGCAGGTTCTCGACCGGGACGTTGTGCTCCTCGGCCAGGGTCGTCATCGCCTCGCGGGCGATCTCCAGGCGCTTGGCGGCGACGGGGTCACGCTCGGCCCAGGCCCGCGGGGCGGGAGGGCCGTCGCCGCGAGGCGGTCGGCCGGGAAGCTCGCTGTCGGGCAGGTCGATCGCCCGGCGGATCGCGCTCAGCCAGCGGGCGGCGTACCGCGCCGAGCCCCGGCCGTGGAAGCCCTTGAGGTTGAGCAAGGAGCTGCGGTCGGTCGGCAGTGCCGTCGCCGCGGCGATGATCGCCACGTCGGGCAGCAGCCGTCCCGGGGTGGTGTCCTTCTCCGCCGCGATCGCGTCGCGCTCGAGCCACAGCTCCCGTACGGCGGCGAGGTGGCGTCCACGCATCCGCTGGCTGCCCGACACCCGGCGCCACGGCTCGACCCGCACCGTGGGCTCGAAGGAGCGCAGTGCGTCGAACTCCTGGCGGGCCCACTCGTCCTTGCCCTGCTCGACGAGCTCGGCGAGCAGGGCCTCACGCAGCTCGGTGAGGACCTCGACGTCGAGGGCGGCGTACTCGAGCCACGTCTCCGGGAGGGGGCGGGTCGACCAGTCGGCGGCCGAGTGCTCCTTGAGCATCCGCCGCCCCAGGACCGCCTCGACGAGGGTGCCGAGCCCGACACGCGGGTAGCCGAGCAGTCGCCCGGCGAGCTCGGTGTCGAAGAGGGCGGAGGGGTACAGGCCGAGCTCGGCGAGGCACGGGAGATCCTGGGTCGCGGCGTGGAGGATCCACTCGACCCCGTCGAGGGCGTCGATGAGGGGCTCCATCGTGGAGAGCCCGATCGGGTCGATCAGCCAGGTGCCGGCGCCCTCGCGGCGCAGCTGGATCAGGTAGGCGCGGTTGGAGTAGCGGTAGCCCGACGCACGCTCGGCGTCGATGCCGACGGGGCCGGTGCCGGCCTTGAGGGCGGCGGCCGCCTCGGCAAGGCCCTCGTCGGTGTCGATGACCGGCGGCAGGCCGTCGCGCAACGTCAGCAGGGGAGCGGGAGTGGCCTCGACGGGGCTTTCATCGCTCACCGACTCGACCAACGGATCGGGGTCGGTCATGAGCCCCGCTGCCCACGTCGACTGGGCATGATCGCGACACCCTCGGGCACGGGCGGGAGGCCCGCGGCGGTGCAGAGCAGCTCGCCCCACGCCTCGACGTGGGGACGCAGGTCGAAGACGCCCTCGGCATCGGTGACAGGGGTCCACGAGGCACGGATCTCGATCTGGGCAGTGCCGCCGTCGTCGGCCATCGCGCCGAAGCTCTCCGTGGCCACGCGCGTGACCGTGCCCGAGGCGGCGACGTAGGAGGCGTCGTTGGTCTCCAGCGCCTCGGTGAGCCACGACCACCCGACGCCGCCGAGGAGGGCGTCGGTGATCATCTCCGGGTCGATGTCGGCGCGCGCGTAGGCGACGCAGCGGAACGTGCCACCGGCCCACGCGTCGTTGCCGTCAGGGTCGTGCAGCAGGATGATCCGGCCGGTGCCGACGTCCGTGCCGTCGACGGTCACGTCGGCGGACAGGGCGGCGGCGTAGGGCGCGATGCGCTGGGGTGCCGGCATCTCCTCGCAGAGGATCTCGGGCCGCAGCACCGCGGAATGCATAGCTGCGACGGCCGCCTCGAACTCGCGAGGCTGAGCCTCCTTCCGCATGACCACCTATTCAAGATAATCCTGAGACAAGCCTGAAATGTGCACCCACGCCGGAACGGGTGGGACGATCCGTCGGTGACCTCAGACGTGACGTCCCTGCAGTCGAGCCCGTTCCTGACCGCCGCTCGTGGGGGGACCCCCAGCCACACCCCGGTGTGGTTCATGCGTCAGGCCGGGCGCGCTCTCCCCGAGTATCACAAGGCTCGCGAGGGCGTCGCGATGCTCGACGCGTGCATGAACGCCGATCTGATCACCGAGATCACGCTCCAGCCCGTGCGTCGGTACGGCGTCGACGCGGCGATCTTCTTCAGTGACATCGTCCTTCCGCTCAAGCCGCTCGGCCTCGACCTCGAGATCAAGCCCGGCGTCGGTCCCGTCTTCGGCTCGCCCGTCCGGACGCTCGAGGACGTCGAGGCGATCCCCGACCTCACGCCGGAGCACCTGCCCTTCATCACGCAGGCCGTGCAGAACCTCACCGCCGAGCTCGCGTCGATCGGTGCGCACGGGACGCCGCTGATCGGTTTCGCCGGCGCTCCGTTCACGGTGGCGTCGTACCTCGTCGAGGGCGGGCCCTCGAAGGAGTACGCGAAGACGAAGGCGCTCATGTTCGGCGCCCCGGACATCTGGGACGCGCTGATGCGCAAGATCGCCGGCATCTCGGCGACCTTCCTCGAGGTCCAGGTCGCCGCCGGCGCCTCGGCCGTGCAGCTCTTCGACTCGTGGGCCGGAGCCGTGCACCCCAGGGACTACGAGCGCTTCGTCATGCCCTACTCGCGTCTCGTGCTCGAGCGTGCGGGCGCACTGGGCGTGCCGCGGATCCACTTCGGCGTGAACTCGGCGTCGCTGCTGACGCTGATGGGTGAGGCCGGAGCTGACATCGTCGGCGTCGACTGGCGCACGCCGCTGGAGTTCGGCATCGCCGCCGCAGGCCCGGACCGCGGTGTCCAGGGCAACCTCGACCCCGCCCTCGTCTTCGCGCCGACCGAGGTCATGACCGCCCGTGCCGCAGAGATCATCGAGGCCGGCAGGGCTGCCAAGGGTCACATCTTCAACCTCGGCCATGGCGTCATTCCGAGCACGAACCCGGATCAGCTCAAGGCGCTCACGGACTTCGTCCACTCCTACGAGATCGTCCAGTGAGTCGACCGCCTTCATAGCGCCGGCCTGAGTCGCCAGCGGACGGGTCACCTAAGCCTCCCTCGCCTTGTCTCATTCTGTGGGATCCGTTTATTGATAAAGACGATCAAATCTATGGTCTTTCTTGTCAATCGGTGACGGTGCCGGTTCTTCACCTGAAAGTGAGGCCTCATGTCCATCTCGTTCAACAAGCTCACGGCCCACATCGGCGCTCGGGTCTCGGGCGTCGACATCACCACTGATCTGTCAGACGCAGAGATCGAGGAGATCCGGGCGGGGCTCCTCGAGCACAAAGCGCTCGTCTTCGATGCACCCGGCCTGACGGTTGCGGGCCAAGAAGGGTTCGCCGGCCGGTTCGGGCCGATCACCACGTCTCACCCGACGGTGCCGGGAGACCCGACCATCAACATCCTCGATGTGGACTCGGCCTCCAGCAAGGCGAACGAGTGGCACACCGACGTCACCTTCGTCCACACGCCGCCTGCGATCACGACGCTGCGCGCCGTCACCCTGCCGCCGTACGGCGGGGAGACGCTCATCGCCAACAGCGCCGCCGCGTACCGAGCGCTTCCTGCGGAGCTCAGGGCCTTCGCCGACACGCTGTGGAGCGTCCATAGCAACCTCTACGACTACGCCGACGTCGCCGCCGACCGGGAGCTCTCGGAGCAGGCCAAGAGCTATCGCGACGTCTTCGAGTCTCTCGAGTTCGAGACCCGGCACCCGATCGTCCGGGTTCACCCGGAGACGGGGGAGAAGGGCCTCTATATCGGAGGCTTCGTCCGCCGGATCGAGGGGTTGTCCGGAAACGAGTCGCGCGACATCCTCCGGATCCTGCAGAGCTATGTCACCCGCCCCGAGCACATCGTCCGTGTGCACTGGCAGGCCGGTCAGTTCGTCGCGTTCGACAACCGCATCACGCAGCACTACGCGATCGACAACTACGACGACCTGCCCCGCAAGCTCACCCGGGTCACCGTCGCGGGCGACGTCCCGGTCTCCGTGTCGGGCGAGCGCTCGACGATCATCAAGGGCGATGCGAGTCACTACACGCCGGCCGACTCGGCGGTGGCGGCATGACGATCGCCAGCGTCTCCGCAGGAAAGGCGGTCGGGGCAGAGCCGCGCGTGGTCTCACGCGGTGAGCGTGACGTCTTCCTCCCGACCAACTCGCGTGGCACCGGCCTGCTCGGTCCCCTTCGCCAGAAGCTGCGCTGGCCCCTGGGGATCTACACCACGCCGCTGCTCCTCGCCGCGGTGTGGGAGGTCGCCTCCCGGGCCGGGCTGCTCTCGGAGAAGTACGCTCCGGCGCCGACGACGATCTTCCACGCCGGCGTGGAGCTCTGGCAGATCGGCGAGCTCGGACCGGACCTCGCGATCTCACTCCGGCGTGCCGCACTCGGCCTCGCACTCGGCCTCGCGATCGGCATCGTCGCCGGTATCGTCGGCGGCCTGCTCAAGTCGGGAGAGTATCTCTTCAACGGCGTGGTCTCGATCCTCAACACTATTCCCCTGCTGGCGATCCTGCCGCTCATGATCGTCTGGTTCGGCATCGACGAGCTCACGAAGGTCCTGTTGATCTCCTTCGGTGCAGGTGTCCCGATGTACCTGAACCTGTTTTCGGCCATCCGTGGCGTCGACAACCGCCTGATCGAGATGGCGCGCTCGAGCGGGGCCGGCACTGCCCGCTTGATCGGTCGCGTGCTCCTGCCCGGCGCCCTGCCCGGC
Organism: Nocardioides sp. Kera G14; assembly: GCF_020715565.1. Taxonomy (NCBI): domain Bacteria; kingdom Bacillati; phylum Actinomycetota; class Actinomycetes; order Propionibacteriales; family Nocardioidaceae; genus Nocardioides; species Nocardioides sp. Kera G14. The sequence continues at coordinate 2,740,350 of NZ_CP085839.1, read as the reverse complement.
TTCCTCGTAGGACTGCGGTTCTCGCTCGCCTACAGCGTGCTCGGCCTGGTCGCCGCCGAAACGGTCAACTCGAACGCCGGCCTGGGCTACATGATCACCCGTGCGCAGACCTTCCTGCGGACCGACCAGGTCTTCGTCGGCCTTGCGATCTACGCGATCATCGGCCTCACCGCCGACCAGGCCGTCCGTCTGCTCGAGAAGGGCCTGCTCGCATGGCGGCCCAGCTTCGAGGCGTCATGAGCGCCGTCGCCGCCGCACCGCGGCAGACCTCGGGGGTGCTGGTCGACAAGGTCGTACGTCGCTTCGACGAGCGTGTCGTCCTCGACGAGCTCGATCTCTCCATCGCCGAGGAGGAGCTCGTGGTCCTGTTGGGCCCTTCCGGCTGCGGCAAGAGCACGCTGCTGCGTCTCCTCGCCGGCCTCGATGCGCCTGACGGCGGCACCGTCGAGGTGCCGAAGAACCGGGCGATCGTCTTCCAGGCCGACCGACTGCTGCCGTGGCAGCGCGTGCTGAAGAACGTCACCGTCGGCCTCTACGGTGCCGACGCCGATGAGCGTGCTCGCAAGGCACTCTCCGAGGTCGGCCTCTCCGGCCGGGAGCGGGCATGGCCCAAGCAGCTCTCGGGCGGCGAGGCCCAGCGGGTCGCACTGGCCCGTGCCCTCGTCTCCGAGCCTGAGCTCGTGTTGCTCGACGAGCCGTTCGCGGCCCTCGACGCGATCACCCGCCTGCGAATGCATGACCTGATCCGCGAGCTGCGACGCAAGCATCACGCAGCCATGCTGCTCGTCACGCACGACATCGATGAGGCCATCGCGCTCGCCGACCGCATCCTCGTCATGGGCAGCGGCCGGATCAGCAACGAGCACCGCGTCGCGCTCTCGGCAGCCGATCGGGAGGCGAGCGTCGCCCGCGAGGAGCTGCGCGCCGAGCTGATCGCCGATCTCGGTATCGCCCTCCACTGACCTAGCCAGCATCACCGCATCACCCCTCACCGTCATCAGTTCAGGAGTCCCACATGTCCCGTAAGACCTTCGGCATCCTCGGAGCCGTCGCCAGCCTCGCTCTCTCCGGCATCCTCGCCGGATGCGGCGCCGGCTCCGAGGTGATGGCCTCCGGCGAACACCCCGAATGGGGCGACCTCACGATCACCATCGCCGACAACGGCGGCGACGGCAGTGAGGAGCTCTCCAAGGCCTCCGGCGTCTTCGACGATGCCGACTACAAGGTCAAGTTCGCCCGGTTCGACTTCGGTCCGCCGCTCGTGGCCGCTGCCCAGACCGGCGACATCGACCTCGGCTACGTCGGCAACGTCCCGCCGATCACCGGGGCGGCGAAGGATCTCGACTTCCGCGTCGTCGGAACCACGCGATCGCTCAACCCTGACCAAGCGTCGGAGAACATCATCGTTCCGAAGGATTCCCCGATCAAGACGCTGGCCGACCTCAAGGGCAAGAAGCTCGCGATCCCGCAGGGAAGCTCAGCCCATGGCCTGGCTCTCAGCGCGATCCAGAGCGTCGGTCTGACCACGGACGACGTCCAGTTCGTCTTCCTCGACCCGGCAGCAGGCCAGACGGCCTTCTCCACCGGCAAGGTCGACGCCTGGTCGATCTGGAACCCGCAGTCCGCGCTGGCGGTCGAGGCCGGGGCGCGCGTCATCGCTGCCGGGCTCCCGCCGATCGACCAGACCAGCGCCTACTACGTGGCGTCGAAGAAGTCGCTCGACGACCCGACCCGCCGCGCCGCGGTGACGGACGCCTTCAAGCGGCTCGCGAAGGCCTTCGCCTGGGGCAACGCACACACCGATGACTTCGCCAAGGCCATCAGCAAGGAGACCGGCATCTCGCTCGACGACGCCAAGTCCACACTGCCCTCGTTCCAGCGACGGACCCAGCCCGTCCTTGACTCCGACATCGAGGCGCAGCAGAAGCTCGCAGACAACTTCTACAACGCCGGCGAGATCACGACCAAGGTCGACTTCAAGCAGATCGTCGACAACCTCCTGCCCGCCGACTACAACGTCGGCTGACGGATCTCACGGGAAGCACACCATGACCGACAAGCGCGAGCTGCATCTCAATGCTTTCCTGATGGAGGTCGGGCACCACGAGGCCGCCTGGCGCCTGCCGGAGAGCGACCCGCGTGCCGACTTCGACATCGACCACTGGATCCGATTGGCGAAGCTGGCCGAGGCGGCGAAGTTCGACGCCCTCTTCCTCGCCGACGGCCCGGCGCTCGTGGGCACGGGGGAGTTCCGGCAGCCGGGGCAGATCGAGCCGCTCACCCTGCTGACCGCTCTGTCCCAGGTGACCGAGCGGATCGGGCTCATCGCCACCGTCTCGACGACGTACAACTCGCCGTACAACCTCGCCCGGCGGGTCGCGAGCATCGACCAGGTCAGCCGCGGCCGTGCGGGCTGGAACATCGTCACCTCCGCCGGCGCGGCCGAGGCGGCCAACTTCGGCCTCACCGAGCGTCCCGACCATGCCACCAGGTATGCCCGTGCCGACGAGTTCCTCACCCTCACCAAGAAGCTCTGGGACAGCTGGGAGAGCGAGTCGCTCGTCACGGACAAGGCGACGGGCCGGTACGCCGACCCCAGCCGGATCCACCGGGTCGACCACGAGGGGGTCTTCTACTCGGTCGCCGGACCGCTCAACGTGATCCGGCCGCCGCAGGGTCATCCGGTGCTCGTCCAGGCGGGTTCGTCGCAGGACGGGAAGGACTTCGGTGCCAAGCACGCCGAGGCGATCTTCACCGCCCATCAGACCTATGAGCGCGCAGCCGACTTCTATGACGACCTCAAGACACGGGTAGCACGGGCTGGGCGCAACCCTGACCACGTGGTGGTGCTGCCGGGCATCGTGCCGATCATCGGTTCCACTGAGGCCGAGGCGCAGGCGCGGGCCGAGGAGTTCGACGAGCTGCGGATTCCGGAGTTCGGCCTGCTCCAGCTTGCTTCGAGCCTGGAGGCCGATCCCTCGGACTTCGCGCTCGACGAGCCCCTTCCCGAAGCGATCGTCAACCGTCGCCGCGAGGGGTCACAGAGCCGCGCCGAGCTCATCATCGAGCTCGGCCGTCGAGAGAGTCTCACCGTCCGCCAGATCCTCTCCCGTCTCGGTGGTGGACGAGGTCACTTCACTGTGGTGGGGACGCCCGATCAGGTCGCTGACACGATCGTCGACTGGTTCGAGGGACGTGCCGCCGACGGGTTCAACATCATGGGGGCCGCCCTTCCGGCAGACCTGGAGAGCTTCATCGAGCACGTGCTTCCGATCCTTCGTGGTAAGGGCCTCTTCCGAGAGGAGTACACCGGGACGACGCTGCGGGAGCACCTCGGCCTGCCGGTGCCGGCCAACCAGTTCCATCACCCGGGCACGTGATGACGGCGCTGTCCGTCCGTGGCCTCGTCAAGCGGTACGACGGGGGCTTCCTCGCCCTCGATCGCCTGGACCTCGACATTCCGGACGGGTCGCTCTTCGGCCTCCTCGGACCGAATGGCGCAGGCAAGACGACGCTGATCGGGTCGATCTGCAACCTGGTCCGGCCCACGGACGGCAGTATCGAAATCTTCGGGCTCCCGCACGAGTCGCGGGCGGCCCGTCAGCTCGTGGGACTGGCGGAGCAGGAGATCAACGTCGACCGGTTCCTCTCCATCAGGCAGGCATTGATCTATCACGGGGGCTACTTCGGACTTGGTCGTCGCGACGCAGCCGCCCGTGCCGACGAGGCACTCGAGCTGCTGGGCCTGGCGTCCAAGTCCAAGCAGTCCGTCGGTGATCTGTCGGGAGGCATGCAGCGGCGCCTGGTCCTCGCCCGGGCGCTGCTGCATCGCCCGCGTCTCCTGATCCTCGATGAGCCGACCGCGGGCGTGGACGTCGATCTGCGCAGCGAGATCTGGCACCTGGTACGCACTCTGAATGCGGCCGGCACCACGATCCTGCTGACGACGCACTATCTCGAGGAGGCTGAGTCCCTGTGCGATGAGATCGCCCTCATTCGCCAGGGGCGGATCGTCGACCGCGGGACCTCGGGCGACCTGCGGCTGCGCTACGAGGTCGACACGATCGCGGCACTCTACGATCGTGTGATCCGCGAGCCGGTGGCCTCGTGAGCAGCCTCCTCCTCGGCCCCGCCTCCTCAGATCTCGGCTATCGCGCGGAGCGGTCGCCGTTCCTGTGGCTGCTCGAACGCGAGGTGCTCCGCTACCTGCGGATCTGGAAGTACGCCCTGCTCGGGCCGGTGCTGTCAACGATCCTCTTCGTCGTCGTCTTCGGGCTCGTGCTCTCGCGCCACGTCGACGGGCTCGGCGACATCTCCTACGGTCAGTTCATCCTGCCCGGCCTGATCGCGCAGACGGTGGTCAACGTCGGCTTCTTCAACGGCACGACGTCGCTCTTCGACGCCCGGCGCGACCGCTACCTCAATGACGTTCTCGCCAGCCCCATCCGGTGGTGGGAGCTCAACCTCGCCCTCGTGCTCGCTGCGACGTTGCGCGGGCTCGTCTGCGGCGGTGCTGTCCTGGCATTCGCGGGGCCGCTGGTCCACGTCCACATCGCGCGCCCGGGCTACCTCGCCGTTGCGACCCTCGCGCTCCTGCTCTTCTCCGCACAGTTCGGAATCCTCGTCGGAGCACTGGTCCGCATGATCGACCAGATCTACGCGATGGAGTCGCTGGTCATCCTGCCGCTGGGCTTCTTCGGCGGCATCTTCTACTCCCTCGACCAACTGCCGGGCGGTTGGCAATGGATCAGCTACGCCAACCCGTTCTTCTGGCTCGTCCAGTCGATCCGCGAAGGATTCATCGGTGCCTCCGACGTGGCCTCATGGTCCTCACTCCTCCTCCTCTGGCTTGCCGCCCTCGGCTTGACCGCCGCCGTGGCGTGGCTCCTCGCCACCAGTCGCAAGATCAAGCCCTGACCCGCCCACACCGGCCGTTCCTCCAGCGAAAGGCGCCACCCATGACTGAGCACGACGCACTCCTCACCTCCGACGTCCTCGTGATCGGCGGCGGCCCGGCCGGCACGTGGGCCGCGATCAAGGCCGCCCAGGCCGGGGCGTCCGTGGTCCTGGTCGACAAGGGCTACACCGGCTCGAGCGGCGCGACCGCCTCGGCGGGGACCGGCATCTGGTACGTCGACGACGCCCCCGAGCTGCGTGAGGAGGCAATGGCGAGCCGCTTGGCGCCGGGTGGCTACCTCGCCGAACGAGCCTGGATGCTGCGCGTCCTGGACGAGACCAAGGCGCGCATGGACGAGCTTGCCGAGGTCCAGCGTTATCCCTTCCCCGTTGACGCCGCGGGCCGTTCGATGCGTGGCGGCCTGCAGGGGCCGGAGTACATGCGCCGCCAGCGGCTGCGGGTGCAGCGCCTCGGGGTGAAGATCCTCGACCACACCCCGGCCCTCGAACTTCTCCGGGAGGCCGACGGCACGGTGTCCGGTGCCCACGCGCTGGATCGCCGTACCGGTGACGTCGTCCGCGTCGAGGCGGGCGCCGTGGTCCTCGCTGCGGGCGCATGCGCCTTCCAGTCGAAGTCGCTCGGCACCGACGTCGACACCGGTGATGGTGCGCTGCTGGCCGTCGAGGCCGGCGCTGTCCTCTCCGGCATGGAATTCTCCGCGCCCTACGCCATCGCGCCGAAGAACACCTCGCTCACGAAGACCGCCTACTACTCATGGGCGAACTTCTACCGAGCGGACGGCACGCTCATCGAGGGCGCCGGCAGCACCAAGGGCCGCTCGGTGATCGCCAGGACCCTGCTCTCCGAGCCGGTCTTCGCCCGTATCGACCAGGCCACGCCCGAGGTGCAGGCGCAGATGCGCCTGGGACAGCCCAACTTCTTCGTCTACTTCGACCGCCTCGGCATCAACCCCTTCACCGACCTTTTCGAGATCACGCTGTTGCTCGAGGCCACAGTGCGCGGCACCGGAGGCGTGCGCCTCGCCGGCTTCGACTGCTCCACCGACGTGCCCGGTCTCTACGCGGCGGGGGACACCGCCACCCGCGAGCTCATCTGCGGAGGATTCACCGGAGGCGGGAGTCACAACGCGGCTTGGGCAGCCTCCTCGGGAAGCTGGGCCGGTGAGGCGGCGGCCCGCTTCGCCCAGGCGCGTCACGGCGTCTCGGGTCCTCTGGTCGGGACCGGCACCGCCGGTCTTCGCCCGACCGCGAGCCCGTCTTCCCTCGACTACCGCGAGGTCGTCACCCAGGTGCAGCGGCTCGTGCTCCCCTATGACCTCAACTACCTGCGTCACCCCGACAAGCTGGTGCCCGCCTTGGCCACGCTCGACGCGACCTGGGAGGAGGCACGTGCTGGCCTGACAGGGACAGGGGAGTCGATCTTCCGTTCCCGCGAGGCAGCCGCGATGGTCGCCCACGCCCGCTGGATGTACACCGCGGCACTCGCCCGTACCGAGACCCGCGGCATGCACCGCCGCCTCGACCGCCCCGACCTCGACCCTGCCCAGCAGCACCGGTTGCTCGTCGGCGGCCTGGACGACCTCTGGGTGCGCCCCGAGACGGCCGTCTTCTCGCTGGACGGGGCAGCGGCATGATCGAGGTCCTCGTCGAAGAGCGCTGCATCTCGTGTGACAAGTGCATCGATGTCTGCCCGACCCGCGTCTTCGACCGCCGCGAGGACGGCGTTCCCATCATCGCCCGGCATGACTCGTGCCAGACCTGCTTCCAGTGTGAGGCGTACTGTCCGACGGATGCGCTCTTCGTAGCGCCGCTGACGACACCCGCCCCTGAGGGCTCGACCTTCCTCGACGCCGACGTCCTGGTCGCGACGGGACAGGTCGGAAGCTACCGCCGCGAGTTGGGCTGGGGCGGGGGACGGTCTCTCGGCGCGCGGGAGGCGCACGGCCCGGAGATCCCGACCGGCTGAGCCGAAGGCTTCCGTGGCTCGATTCGCACTCAAGTAAGTCCAGTGATTAAGTAGTGATAGCGGCCGATCGCATGAAATTCCAAGGAGTGGCGCCATGACCGAATTGAAGTTCCACTGGTTCATCCCGACCAACGGCGGCGACGGCCGCTCCGTTGTCGGCGGAGGTCACGGTGTCACGGCGGGCGCCGCCGGCCGTCCGGCCTCGGTGCCCTATCTCGGCCAGATCGCCCGCTCGGCGGAGCAGGTCGGGTTCGAGGGCGCCCTGATCCCGACGGGCCCGTGGTGCGAGGACGCCTGGGTCACCTCGGCCATGCTCACCCAGGCCTCCGAGCGGCTGAAGTTCCTCGTCGCCTTCCGGCCCGACGCGGTCGCCCCCTATGTCGCCGCCCAGATGGCCGCGACCTACGTGAACCTCACCGACGGCCGGCTGATGCTCAACGTCGTCACCGGCGGCGAGGACCACGACCAGCGCATGTACGGCGACTTCCTGAACAAGGAGGAGCGCTACGCCCGCTGCGACGAGTTCCTCACCATCGTCCGCCGGCTGTGGGCAGGCGAGACCGTCGACTTCACCGGCCGTTATCTCTCAGTGGAGGACTCGAGTCTGCAGAACCTGCCCGACGAGATCCCTGCGATCTATTTCGGTGGCTCCTCGGCCGGCGGGATCGAGGTCGCGGCCAAGCACGCGGACGTCTATCTGACGTGGGGCGAGCCGCCAGCCGCCGTACGAGAGAAGATCGAGCGTGCACGCGCCGCCGCTGAGCGCCATGGCCGCGAGCTCCGGTTCGGCGTACGCCTGCACTCGATCGCGCGAGAAACCGCAGAGCAGGCGTGGGCAGAGGCGGCGCGGCTGCTCGACCACATCAGCGACGACGAGATCGCGCGGATGCAGGCCGGACTCCGGCAGAGCGGCTCCGAGGGGCAGCGCCGGATGCTCGAGCTCAACGGCGGCTCCAAGGACAACCTCGAGATCCACCCGAACCTCTGGGCCGGCGTCGGCCTGGTCCGTGGCGGGGCGGGCACGGCGCTTGTCGGGTCGTACGCCGAGATTGCGGACCTGATCGAAGCCTATGTCGACGCCGGGATCAGTGAGTTCGTGCTGTCCGGGTATCCGCACTTGGAGGAGGCCTACTGGTTCGGCGAGGGCGTCCTGCCCGAACTGGAGCGGCGCGGTCTGTGGAGCAACCCGGTGAAGGTCGCCGTGCGACCTTCGACGCCGTTCGGGGCGGGTGTCACCTTCGGCGGTGCCAAGGAGCCCAGCCCCGTAGGCTAGCGGCCCTCGCCGGTCGCCACAGGGAGGTCGAGGTTGCTCCACTGGCTCCACGAGCCGGGATAGAGGGCGGCGTCGATCCCGGCGATCGTGAGCGCGGCGATCTGGTGCGCGGCCGTCACGCCCGAGCCGCAGTAGGCCGCCACAGCCACGCCGTCCTCCGCACCGACTGCAGCGAACCGGGCACGGAGCTCGTCGGGTGACAGGAAGCGGCCGTCCGGGTCCAGGTTGCCGCCCGTGGGAACGTTGCGCGCCCCGGGGATGTGGCCGGCCTTGGGGTCGACCGGCTCGGTCTCTCCGCGGAAGCGCTCCGGCGCCCGGGCGTCGAGCAGTACGCCGTCGCCGGCGGTGAAGCCCTCCACCTCCTCCAGCGGGAGGACCGGCAGGTGTCCGTCGCTCAACGTCACGGAGCCCGGCTCCGGGATCACGTCATCGGTGGCGAGCTCCAGTCCGGCGGTGCGCCAGGCACCGAGGGCGCCGTCGAGGAGTCGCACGTCGGCCAGACCGGCCCAGCGCAGCAGCCACCACGCCCGCGCCGCGGCCTGGTCGCCGTTGTCGTCGTACGCCACGACGGTGGCGTCGGGGTCGATGCCCCACCGTCGCGCCGCGGCCTGGAGGTCCTCGAGGGAGGGCAGGGGGTGCCGGCCGTCGGTCGGCTCGCCGTGGCTGGCGAGCTCGGTGTCGAGGTCGACGAAGACGGCGCCCGGGATGTGGCCCGCGAGGTACTCCTCGTGTCCGGGAGGGCCGCCGAGCTGCCAGCGCACGTCGAGCACGACCGGCGGCGTCGGGGAAGCGAGGAGGTCGGCGAGTTCGTCGGCGGTGATGAGCACGGGTGAGGTCACAGGTGGAGCCTTTCGGGGAACGCTGAGGGTCAGGAGGCTGGGGTCCAACCGAGGGCCGGCGCGACGGTGGCGGCCAGGTCGGCGAGGAGTGGGACGTTCTCGGTGAGCCCGAAGGCTGGCGGCAGGAAGAGGACGAGTTCGTCGGCGAGGGCGAGGCCGGGATCGGCCAAGACCGCCTCGGTCACCTCGTCGGGGGAGCCGTGGTAGACCGGGCTCATCCGCATGCCGGGCGGCAGGTCGGCACGCCCCGCGGGTGCGAGGGCACCCTTGGGCCGGGACGCGGCCGGACCCTGCGTCCGTCGTTCGAGGTCGTACGCGGCGTAGGACTCCCGCCGTTCGGGCGTCGTGCCCGGCAGGATCGAGGCGGCCACGGCCACCGGAGGGGGCGTCGTGCCGTGTGTGGCCGTCCAGGTCTCCCGGTAGGCGGTGATCAGTCGTGCCTGGTGCGCCGGGAACTCGTCCTGGCTGTCGGCGTCGTGGAGGATCGTGCCGGTGATCAGGCGCAGTCCCTGTTCGGCGGCCTTGGTGGCCGAGGCGATCGAACCGGAGCCATACCAGATCCTGCTCCGCAGACCGGGGCTCTGCGGGGTGACCTTGAGTTCGGTGCCGACGGCCGGGCCGATCGGCTTGGCGTCGGTCACGGTGTGCAGGGTGTCGCCCGAGATGGCCGACAGGAAGCGGGCGAGTCGTCGCTGACCCTCGGTCCGGGCGTCGGTCTCCACCCCGCCGAAGACCGCATCCCACTGGTCGGTGCCGCTGCTGAACGCGATGTGGAGGCGGCCGTCGACGAGGAGGTCGGCCGTGGCGGCCGACTCCGCGAGCAGGACAGGCTCCTGGTAGCGGGCCGGCAGGACGGCGCTCCCCAGCGTGATGCGCGACGTGTGCTGGCCCGCCGCGGCGAAGAAGGGGATCGGTGAGGAGAGGTAGTGGTCGAAGTGGCGCTGGTAGGCCCATCCGGACTGGTAGCCGAGCTCCTCGGCGGCCTTGAAGAGCTCGATGCCGTCGCGCAGGCCCTTGGCCGGTCCGTCGTCATCGTTGAAGGAGACCCGGGTGTTGAAGCCCAGACGGGCCTTCGGGCGGAAGCCGGCGGTGTCCCCGTCGGCGACGGTCGTGGCGGTCTCGGTGCTGATGTTCGTGAGCGTCATGGTCAGACCGCCACACTCTGCGCGGCACGGTCAGCGGCGAAGACGACCGCGGGGTCGGCGTACCCGAGGTGTCGGGCCTGGAGGTCGCTGCGGCGGCCGGTCGCCTTGCGGTGGGCGAGCTCCTGGCGCACGAGCGGCAGCACCTCCTGGCCGTAGGTGCGGACGTCGTTCAGGGTGTCGTAGCCCTTGATCGAGACGACCGAGGCGCCTGCGTCGATGTAGTCGACGATGGCGGCCGCCACCGTCTCGGGAGTGCCGACCAGCCCGGCCGACGCGGCGCCGAAGCCGCCCGTGGCCCGGGTGAAGCCGAACCAGGTGGCACGGTCGACCCGCTCGCTCGCGGCGGCGTACTCACGGGCGCGCCGCTGTCCGACGGCCTCGGGCGTGATCGTCGCCGGGTCGGCCTTCGTGAGGTCGAGGCCGAAGGCCTTTGCGAAGGCCTGACTGCTCAGACTGAGCTTCGCGGCGTAGTCGTGGGCCGTCTCCCAGGCCTTCTCGGGAGTGGAGGCGACGACCGGCCGGAAGGTCACCCAGAACCGAGGCGTCGGTCGTCCGGCGGCTGACGCGATCTGCGCGACCCGGGCGAAGTCGAGCCGGGTCTGCGCCAGCGAGGCGCCCGAGTTGAAGGCGAACCAGTCCGCCTTCGAGCTGCCGACGTCGTACGCCGCGTCCGACTCGCCCCCGATCGAGATCGGGATGGGCTCCCCGCTGTAGGTGGGGAAGCCCGGACCGAAGTCATCGAACCTGTAGAACTCGCCGTCGTGGCTGAAGGGCGCCTTCTCCGTCCATGCGGCGCGGAGGAGGTCGATGTATTCGCTGGTCCGGGCGTAGCGGCGGTCCTTGGGCTCGTAGTCACCCTGCTTGCGCTGCTCGGCGTCGTTGCCGCCCGAGATGAGGTGCAGCACCGCGCGGCCTTGGGTGAGCTGGTCGAGCGTGGCGAGCTTCTGGGCGGCCACCAGCGGGAAGGTGTGGTTGGGCCGCAGCGCCACGACGGGCTTGATCCGCTCCGTCACGGCGCCGATCGCAGCCGCGAGCACGAAGGACTCCGGGGAACTGGAGAAGTAGGGCACCAGCGTGTAGTCGAAGTCGCCCTCCTCGAGGGCCTTCGCGTACTCGCGGACATAGGCGCGGTCGAGGCCGCGTGCCGGAGGCGCGGTGTCGATCTCGCGGCTGGTGTTCCAGTTGATCTGGCTGACGAACTCGACCTCGGGTGAGGCGGTCGCGGGGATGGTGGTGTCGAAGTCGGGGGTGGTCATGGCTGCTCTCTGATCGTGTGGGTTTCGGCGTGCTCAGGGGTGTCAGGCGTGTGAGGCGCTCAGGCGGAGACCTGGTCGGCGAGTGCGGTGAAGGTCGGGTCGGCATAGCCGAGGTGCTCGGCCTGGAGCGTGCCCCGCCGGCCGGTCGTCTGGCGGTGGGCCAGCTCCTGACGGATGAGGGGGAGGAGGTACTGGCCGTACTTCTTCACGTCCTCGATGCCGTCGTAGCCGCGCACCGAGACGATGTCGGCGCCGGCGTCGATGTAGTCGAGGATGGCCGCGGCCACCGTCTCGTAGCTGCCGACGAGGGCGGTCGAGGCGCCACCACCGCCCGTGGCGGCCGCGGTGGGCGTCCACAGCGCACGGTCGTAACGGGCCGACGCGCTGGCGAACTCCAGCGCCCGCTGGGAGCCCTTGTTCTGCGGAGCTGCGCCACCGGAGTTGCGGAGGAACCGCTGGGCGACGTCGTTGCCGGCGGCGAAGCGCTCGGTGAGGACGCCGAGGATCTCACCGGCGTGCTGCCAGGCGAGCTCGTCGGTGGCGGCGATGATCGGCCGGAAGGTGACCCAGATCCTCTGGCGGGGGCGTCCGGCGGCGTCGGCGATCGCGTGCACCCGGTCGATCTCGCGACGTACCTCGGCGAGGGGCTCGCCCCAGAAGGTGAACCAGTCGGCCTTGGTGCCGCCGACCTGGAAGGCCTCGTCGGACTGGCCACCGATGGAGATCGGGACCGGCTCGCCGGAGTACGTCGAGAAGCCGGGGCCGAAGTCGTCGAACGTGTAGAACTCGCCGTCGTGGCTGAAGGGGGCCTTCTCGGTCCAGGCAGCCCGCAGGAGGTCGATGTACTCGCTGGTGCGGGCGTAGCGCTTCTCCTTCGGGAGGTAGTCGCCCTGGCGGGCCTGCTCGGAGTCGGCGCCGCCGGAGATGAGGTGGACGACGGCGCGTCCCTCGGTGAGCTGGTCGAGGGTGGCCAGAGACTGGGCCGCGACCAGTGGGAAGACGGTGTTGGGGCGCAGCGCCACGATCGGCCTGATCCGCTCCGTGAGCTGCCCGGTCGCCGAGGCGACGATGAAGGAGTCGGCGAAGCTCGAGCTGTAGCCGTTGAGGGTGTAGTCGAAGCCGGCCTCCTCGAGTGCGTCGATGTAGGTGCGGTAGGCGGGCAGGTCGATGTTGGACCCGGTGGGGTGGAGCTCGGAGCCACCGCTGTAGCTGGTGGCGCTGACGAACTCGACGGTGCGTGCTGCCGTGGAGGGGATCGAGGTGTCGAAGGTGCTGTCAGTGACGGTCATCGGGAGGCCTTTCAGAGGGGTGTGCGGGCTGTGCTGCGCTGCCAGGCTCCGACGAGTCCGGCGTAGGGGCCGTCCTGCTCGAGCAGCTCGTGGTGCGGGCCGTCCTGGACGAGGCGTCCGTCGTGGAAGACGAGGACCCGGTCCGCGGTGGCGGCGGTGATCATGCGGTGGGCGATGGACACGGTGGTGCGCCCCTCGGAGAGAGTCCGCAGGGCGGTCTGGACGGCGACGTCGGTGGCCGGGTCGATGCCGCTGGTGGCCTCGTCGAGCACGACGAGGTCCGGGTCGGCCAGGGCGGTCCGGGCCAGTGCGACCAGCTGGCGCTCACCGACGGAGAGCCGCTCCCCGCGCAGCCCCACCCGCGTCTCGAGGCCGTCCGGCAGGATCGCGAACCAGTCGGCGAGTCCGAGCGCGTCGAGCCCCGCGATCAGCTCGTCGTCGGTCGCGTTCCTTGCGCCGAGACGCAGGTTGGCGGCCAGCGTCCCGTCGAAGAGGAAGGGGTCCTGCGGCACGATGACGACCCGCCCCGGTGTGTCGGCGAGCTCACCGATCGGGATGCCGCCCAGGCACAGGTCGCCATCCGCGGGGTTGATCCGGCGGGTGAGCAGCTTGGCGAAGGTCGACTTGCCGCTGCCGGTCCGGCCGACGACGGCGATGTGCTCTCCGGGGTGGATGTGGAGGCTGACGCCTTCGAGGACGAGCGGGCCGTCGCCGTACCGTGCGGAGACCTCGCGCAGGTCAACGGCCACTGGTCCGGGCGGCAACTCGCGTCCGTCGACGACGGTCCCGCTCGGCGTGGCGACCACCTCGAGTGCCCGGCGCCAGCCGGTGAGCGCGTTCTGGGCCTCGCCGAGGCTCTGCACCATGAACTGCAGGGGCCGGACGAAGAACGTGACGAGGAAGACCATCGCCACCAGCTGTCCACTCGTGAGGCGGGGCTCGGCGGGTGAGCCGAGCAGCGCCCACCAGACTCCGCCGAGGATGACCACGGTTGTGATCGTCGAGATCGCCATCTCGCCGAACGACGTGTTGGCGTGCAGCGGTCCCAACGAGCGCAGCTGGCTGTCGCGGGCACGGTCGACCGCCTCGTCGAGCCGGGCGCGGGTCCGCTCGTCGGTGCCGGTCGACCGGATCACGGGAGCGCCGATCACCGCCTCGGCGACGACGCTCTGCATGCGGGCCAACTCGACGCGCACCAGCGCGAAGCGGCGGGCGATCACCTTCTGCACCGTGAGCATGACGACCACCAGCAGCACGGCAATGGCGAAGACCGGCAGCGAGAGCACCCACGAGTAGACCAGCAGGAGGCCAGCTGAGATGAGCAGCTGGGCGAGGTTGGTGACCATCTGCAGCCCGCCGCCCTGGACGTACGTCGTCACCTGGTCGAGGTCGCTGGTGAGCCGTGCCACCAGGTCGGCGCTGGGTGTCATGTCGGCGGTCGTGGCCGGCATGTCATGGATCCGCGCCAGGCCGTCGAGCCGCAGCTTCGCCAAAGCAGCCTCCACCCGGGACTGGAGTCGTCGGTTGAGCCGCAGCGACGACGCCCATGCGACCACCAAGGCGATCGTGCCGACGAGTACGGCGCGGTCGACCACAGCGGCGGCGAGGTGCGCGTCGATCGCGTGCTGCACGGTCAGCGGGGCCACGATCCGGCCGGCGCCGCCGAGCAGGGCCAGCAGCAGCGTGAAGGGGAGACCGGAGGCCAGGACCGGGGTCGCTCGGATCGACGCGGCGACGAGACGCCGAGGGCCGACGTGGGAGAGGTCAGCAAGCGACATGCTCGTCCTCCCCGGCGTGCAGGGCTTCGGGGGTGGTGTCGTAGGCGGTCACGATCCGGGCGTACTCCGGGGTGGTCGCCATCAGGTCGGCGTGGCTGCCGACCGCGGCGATCCGGCCGGCCTCGAGGAGGACGACCTGGTCGGCGATCGCGACGGTCGAGGGCCGGTTGGCGACGATGAGGACCGTGGGGCCGCCGGCGCGGGCGAGCCGGTCCAGATCGCTGAGCACCTGCCGCTCGACGCGCGGGTCGAGGGCTGACGTCGCGTCGTCGAGGACGAGGAGCCGCGGCTGGCGGACGATCGCCCGGGCGAGGCAGATCCGCTGGCGCTGGCCGCCCGAGAGCGTCGCCCCGCGCTCGCCGACCACGGTGTCGAGGCCATCCGGGAGTCCGCGGACGATCTCGGCCGCGGAGGCGACCTCGAGGGCGGCCCACAGCTCGGCCTCGGCGTAGGGACGACGAGCACGCGGATGTCCGCTGAGGGAGAGGTTGTCCCGGATCGACTCAGCGAAGAGGAACGGTGACTGGGAGACGTGGGCGACGGTGCTCGGCACCACGCCACGGGCCAGGTCACGGACGTCGACGTCGTCGAAGGCCACCTGGCCGGAGGTGGGGTGGAGCTGCCCGCCTGCGATGTCGAGGAGCGTGGTCTTCCCGGAGCCGACCGCCCCGACCACGGCGGTGATGCTGCCGGCGGGCAGCGTGAGCTCGTCGATGTGGAGCAACTCCTGCCCGTCGCGCACCACGGTGGCGCCGCGGAGCGAGACCTCGAGAGGGCCCGGCGCCAGCAGCGCCTGGTCACCGAAGCGGAGCACGTCGGGGTGGGACAGGATGCCCTCGACCCGCTCCCGTCCGGCGCTCGACATCGGCAGGATGGACAGGAACCGGCTGATCACGTTGAGCGGAATCGAGATCGTGAGGAGCAGGTAGACGACGCCCACCAGGTCGCCGACGGTCAGCTCTCCGGCTGCGATCCGCGGGGTGCTCGCAGCCAGGACGGCCAGGATGGCGGCGGTCGGGAGCAGCTCGAGCAGGGGATCGAAGACCGAGCTCACCCGGGCGATGCTCAGGTCGGCGCCTTCGAGGCCTCGCACGCCCGGTGAGAACCGGGCGAGCTCCTCGGTGACCAGGCCGAGGCTGCGCACCACGGGAGTGCCCTCGATCGACTCATGCGCGACCGAGCCGACCACCGCCCGGGCCGCTTGCGCGGCACGCGCCTGCGGGATGAGGAGACGCTGGTAGGCCGTGTTGATGCCCAGCACCAGCGCGACGAGGACGACGGCGATCAGCCCGAGTGTCAGGTCGCGCAGGAACAGCTCGACGAGCGCGAAGAACAGCATGAAGACCATGCCGCAGGCGAAGTAGGCCCACTGCATCGGTGACCAGAGCGCATCGACGTCGGAGACGGCATGGGCCAGGAGCTGGCCCGGCGAGCGACGCCGGTGCCATGCGGGGTCGAGCTCGAGATAGCGGCGTACGACGGCGCGCCGGGTCTCGGCCTGGGCGCGGTGCTGGACACGCCCGGTGGCGATGCCGCGGACGAAGATGGTCGTCCAGCGCACCGCGGAGATACCGAGGATGAGCAGCGCGCTGATCGCCCAGTCGGAAGTGGTCACGTGGTGGCCGCCAAGAGCGGGGACGACGAGGTGGTCGGTGGCCCAGCCGACCGCGACCGCGCCGACCACCATGGTCGCGCCGTTGAGCACTCCGCTCAGCAGGGCGACGAAGGCAGGGAGGGGGTGGTCGAGTGCGCCGCGGACCTGGGCGCCGAGGGTACTGCGCTGCAGCGCGCCCCTACTCATCAGCGGCAGCGGCGAGCAGGGCGGCGAAGGTCCGCTGATCGGCGAGATGGGGTGCGCCGAGAAGCTCCTGAAGTCGGCGGTTGAGAGGCGCCGGAACACCGTACGTGCGGGCCAGCAGGGTGATCTCGCCGTTGAGATAGTCAATCTCGCTGGAGGCGCCGCGGGCGAAGCTCTGCCACGTGGAGCCCCGCGGCGTGTAGCCGGGCACCGTCTGGACCTGGAGGTTGGTGCCGCGGTGGTCGAGCTCGTTCCCCGGCGGGAGCGCAACGCCGGCGGCGGCGAAGACGGCCACCGCCTCCTCCCGCAGCAGCCGCGCGGCCTCGGCCTTCTCCTCCTCGGGGCCCTCCAGCAGCGCCAGGCCGTTCCAGGCCAGGTTGCCGAGCAGCTTGGCGGCCTTGTGCGCGGCGAGGTCCGTCACCGGCCAGGCCGCGGTGCCCGCGGCGGTGAGGTCGTCGGCGATCTCCTCGGCGAGCTCGTCGTGCCCGTCGGGGTGACGTCCGACCCAGACGAGCGCGGCCGGGTCGAGGGACGGTGAGACGATCTCGCCGGGAGTGACGAAACCGGCCGCGACGCTGATCGTCGCGCCGAGAACGTGGTGGAAGCGCCGCAGGGCGAGATCCTCGGTCGCCCGGCCGTTCTGGAAGGTCACGATCGGGAGGTCCGTGGCAGCCGACCCGACGACGGATCCCGATCCGTCGTGGACCGGCTGCCAGGCCCAGTCTGCGAGGGTGGCCTCTGCGTCCTGGGTCTTCACGGTGAGGAGCAGGACGTCGCCCCGCGACAGGGGTACGTCGTCGGGTCCCTCGGCCACGACGACGTCGATCACTTCGGTGCCGGTCGGGCGCAGCACGCGCAGCCCGTCGGTCGCGATCCGCTTGCCGTGCTCGCCACGAGCGACCAGGACCACGTCGAACCCGGCGGGCACGAGCTGTGCGGCCAGGGCTCCGCCGACGGCGCCGGCGCCGATGATCACGTAGCGCTTCTCAGACATGGATCTCCTCAGTGGTGGTGACGAACGGCGGTGGGCCATAGGCGCGGACGGGAGGAACCTCGCCGGCGTGCCGGGTGACGGCGACGAGGACGTGCGCGCCGGTGTTGGACTGGGTGAGCGCCGAGGTCGGGGCGTCGCGGGTGAGCACGTTCACGTTGCCGTTCACGCAGTCGGCCACCTCGGGCGAGCTGGGGTCGAACCAGGCGCCGGTGTGCATCTGGACGACGCCCGGCAGGAGCGCGTCGCTGATCCGCACGCCGGCGAGGAGGCTTCCCTGAGGGCTGCGCACGAGGACGACGTCGCCGTCCTCGAGCCCCCGCGCGGTGGCGTCCGCGGGGTGGATCCGCAGTGGCTCACGGCCGGAGACCTTCGTCGACTGGCTGGCCTCACCCATGTCGAGCTGGCTGTGCAGGCGGTGGCTGGGCTGGTTGGCCAGCAGGTGCAGGTCGAACTCGGCGGCCAGGGGTGAGCCCCACCACTGGGTCGGCTCCAGCCAGGCGGCATGACCGGCGATGTCGGGCAGGTCCAGGTCGGCGATGGTCTGTGACCACAGCTCGATCCGACCGCTCGGCGTGTGGAGCGGGTGGGCCTCGGGATCGGTCCGGAACGCGCTGAAGACGGAGCTCGCGGCGTCGTACTGCGTTGTGGGCAGGTCGACGCCGCCCTCCGTCCAGAACTCCTGGAAGGGTGGCGCCTCCGGCGACGTCTCCCGGCTGCGCCACTCCTCGTAGATCCGCTCCAACCACTGGCGCGAGTCGAGCCCCTCGGCGACGTCGCGCCGAGCCGGCGGCCGAGCTCGGTGTAGATCCACAGCTCCTCGCGGGCCTCACCCACGGGCTCGGTGACGCGAGGCATCGCCCGCAGTCGGGCGTCGCCGGCACCTGCCGCGATGTCGTCGCGCTCGAGCGTGCTGGCCACCGGCAGCACGATGTCGGCGTGTCGTGCGGTCGGCGTCCAGTGCGTCTCGTGGATGACGAGGGTGTCGAGCTGGGCAAGGGCGCGCTGCAGCCGCCGCAGGTCCTGGTGGTGATGGAACGGGTTTCCGCCCGCCCAGTAGGCGAGGCGGATCCGCGGGTAGGTGACATGCCGGCCGTCGAACGGGATCGTCTCGCCCGGGCGGAGGAGCAGATCGCTGATCCGGGCGCACGGGATGAAGTCCGGGACCGGGTTGGCTCCTTGGGGGAAGGTGGGCAGCGGGACGGGCAGCACCCCGACGCCGTAGTCGCCCATCGAGCCGAAGCCGTGCGTGAAGCCGCCGCCGGGCAGACCGATCTGGCCGAGGAACGCCGCCAGCGTCAGCGCCGCCCAGACCGGCTGCTCGCCGTGCTCGCCGCGCTGGACCGCGTAAGCGACGTTGATCAGGGTGCGTCCGGCGGCCATCTCGTGGGCCAGTCGCGTGATCCGCACTGCCGGGGTGCGCGTGATCGCCTCCGCCCATTCCGGGGTCTTGGCGATCCCGTCGGTCTCGCCGAGGACGTAGGCGCGCACCCGCTCCGCACCGACGGTGTGGGTCGCGAGGAAGGCGTCGTCTGCGAGGCCGTCGGCGACGAGCACATGGATCAGCGCGAGGATGAGGGCTGTGTCAGTGGCCGGCATGACGCCGACCCACTCGGCGGCGAGGTCCTCGAACGCGTCGTCACGCTGCGCGCTGAGCGAGACGACACGGGTGGTCCGCCCAACCTCGCGGGCCCGACCGGAGGCGGTGTGGCGGTCGTGGCCGCCCGGCACCACCCAGGTGTTGGAGCGGCGCATCCCGCCGAAGGTGACGAGCAGGTCGGTGTGCTCTGCGATGTGGCGCCACGAGACCGGCGCGAAGCGCAGCGCCATCATCCCCTCGTGGCCGACGAGGTAGGGCAGCAGCGCCATGCTGGCTCCGCGGCTGTAGTCACCGACCGAGCGGGTGTAGCCCCCGATCAGGTTGAGGAACCGGTGCAGCTGACCCTGGGCGTGGTGCAGCCGCCCGGCGCTGCTCCACCCGTAGGAGCCGCCGTAGATCGCGCTGTTGCCGTCCGTGGTGCGGATCCGGTCGAGCTCGCCGGCGACGAGGTCGAGCGCGGTGGACCAGTCGACCTCGACGTACGACGACGAGGGCTCGCCCCGCGACGCATCGGGCCTCGGTCCTCGCTCGAGCCATGCCCTGCGCACCGCCGGTCGCAGCACGCGGCTGCGGTGCCGATGACCCGAGACGACGTTGCCGATGGCAGGGGAGGCGTCCGGGTCATCGGCGTGGGGGCGGGCGTCGGTCAGGACACCGTCCTCGAGGGTGAGCTCGAAGGTGCCCCAGTGCGCGCTCGACTCGACCACTGTCATGCGGTCGCTTCCTGCGGCTCCTCGGTCAGCGCCAGCTCGCGGCCTGGGATGGCGGCGATCAGCTCACGGGTGTAGTCGGTCCGCGGGTTGGCGAGAACGCGCTCGACCGGCCCCTGCTCGACGATCCGGCCCCGGTTCATCACCGTGACGGTGTGGGCGATCTGCTTCACGATCGCGAGGTCGTGGGAGACGAAGACATACGTGAGGCCGAGCTCCGCCTGGAGCCGGACCAGGACGTCGAGGATGTCAGCCTGCACGCTCACGTCGAGCGCCGAGGTCGGCTCGTCGAGCACGATCACGTCGGGCTTGAGCACCAGGGAGCGCGCGATGGCCACCCGCTGGCGCTGGCCGCCGGACAGATTGGTCGGCCGTCGGTCCAGGAGGTGTTCGGCGAGGCCGACGTTGGCCACGGCCTGGCGGACACGCTCGCGCCGCTCGGCGCGGGTGCCGACGCCGTAGCGGTCGAGGGGCTCGCGGATGATCCGCTCGATCCTCCAGCTCGGGTCAAGTGAGGTGAACGGGTTCTGGTAGACGAGCTGGAGCTGACGACGTACGTCGCGCAGGTCGGCGTGGGAGCGCCCGCTGACGACCTGGCCGTCGATGAGGACCTCGCCGTCGCTCGGCGTCTCCAGGCCCAGGAGGAGCCGGATCGACGTGGTCTTCCCCGACCCGGACTCGCCCACCAGCGCATGCGTCGACCCCGGAGCGATCCGGAAGGACGCGTCGTCCACCGCGGCGATCTCGTGTCCGTCCACGGCGAACTCCTTGGTCACCGAGCGGAACTCGATCTTCGGCGCCGTGGTCGGGTCGCGGGGCGCGGCCGCGTCGCGGAGTTCGCGATAGCGGTCGGGGTTGAGAGCCGGGACGTCGGCGTGGAGCCGCCGGGCGTACGCCGACCTCGGCGCGGTGAACACAGCCGCCGTGTCGCCGGTCTCCTCGATGTGGCCGTCCTTGAGCACGACCAGCGAGTCGGTGCGGTCGGCCGCGATGGCCAGGTCGTGGGTGATCAGCAGCAGGCTGATCCCATGCTCTCGCTGCTGCTCGGCGAGCAGGTCGAGGATCCGCTTCTGGATCGTCACGTCGAGAGCCGAGGTCGGCTCGTCGGCGACGATCAGCCGCGGCCGCGGAAGGACCGTCAGGCCGATCAGGACCCGCTGGAGCATGCCGCCGGAGAGTTCGTGCGGATAGGACTCGAAGACCCGTTTGGGGTTCGGGAGGCCGACCTGGTGGAGCGTCTCGAGGATCAGCTCGCGTCCCTCGGCCCTGGTCAGCTTCTCGTCCAGCAGGTCGACCGCCTCGCGCGCCTGCGCACCGACGGTGCGCACATGGTTGAGGGAGTTCTGCGGATCCTGTGGCACGAAGCCGATCTGACGACCGCGCAACGGCCGGAACTGCCGCTCGGGCAGGTGGAGGACCTCCCGGCCGTCGAACCGGACCTCGCCCGACGTACGACCGAGGTCGCGCGGCAGAAGCCGGAGGATGGCGCGGGCGATGGTCGACTTGCCGGAGCCGGACTCGCCGATCAGGGCGAGGCTCTCGCCCTGGCCGAGGGTGAAGTCCACGTCGGTGACGACCTCGGTGTGGCCATAGGCCACGTGCAGCCCGGTGACGCTCAGCAGTGGGGCTGTGGGCTGGATGCTCATGCGGTCCTCCGGAGCCAGCGGCTGATGCGGTTGATGGAGAGAACGGTCACGACGATCACGATCGACGGCCAGTAGATGAGCCACGGCGCGAAGGTGAACTTCTCGCCGTCGGCGATCAGAAGTCCCCAGTCCGAGGCCGGGGGCGGATCGCCGTAGCCGAGGAAGGCGAGGCCGGCGATGACCAGGATCGCCAGCCCGAACTGGAGGACGGCAAGCGGGATGATCGACCGCGTCGCGTTCGGCAGGACGTGGGTGAGCAGCACCCGCCAGCGCGACCCGCCCTGGAGGTAGGCGGCCTCGATGAAGGTGGCATCACGGACCTTGATCACCTCCGCACGCATCACGCGGGCGAAGACGGCGATCGCGGTGACGCCCGTGGCGATGGCGGCGTTGATCGTCTTGAAGCCGAGAGCGCTGACGATGGCAATGGCGAAGAGGAAGCCGGGAAAGGCCAGCATGACGTCGATGAACCGGGCGAGGACGGTGTCGATCCAGCCTCGCCAGAAGCCCGCGACGAGACCGATCATGCTGCCGATCACGACACCGATCGCGACCGCCACGAGGGCGCTGGTGACCGAGCTGCGGGCGCCGTGGACGACGCGCGCATAGAGGTCGCGGCCGAGGTCGTCGGTGCCGAACCAGTGGGCGCCACTGGGACCCTGGAGCTTGTCGTCGGGGACTCCAGCAGCGAAGTTCTGGTGTGCGAAGACGCCGGGTGCGAGTGCCCAGAGGACGACGACCGCCAGCACGATGAAGGAGAGCACGACGGTCGGCGGGACGGCCAGGCGGAATCGCCGGTCGCGCACGAGGCTGCCGGTCCGCGGCGAGCGGCCGATGGCGAGGATCGTCATCTCAGGCCTCCGCGGAGGGGGTCAGGGCCGAGGGGACGAAGCCGCCTCCGTCGCGCGGAACACGGCCCGGCGCGGGAAGGCTGGGCTCTCGCCGTGCCGTGCCGCGGACGCGGGGGTCCAGGAAGGGATAGGCGAGGTCGGCCGCGAGGTTCACGACCACGAAGATCGCCGCTGCGAGGACCACCATCGCCTGGACCACCGGGGTGTCCTGGGTGGAGACCGACCGGATCAGCAGGGTGCCCATCCCATCCCGGCCGAAGAGCTGCTCGGTGATGATGGCGCCACCGAGCAGCTCGCCGACGATGAGCGCGATCACCGTGACGACCGGGATGGACGACGGCTTGAGCAGGTGGGCGAGGAACAGCCTGCCCTTGGTGAGGCCGCGGGAGCGTGCCACTGAGGCGTACTCCTGGTCAGCCTCGTGGTTGAGCGTCGCGATGACGACCTCGGCGAGCTGTGCCGAGACCGGGATGCCCAGGGTGAGACCGGCGAAGAGCGTCGCCGTGACACTCTCCGGCTCGACGACCGAGAAGAGGTTGAGGTTGAAGGAGAAGAAGAGGAGCACCAGCAGACCCACGACGTAGTTCGGCACCGCCAGGAAGAGCGACGGGAACGAACGGAGCGCGTCGCGCCCCGCCCACTTCGGCAGGGCGTAGGAGCCGTAGCCGACCGCGAAGGCGACGATGAGCGCCACGACGAGGCCCACGCCGGCGAGGGCGAGGGTGGACTTCGCCACCTGCGTGATCATGTGCGTCACCGGCTGCTGGGTCCCGTAGGAGATGCCCAGGTCGCCCGAGACGAACCGGGAGATCGCGCGGGCGAGCTGCACCCACGTCGGGTCGTCCAACTTGAAGTAGCTGATGATCTTCGCGACCTGGTCGGGGGTATAGCCGTTGTCCGGGTTGTTGAGCACCGTCGAGATCGGATCACCCGGCAGGATGCTGAGCACCAGGAAGGTCGCCAGATAGGCGAGCACGATCACGACCAGTGCCTGTCCGATCCGCCGGGCGGCGAACCAGAGGTAGGTGCTCCTCTTCATCTCCGCGGCCTCACTCGCTCAGCGTGGCGTTGTTGAATCCCACGAAGGTCGTGGAGTCCTCGACGATGTCCTTGAGCTTGGGGGACGTCACCAGGGGGCGCTGCACGATCTGGTAGATCGGGATGTAGTACCCCTGGTCGATGACGTACTTCTGCAGCTCGGCCAGGGCCTTGTCGCGGGCGTCCGGGTCGGTGGCGCCGATGATCTCCGGGCGGAGCTTCGCGATCGTGGCGTCCGATGTGCCGAGGTGGAACCAGTCCTCACCCTTGTCGGCGCTGGTGAAGACGCTCGCCGCTGTCGAGGCGTCACCGATCGAGCGCGACTGCTCCTGGATCTGGAGGTCCTTGGCGCCGATCAGCTTCTGGTTGTAGGTGACGACGTCGTACGCGACGATCTTGGTCTTGATGCCGAGTTTGGCCAGCTGGTTGGAGATGAGCTGGTCCACCTGCTTGGTCGCCACCACATAGGGGCTCGCATAGAGCGTCAGCTCGAGCTCCTTGCCGTCCTTGGCAAGGACGCCGTCGCTGTCCTTCACCCAGCCGTCCTTGGCGAGCAGGGCCGCTGCTTGCGCCTGGTCGTACTGGAAGTCCGCGCTGACGTCGGTGACGCCGGGGACGGAGTTGTTGAAGAACGAGATCGCCGGCTTCCAGTCCGGTGTGTAGACCGTCTTGATGATCTCGTCGCGGTCGATCGCGTGCTGGAGTGCCTGGCGCACGGCGGTCGAGTTGAGCGGGAAGACCGACGTGTTGAGCACCCAGCCGTAGGAGAAGCCGAGGTAGACCGGCGTGTAGACGTTGAAGCCGGCCGCCTTCACCGTGGAGATCTGCTGCGGGGTGGGGTTGTAGGCGATCTGGGCCTGACCGGACTGGACCGCCGCCACGCGGACCGACGGGTCGGTGCTCACCTTGAAGGTGATCTCGTCCAGGTGGGCGGGACCGGTGTTGCCCGTAGCGGCCGCGCCCCAGTTGTAATCCTTGCGCTTGACCAGGACGACGTTGTCGTTCACCTTCCACGACTTCACGGTGTACGGGCCGGAACCGATCTCCTTCGACAGGTCCGCCTGGTCGGTGGCCGAGCCCTCGAGCGTCTTGGGCGCGTAGAGGATGGTGCCGCCGTAGCCCAACGTCTGGATGAAGCCCAGCGTCGGTGCGGAGAAGTCGACCTGGACGGTCGCGTCGTCGACCGCTGTGGCGCTCTTGAAGGTCTTCGGGAAGAGGCCGACGGGGGCGATGCCCTTGGTCGAGTCGCCCTGGGCCCAGAAGGTGAGGTTCTTGGCCACGGCGGCGGCGTCGAGCTTCTCGCCGTCGGAGAAGGTCACGCCCGTCTTGAGATGGAGGGTGAACTTCGTGTAGTCGGCGTTGTTCTCCCACGACTCGGCGATCCATGGCGAGACCTTGCCGTCGTTGTCGACGTACACGAGCTTGTCGAACACGTTGCGGTAGACGTTGCCCTCGAAGCTCGACCACGCCGAGCTGTTGGTCTTGAAGCTGTTGAGGGCGTCGATGAGGAAGGTGACCTCGCCGCCGTCGGTCGAGCCGGAGCCTCCGGCCGACGCGCTCTCGCCACCGCAGGCGGCGAGGCTGAGGAGTGTGGTCGCCGCCACGGCTGCGAGGGCAGTCTTCTTGAGGGTGAGGTTCATCGGATTCCTTCTGTGTTCTCGGGTGGTAGTGCGCGGGATGAGGGAAGAGCTGCTGGTCAGGCTCCGAGGACTCGGCGCCCGTCCTGGATGAGCGCGAAGTCCTCCTGTGGCGGGTGGACCCGCACGCAGAGGGCGTCGCGCAGGTGCCGCTCCAGGGCGTTGCTGCGGGTCAGGCCGGGGTTGCCGAGCGCGGAGACGGCGGTCTGGGTCGCGTTGATCACCGCACGGGCGAGCGCCACCTTGATCACGGAGAGCTGGGGCAGCAGCGACTGGTCGCCGGCCTCGAGTCGACGCAGCGAGCCGAAGGCGAGGGTCTCTGCCGTCGCGATCTGCAGGTCGATCTCTCCGGCGACCGACTGGATCCTCTCGGTCTGGGCGATCGGCTTCCCCAGGGCGCTCGGCACACGGGTGCGGGCGAACTCGGCGAAGGCGCTGCGAGCCGCCCGGGCCACGCCGATGTAGAGGGCGGCGTGGGCGAAGCTGCCCGGACCGGCCTGGGCGGCCGGGTCGCGGTAGCTCCCGTCGGGCTGGCGGGGGATCTCCCGGAAGGCCTCCAGAGGCAGCTCGACGTTGTCGTAGACGACGTCGTGCGTGTTCGAGGCGCGCAGGCCGAGGTGGTCCCACGACTCGACCCACGTGATGCCGGCGAGGTCGGCCGGCACGGAGATGTGACCGACGCGGGGCCGCTCCGGGTCGCCGTCGGGCTCGACGGCGGTGACCCAGACGGTGTGATAGGTCAGTGCGGCGCCGCCGGTCGCGTAGGCCTTGTGTCCGTTGAGGACCCAGCCGCTCTCCGTCCGGGTCACGGTCGTCTTGGGGATGCCGCCTCGCGCGGGAGCGCCCAGCTCGGGCTCGGCGCGGATCGCGTTGACGAAGGCGGGTGCCTCGAGTGAGCGGCGCAGGAGGTCGTGGTAGTGCTCGGGCCACCAGGAGTCGAAGGCCGCCTGGCCGGAGTGCGACATGAGGGTGTTGGTCACGATGAGGGCGACCGACGGGTCGCCCTCACCGAGTGCCGCCACGATCCGGGTCGCCTCGAGCGGGCCGAGTCCGGGGCCGCCGTACTGCTTCCCGACGGTCGCGGTGACGAGACCCGCCCGCCACGCGGCCTCGAGGCCCTTGGCGGGGTTCGCGCCGGTCCGGTCGTACTCCGCGGCGTACTGCGCGATCTCGGCGGTGACACGGGCGAGGGCCTCGTCGGAGAGGTCGGGGACCGGCAGGTCGAACGTCGTTTGAGCCGTGTCGGTGCTCGCGCTGTCCGTGGTGATGCTCACGCCTGACCTGCTGTCGCCAGAGTGCGGTACTCCTCGGTGTAGTTGCCGAGGTGCTCGCCCTGGAGGCGCCCGCGCTGGCCCGTCGCCTTGCGGTGCGCGAGCTCCTGCCGGACGAGCGGCAGGATGTGCTTGCCGTAGTCGATGACGTCCTCGTAGGTGTCGTAGCCGCGGATGGAGACGTGTGTTGCGCCCTGGTCGACGTAGTCCAGGATCGCGGCCGCGACGGTCTCGGGGGATCCGACGAGTGCGGTGGACGCGCCGAGCCCGCCGGTGGCCGCCGCGGTCTTGGTCCACAGCGCCCGGTCGTAGAGCTCCGAGGCGGCGGCGAACTGGAGGGATCGCTGGGAGCCCTTGTTCTGCGGGCCGTTCGGGTCCGCGTTGCGGAGCAGCCCGAGGTCCTTGACGAGCTGGTGGGTCTTGCCGATCTTCGCGACGTACTCGTGGGCCTTCTCCCACGCCTGCGCGTCCGTCGGCGCGATGATCGGCCGGAAGGTGACCCAGATGTTCGGGTTCGGCCGGGCCGCCCCGGCGGCGATGGCGTTGACCCGGTCGATCTCCGTGCGCAGCTCCGGAAGCGGCTCGCCCCAGAAGGAGAAGATGTCGGCCTTGGTGCCGCCGACCTGGAAGGCCTCGTCGGACTGGCCGCCGATGGAGATCGGGACCGGCTCGCCGGAGTACGTCGAGAAGCCGGGGCCGAAGTCGTCGAACCTGTAGAACTCGCCGTCGTGGCTGAAGGGGGCCTTCTCGGTCCAGGCAGCCCGCAGGAGGTCGATGTACTCGCTGGTGCGGGCGTAGCGCTTCTCCTTCGGGAGGTAGTCGCCCTGGCGGGCCTGCTCGGAGTCGGCGCCGCCGGAGATGAGGTGGACGACGGCGCGTCCCTCGGTGAGCTGGTCGAGGGTGGCGAGCTTCTGGGCCGCGACGAGTGGGAAGACCGTGTTGGGCCGGAGTGCGACGATCGGACGGAGGTTCTCGGTCAGCACGCCGACGGCGGTCGCGGTGATGAAGGAGTCGGCGCTGTTCGAGCCGTACGGCAGCAGTGTGTAGTCGAAGCCGTACTGCTCCAGGGTCGCGAAGTACCTCTTGAAGAACGCGACGTCGATCCCGTGCGGCACCTGGACCGGGTTGAGCTCGGTGGACGGGTTGAGGTGGGAGAGACTGATGAACTTCACGTCCGGAGCGGCGGTCTCCGGAATGTGGGAGTCGAAGACGGGGGCGGTGATCGTCATGGTTCTTCCTGTCCTGCGAGCGATCGGGCATGCATAAAGTCGACTGACTTACTCGAGAATTGTGATGATCTGGCCCGCAGGCGTCCAAGAGCAAACCCGGATGGGTTCGCTTTGCTCTGGCTTATGTGTCCCGGCTCAGGCGTTGTGCACGAGGGCGAGCGCGGGGCGCCCGGCGAAGAAGGCGATCCCCGCCTCCAGGGCGGCCGCCTCGACCTCGGGCGCGACGCCGCGGCGTCCGAGCAGGCGCAGGTGTACTGCGCCGGCGTCGGGCAGGTCGTCCCGGACGACGACGCCGTGCGGCCGGCCTCCGACGCTCGGCAGGAGCGCCGCACCCAGGCCCGCGCGTACGCCGGCGAGCACTCCCTCGAGGGTGGTCGAGGTTGCGGTGACCTCGACGCGGCGTCCCTCGGAGAAGAGCAGCGCGAGCGCGCGCTCGCGCAGGCCGCACGGCTCCTCGAATGCCGCGAGCGCGAAGCCCTCGGCCTCCGGCTCCCAGCCGGGGGCGGCGTACCACTGGAGGGGGAGGACGCCGACCTCGTGGCCCGCACCCCGCCCGCTCGGGTCGAGCACGAAGGCCAGGTCGACGGCGCCCTTGGCGACGTTGTCGTAGAGCTGCGTCGACCGGCCGATCTCGAAGCGGGTGCGGCTGCCCGGAAAGGCGGTGGTGAGCGCGCGGAGCATCTCGGGGAGCACCTGCTCGACGGCGTGCTCGACGCAGCCGACCACGATGGTGTCGGGCTGGGCCGCGTCGAGCAGCCGCAGCGAGGAGTCGTGGGCCTCGAGGATCTTGCGCGCCTCTACGAGGACGCGCTCGCCCTCGGACGTGAACCGCATGACGCGACCGTCCTTTTCGAAGAGCTTGCGCTTCAGGGCGCGCTCGAGCAGGCGGACGTGCTGGCTCAGGGCAGGCTGGCTGACATGGCGGACGGCGGCAGCCTTGCTGAACCCGCCGCACTCCGCGATCGCCACGAGGGTGCGAAGGTGCTCAATGTCCAGCGAGTTACTCATGTTTGTAGGCTAACTCATCACGATCCCCGATCGATGCACTGAGCAAAGTCGTCTTGGACGCCGAGACGACTCCGATCCGAGCATGGGAATCATGACGACCACCCTCCTTCCCGATGCCGCCGCCACGAGCTGGAACGAGCCGGAGGGCGTCGCGCCGCGCGGCACGCTGCTCCTCCTCACCGGGCGTGGGGACACGGCCGCCTCCTACACCCGCTTCTCGCGACGTCTCTCGGCCGACGCCTACAGGGTGCGCCTCGTCGAGGTCGACCTTGACGACCTCGACGGCGCGCGCGCCGCGGTCGAGGCACTGTTGGCCGATCCGGAGCTGCCTTCCCCGCGTGTGCTCGTCGGCTCCGACACCGGCGCCACCTTGGCCGGCCTACTGGTCCACGAACTGCAGGTGGATGCTGCCATCCTGGCCGGAGTGGCCCTGCGGGAGTCGGGCGACGACGCTCCGGGCGACGAGACGTGGGAGGGCGAGCTCGAGGCACGCAGTGCCTGTCCGGCGTACCGCAAGGTGATCAGCGAGGACGCCACCTTCGAGCGCGGTGCGCTCACCCGGGACCTGCCGTGGAAGTCGGTCCAGCTCTCGGTGCCCACGCAGCCGCTCCTCATCCTCCATGGCCGCGACGACCAGGTGACGCCCGTCGGCGACGCCCTCCGGCCGTGGGTGGGCGCCGCCTCGGTGCTGCAGTACGTCGTCGAGGGCGGGCGGCACGACATCCTCAACGACGTCACCCATCGCTCGGTGGCGGCCACGATCGTGCTCTTCCTCGAGCGGCTCAAGCTCGGCGCCGACCTCCCCGTGATCGTGCGCGGGGTCGGCGCGTGAGCCTGCCCGAGGGGTTCCTCTCAGCCTTGGACGCGGCCGTCGAGGACGTCTCGACCGACCCCGTCGCGCTGGCGGCGGCGGCGCTCGACCGTTCCGGTGTCGTGCCCGAGAGTCCGCCGTCGGTGCTGGTCCGGCCGGTCACCGTCGATGAGGTGCGGGAGACGCTTCGCCTTGCCTCCCACTATGTCGTGCCGGTCGTCCCGCGTGGCGGCGGCTCGGGCGTCGCGGGGGCCGCGGTGGCCGGGCCGGGCCAGGTCGTGCTCGACGTGAGCGGCCTCGACCAGATCAAGGAGATCGACGCCGTCGACCAGATCGCGATCGTCGGGCCGGGAGTGGTCACGGCCACCCTCGAAGCCGCCGCGGGACGGGTCGGCCTGCGCTACGCGCCCGATCCTGCGTCGGCGGCGATCTCGACCATCGGGGGCAACATCGCCACCAACGCCGGTGGTCTTCGGTGCGTCAAGTACGGCGTCACGCGTGACGCGGTGCTCGGGCTCGACGTGGTGCTCGCCGACGGCACTCTCCTCTCGACCGGTCGCCAGACCCTCAAGGGCGTCGCCGGTCTCGACCTCACAAGTCTCTTCGTCGGCTCGGAGGGCACCCTCGGCGTGGTGGTCGGCGCGACCCTCCGCCTGCGACCCCTGCCGGAGCAGACCCTCACCGTGGCGGCCGCCTTCAGCGACGTCGAGGCGGCCGCGCGCGCCTGCGCCGCCGTGGCTGCAGCCAGGCGCGAGCCCTCGATGCTCGAGCTGCTCGACGAGCGGACCCTCCGCGTCGTGGACCGGGCCCAAGGCACGACATACTCGCAGCGGGGCGGTGCACTCGTGATCGCCCAGGCTGACGGACCGGCTGCCGGGCTTGAGATCACCGCCATTGCGGAGGTGCTCGGCAAGGAGGCGACCTGGGTCGAGCAGGGTGTCGACGAGGAGTCGTCGGCGAGGCTCGTCGAGGCGCGCCGGCTCGCGCTGCCGTCGATCGAGGCCTTCGGCTCGGTCCTGATCGAGGACATCTGCGTGCCGCGCTCCCGCCTCGCGGAGGCGTTCCGAAGGGTGGCCGAGATCGGCGACCGGCATGGTGTCCGCATCTACTCCTTTGCCCACGCCGGCGACGGCAACCTCCACCCGCTGGTCGGCTATCCGCGGGGGCCCGTCCCGGCAGGCGTCGTGGCTGCCGGCGACGAGATCTTCGGTCTCGCGCTCGAGCTGGGCGGCACCGTGACGGGCGAGCATGGGGTCGGACTGCTCAAGCGGGACTGGCTGGCGCGTGAGATCGGCCCTGAAGCGCTCGCCGTGCACCGGACCCTCAAGGCGGCTCTCGATCCCGTGGGCATCCTGAACCCGGGGAAGGGCTACTGACTGACGGGAGGTCGACCGGACGGGCACTCGTGGAGGACCGCGGCAAGCCTGTCGGCCGAACGTCATTCACGGGCTAAAGTCAGAGCGGCTGACTAGACAAAGTCTAGTAAACTAGTATAGTTAGAGGGTGATGTCAGTGCCTCCAGTGGAACCCCTTCAGGACAAGGCCGTCGCGGCCGTTCCGGTGCTCACCGCCGACGAGGCGCTGGCCGAGGCCTCGCGTCTCGCCGCCGAGTTCGCGACCGGTGCCGGCGTACGAGATCGGGAGCGGATCCTGCCGCGCGACCAGCTCGCGCAGCTCGCCGCCTCGGGCCTGCTCGCCATCACGGTGCCCGCCGAGTTCGGGGGCGCCGACCTGCCGTTCTCGGTCGTCGCCGAGGTGATCCGGCGAATCAGCGTCGCCGACCCGAACATCGGGCAGATCCCGCACTCGCACTTCGTCTACGTCAACCAGCTCCGCATCCAGGGCTCGAAGGCCCAGCAGGCGCTGCTCTTCGGCGAGGTCCTGGCCGGCAAGTGGTTCGGCAACGCCCAGTCCGAGATCGGGACCAAGCACATCCGCGAGTACCGCACGACGCTCTCCGAGGTCGGTGACCACTGGCACCTCAACGGCACGAAGTTCTACTGCACGGGCGCGCTCTTCGCCGACTGGATCCCCGTCCTCACCCACCTCGGCGTCGACGGCCCGATGCACGTCGCCTGGGTCTCCAGGCTCGCCAAGGGCGTCGAGATCATCGACGACTGGGATGCGGTCGGGCAGCGGACGACTGCGTCGGGCACGGTGAAGTTCACCGAGGTCGAGGTCACGCAGGAGTGGATCACCAACTACTCCGACACCTTCACCGGTCCGACCACGTACGGCTCCTACGCCCAGCTGATGCACTCGGCGATCGACGTCGGCATCGCGCGCGCCGCGATCGAGGAGGCCTCGAAGTTCGTCACCACGAAGTCGCGGCCCTACCCCGACTCCGTGGCCATCTACGGCATCGACCGCGCCGCCCAGGACCCGCTCATCGTCCAGGCGTTCGGCGAGATGGAGCTGGCGGTGCGCGGGACCGAGGCGCTCCTGGCCGAGGCCGGCCGGGCCGTCGATGCCGCGACACTCCATCTGACCGAGGAGGCCGCCTCGGAGGCCACGCTCGCGGTGGCTGCCGCCCGAGCCTCCTCCACGCAGGTCTCCGTCGAGGTCACGACCCGACTCTTCGAGGTTGCCGGCACCCGTGCCGCGCTCACCGCGGAGAACCTCGACCGGCACTGGCGCAACGCGCGCGTGCACACCCTCCACGACCCTGCCGCCTGGAAGGTCCAGCACCTCGGTCGCTGGGCCGTCGAGGGCCTTCAGCCTCCCCGACACGGACAGCTCTGATGACGATCTCCTCGTTCCCGACCAACCAGGACCTCGACCCCTCGCGACTGCGCAAGGCCTTCGGGATCTTCCCCTCCGGAGTCGTCTCTGTCGCGGCGGTCATCGACGGCGTACCCGTGGGGCTGGCTGCCTCGTCCTTCCGCTCCGAGAGCCTCGACCCTCCGTTGGTGTCGTTCTCGATTGCGGCGAGCTCGAAGACCTGGCCCGACCTGCGGCGCGCGACGCATCTCGGGGTGACGGTCCTCGCCTCCCACCACGGCGACGTCGCGCGGCAGCTCGCCGGCGAGCCGGAGACCCGTTTCAACGGGCTCGCGGTCTCGGTCTCCGACAAGGGCGCCCTCGTCGTCGATGACGGCGTCGCGCACTTCGACACCACGATCTATCGCGAGGTCGAGGCGGGCGACCACATCATCGTCCTGCTGCAGATCCGTGCCGTGGAGCACCCGGAGGCCGGCTCGCCGCTGGTCTTCCACCGGTCGGCCTTCGGCCGGCTCGCGGACTCCGCCTGAGCCCGCCCCTGATCGGCCCCGGCTGTGAGGCGCACCCCCTCACGGCCGGGGTCACCCTCTTGGGACACTGGGACCATGAGGGTCGTCGTGATCGGAGCGGGTGTGGCCGGGCTCGTGGCGGCACACGACCTGGCCGCAGCCGATCATGACGTCACCGTGCTGGAGGCGTCGTCGTACGTCGGCGGCAAGCTGCGCCTCGCCTCCGTCGCGGACGTCATGGTCGACGTGGGTGCCGAGGCGATGCTGGCGCGTCGACCCGAGGGCATCGCCCTCTGCGCCGAGCTCCGCGTCCCGATCGTGCATCCGACCGCCGCGACGTCGCGGATCTGGACCGACGGCGCCTTGCGACCGATGCCGCCCAGCCTCATGGGCGCCCCGATGGACGTCGACGCACTCGAGGCCTCCGGAATCCTCAGCGACGCCGGCATGGAACGGGTGCGGGCCGAGGCGGCCCTGCCGACGGACGTCGAGCCTCGTGAGTCCGAGGCGACCGTCGGCGACCTGATCGATGCGCGCTTCGGCCCGGAGGTCACCGACAAGCTGGTCGAGCCGCTCCTCGGCGGCGTCTATGCCGGCCGGGCACGCCGGATCAGCGTGCGCGAGGCAGTGCCCCAGCTCGCGACCCTCCTCGAGCGCGGACCGCTGACGCCCCAGCTCGCGGCCATTC
Source organism: Nocardioides sp. Kera G14 (assembly GCF_020715565.1). Lineage (NCBI taxonomy): Bacteria > Bacillati > Actinomycetota > Actinomycetes > Propionibacteriales > Nocardioidaceae > Nocardioides > Nocardioides sp. Kera G14. The sequence goes on along the minus strand of NZ_CP085839.1, from coordinate 2,707,379 downwards.
CGCGCGGCTCCGACGCCCCCGTCTTCGCGGGCATCAAGGGCGGCATGGGCCTGATGCCACAACGCCTGGCCGAGGGGCTCGACGTCCGCACCGACACCGTGGTCGAGCTCGTCACGCGCACCGGCGACGGATGGAGGGTCGAGACCGCCGACGAGCGGCTCGACGCCGATGCCGTCGTCCTCGCCGTCCAGGCGTCCTTCGCCGCCCGGATGCTCGACCGGCTCGCCGCCGGCAGTGCCGTGACGGAGCGGCTCGCGCAGGTGGAGTACGCCGACGTCGCGGTGATCACCCACGCCTTCCGGGCCGACGACCTCGATGACGAGCCGCTCGACGGCTCGGTCTCCGGCTTCCTCGTGCCGCCCTCGGAGGGCAGGTTCATCAAGGCGTCCACCTTCAGCTTCGCCAAGTGGGACTGGGTCCGTGAGGCCGGAGAGATGGCGGGCGTCCGTCATCTGCGGACCTCGGTCGGTCGGGCGGGCGACGCCTCGTGGGCGCGACTGCGCGACGACGAGCTCATCCGCGGTTCGCTCGATGACCTCGCCGACGCGACCGGGCTCGGGGCTTCGCCCGTCGACACGCACCTCCAGCGCTGGTCCTCCGGGCTGCCGCAGTACCCGGTGACACACGTCGAGCTCCGCCGAGCCCTCGAGGAGGCGCGCCGGTCCGTCCCGACGCTCGCGGTCGTCGGTGCCTTCACCGACGGCGTGGGCATCCCGGCCGTCATCGCCGGCGCCCGCCGCGCCGTCGCCGGGATCACCCGCGCCGGGTAGCGCCCGCCCGCGCGGCCTGCCGGACGAAGACCTCACGCAGCGCCCGCGCCTGGCCCGGAAGGGTGATCGAGCGCCGCTCCAGCAGCACCAGCCGCACGGCGGGGCTCGGGCCGGCGAGCGGCCGGCGTGTGATCAGGCCGGCGGTCTCGAGCGGGTCGTCGCTGACGCTGAACTCGGGCAGCAGCATGACGCCGAGCCCCTGGGCGACCATGAGCTTGCCGATCTCGCCCCCGTCCGCGGTGTGGCAGGTCTCCGGGAGCCGGCCCGCGAAGAGCCGGTGCGCGAAGCGATGCATGAGGAAGCCCGAGCGCATCATCACGAACCGCTCGGCGCGGAGCTGGTCGGCGGTGATGGTCTCCTCAGCCGCCAGTGGGTGGTCCGAGGGCAGCACCACGCACGGGTGCGAGGACATCAGGGAGGTCCCGCGCAACGTCGCCGGGAGGTCGTCTCCCTCGAGCACGTTGATCAGGCCGAAGTCGAGGGAGCCCTCCTCGAGGTGCTGCAGGATCTCGGCGTGGGCGAGGGCGATCAGCTCTACGCCTGTCGTCGGGTGCGTCTCCTGGAAGCTGCGCAGGCCCGGCGCCACCACGGTGGGCGTGGCGGTGTTGACGGTGCCGATGCGGACGACCGAACTGTTCGTCGACTGCTGGCCGGCGGCCCGGCGCAGGCGTTCGGCGACGTCGAGCAGCTCGGTGATGAGGGGAAGGAGCTCGCGGCCCTGCCGGCTCATCCGGGCGCCCGAGCGCTTCCGGTCGAGGAGGCTCACGCCGAGCTCGCGCTCGAGCCGGGAGATGGCCTCGGAGAGGGCCGGTTTCGAGACGTGCAGCTGCTCGCTGGCCTGGCGCAGTGAGCCTGTCCGGGTCACCGCGGCGACGTACTCCAGCTGCTCCAACCTCATGGTGACCCCTCGGTGTCGACGGAAATGGTGGGCGGGAAGTCCGACCACAGGTTCGGCGAAACGCGGTCACGTGGCACTTGCACCCTCCCACCCTAAGGCAGCAGTCTCTTATGTCTAGTGAGTTAGTTCAGTAAATGAGGAGATTGACGTGACCGGCCTGCGATTCCACTGGTTCCTGCCGACCAACGGCGGTGATGGCCGGGACATCGTCGGAGGCGGTCACGGGGTCGAGGTGCTCGGCGACAAGAGCAGGCCGAGCTCGGTCGACTACCTCGGCCAGATCGCGCGCAGCGCGGAGCAGCTCGGCTTCGAGGCGGCGCTCACGCCGACCGGCTCGTGGTGCGACGACGCGTGGGTCACGACCGCGATGATCGCCAGCGTCACGAAGAAGTTGGGTTTCCTGGTCGCCTTCCGCCCCGGCCTGATCTCGCCCTACCTCGCTGCGCAGATGGCCGGCTCCTTCCAGAACCTCAGCGGCGGTCGACTGCTGCTCAACGTCGTCGCGGGCGGGGAGGACCACGAACAGCTGATGTTCGGCGACGACCTCGGCAAGGTCGACCGCTATGAGCGCACCGGCGAGTTCCTCGAGATCGTGCGACGGCTCTGGACCGGCGAGACCGTGGACTTCCGTGGCAAGCACCTCTTCGTGGAGGACGCGGTCCTGCAGAAGGTCCCCGACCCGATCCCCGAGCTCTACTTCGGCGGCTCCTCTCCCGAGGCGCTCGAGGTCGCCGCGAGGCACGTCGACGTCTATCTCACGTGGGGCGAGCCGCCTGCGGCCGTCGCGGAGAAGGTCGAGCGCGTCCGCGCCCTGGCCGCCGTGGAGGGGCGCGAACTCCGCTTCGGACTGCGCGTGCACTCGATCGCCCGGGCGACGTCCGAGGCCGCGTGGGCCGAGGCCGACCGCCTGCTCGAGGCGATCTCGGACGAGGAGATCGCGACGGTGCAGGAGGGCCTGAAGAAGAGTGCCTCCGAGGGCCAGCGGCGGATGCAGGAGCTGCACGGCGGCCGCCGTGACTCCCTCGAGATCCACCCGCACCTGTGGGCCGGCGTCGGACTCCTGCGCGCGGGCGCCGGCACCGCCTTCGTCGGCAGCTACACCGAGATCGCCGACCTGATCGAGGAGTACGCCGCCGTCGGGATCTCCGAGTTCGTCCTCTCCGGCTACCCACACCTCGAGGAGGCCTACTGGTTCGGCGAGGGCGTCCTGCCCGAGCTGGCGCGCCGCGGTGTCTGGGAGCGCCCCGCATGAGCCGCGCCGCCCGCGACGTCGAGGGCCGGCGGGTCGGCTGGGTCGACCGTCGTCTCGAGTCCGCCGAGTCCGGCGCCGGCTCGCGCACGTGGTACGGCGGCCTCATCGCCGCGCTCATCGTGCTGGCCGTCTGGTGGCTCGCCTCGGCGTCCGGCCAGTTCAGCGAGTTCCTCCTGCCGAGCCCGGTCAAGGTGTGGCACGCGTTCCTCCAGTCCGTGACCACGCACGATGGCGTGAAGGGGCTCTCGGGCGACTACCTGTGGGTCCACCTCGGCGCGAGCCTGAAGCGGGTCCTCATCGGCCTGGTCTGGGCGACTGTCGTCGGTGTCCCGTTGGGCCTGCTGATCGGCCTCTCCCGCGTCGCCGACCGGATCCTCGGTCCGGCCGTGGACTTCCTCAAGGCGCTGCCACCGCTGGGCTACTTCCCGCTGCTGATCCTGTGGTTCGGCATCGAGGACAGCTCCAAGATCTGGCTGCTCTTCCTCGCCGCCTTCGCCCCGATCACGATCGCCACGGCCGCCGGTGTCGGCAACGTGCGGCACGAGCGCGTCAACGCGGCACTCGTCCTCGGCGCCGGGCGCTTCGGCCTGATCCGCACGGTCGTGCTGCCGTCGGTCGCCGGTGACATCGTCACCGGGCTGCGGCTCGCCTCCGGCTTCGCCTGGACGACCATCGTCTCCGCCGAGACGGTCAACGGCATCCCCGGCCTCGGCGGGCTCGCCTGGTCCTCGCAGAAGGAGCTCCGCGCCGACGTCGCGATCCTCGCCGTCATCGTCATCGGGCTCACCGCCATCGCGATCGACGCCGTCCTCCGGCTCGTCGAGCGCCGCGTCGCGCCTTGGCGCGGCCGCGCATGACCCGCGCCGACCACCCGTCCCAGATGTCCCGAGAACCCCGAGAGAAAGTGATCCACCCATGACCCGCACCTCCACGCTCGTCCGCCTCGTCGCGGCCGGCGTCCTCGCCACGACCACGTTGGGCCTCTCGGCTTGCGGCGGCTCCGACGACTCCGACTCGACCGCCTCGGGGCAGCCGAAGGTCATCCGCATCGGCTACCAGCTCATCACCAACGGCGACCTCGTCGTGAAGAACCAGAAGCTCCTCGAGAGGGCCTTCGGTGACGACGTGAAGATCGAGTGGAAGCAGTTCGCCTCGGGCGGCGACGTCAACACGGCGATCGCAGCCGGCAGCCTCGACATCGGCCTCGCCGGCTCCAGCCCTGTCTCACGGGGCCTCTCGACCAATCTCCCCTACGAGGTTCCGTGGATCTTCGATGTCATCGGGGACGCCGAGGCGCTCGCCGCCAAGCCGGGCATCACGTCGATCGCCGACCTCAAGGGGAAGACGGTCGCCACGCCGTTCGCGTCGACCTCGCACTACAGCTTGCTCGCCGCGCTGAAGAACGCCGGCGTCGATGTTTCCAGCGTCAAGATCATCGACGCCGAGCCGGACGCCATCCTCGCCTCATGGAAGGCCGGCAAGATCGACGCGGCCTACGTCTGGAACCCGACACTCGCCCAGCTCGACGGTGCCACCACGCTCGTCACCAGCGCCGAGCTCGCGGCCAAGGGCCAGACCACGTACGACCTCGCCGTGGTCGCGACCGCGTTCGCGAAGAAGTACCCCGACGCCGTACAGACGTGGGTGAAGGCCGAGGACGAGGCGGTCAAGCAGCTCAACGCCGGCGACCAGAAGGCTTACGACTCGATCGCGGCGGAGGCCAACATCACGCCCGAGGACGCCGAGGAGCAGGCCAAGGGATTGATCTTCGTCGACGCCGCCGACCAGGCCGGTGACGACTACCTCGGCAAGACGCTGCCGGACAACCTCTACGCGGCCGCGCAGTTCAACAAGGACCTCGGGCAGATCGACAGCGTGGCGGACGAGCAGTCCTACCACGACGCGGTGGTGCCGACCTTCGCTGCGGCGGTCAAGTGAGCGACACCGTCGCCGCCGGTGTGGCCGACCTCGTCCTGGACGGGGTCGGCCACACCTACCGCTCGCGTGGCGCCGAGCCGGTGCACGCCCTCACGGAGACGAGCCTGACCATCGGGGCGGGCTCCTTCGTGGCGCTCGTCGGACCGTCGGGCTGCGGCAAGTCGACCCTGCTCGAGATCCTCGCCGGACTGCGGCCGCCGAGCCACGGATGTGTCCTCCTCGGCGATGCCGTGGTGGTCGGGCCGGGTCGTCGGCGCGGTGTGGTCTTCCAACAGTCGTCGTCGCTGCTGCCATGGCGTTCCGTCGCCCGCAACGTCGAGCTCGGCGTCGAACTCCAGGGGCTGCCGCGGGCCCAACGCCGGGAGATCGTCGCCCGTGAGCTCGCCCGCGTGGGGCTCTCGGACTTCGCGGGCCGGCAGGTCTACGAGCTCTCCGGTGGGATGCAGCAGCGGACCCAGATCGCCCGAGCCCTCGCCGCCGACCCGGAGGTGCTGCTGCTCGACGAGCCCTTCGGCGCGCTCGACACCTTCACCCGCGAGCGCCTCCAGGAGGAGCTCCGGACGATCTGGAAGCAGACCGGCAAGACCGTCGTCCTCGTCACCCACAGCGTGGAGGAGGCCGCGCTGCTCGCCACCCGCGTCCTCGTGATGAGCCCGCGGCCGGGTCGCGTCATCGACGACCACGCCATCGACTTCACCCGTCGTGACGCGAGCGCCGCGGAGTTGCGTGCCGACCCCGACTTCGTCGCCTTCGCCGCGCGCGTGCGCAGCTCGATCGGGGTCGACGCAGGGTCGAGCTGAGCGCGACCGATAATGGTCGGGTGACCGAGACCAGCAACGACCCGCAGGCCCACCTCAAGTCCAACGCGGCGCGGATCAACGAGCTCAACGAGACCCAGCGCTTCACGATGTGGTCGGTCTTCCGCCTGGAGCGGGCGATGGGCGCCGACGAGGTCACCCGGACGTCCGAGACCGCTGAGCTCGAGCAGTTCCTCGCCGACCTCGAGGCCCGTGACGTGAAGATCCGCGGCGTCTACGACGTCGCCGGTCTCCGTGCCGACGCCGACGTGATGATCTGGTGGCACGCCACGACGTCCGACGAGCTCCAGGAGGCCTACCACGCCTTCCGCCGCACGGCCTTCGGTGGGCGGCTCGCCCCGGTCTGGTCCCAGATGGCGATGCACCGACCGGCCGAGTTCAACCGGAGCCACCTCCCGGCGTTCCTCGCCGACGAGCGCGCGCATGGGTACGTCGCCGTCTACCCCTTCGTCCGCTCGTACGAGTGGTACCTGCTCGAGGAGACCGAGCGCCGACGCCTCCTCGCCGAGCACGGCCAGATGGGCCGCGACTACCCCGACGTCCGCGCCAACACGGTGCAGTCCTTCGCGCTCGGCGACTACGAGTGGATCCTCGCCTTCGAGGCCGACGACCTCGGCCGGATCGTCGACCTGATGCGCCACCTGCGCGGCTCCGAGACGCGCCGCCACGTGCGCGAAGAGGTGCCGTTCTACACCGGCCGCCGGATCGACGTCGCCACGCTGCTCGCGCAGCTTCCCTGACGCTGCCTCGGCTCAGGCGGCGTCCGGGAGGACAACCGCCAGGCCCATCTGCTGTGCCGCCTCGGCCATCCGGTCGTCGTACGTCGCCATAGCCTGTGCGCCGATCAGAGCGGCCATCGTGAGGTGGAGGGCGTCGAGTGACCTGACGAGAGGATCCGGGTACATTCCGGCGCCGCGAAACGCGGTCTGGGCGACATCGAAGAGGTCGAAACGCGCCAGCAGAGCTGTGGCAGCAGTCTGCTCGATACCTTCTCGTGCCGCGACGCGTCGGATCTCCGTTTCCAGCAGGCGGCTCGAGACGAAGGTGAAACCACTCTCCTCCAGCCATTTCTTGATGCGGGCTGTCTCCGTCTCCTGCAGGAGGACCTTCGCCGCGCACGACGTATCCACATAGACGAGGTACATCAGACCCGCTCCTCTCGCAGTTCGTCCAAGATCTCCTTCGACGGCCTGCTCGCCGTGTGGCTCACCAGGTCGGTTGCGCGCACGCTCGGATCGCGGGGCACGGCAATCGGCAGGAGCGGGCTTCCGGGCGGCATCAACTGAGCGACCGGACGCCCGTTGTTCGTAATGATGAAGGTCTCGCCGGCCTCGACGTCGCGGAGGACCTGCGCGCTGTTGTTGCGCAGCTCCCGGTGCGAGATGGTCCTTGGGCCGTGCTCATGCGGAAGCGCCGACATGTGGTCACCGTAGCACGCGTGCTACGGCCGGTGCGCCCTAGTTTGTCCGCCATGACCGAACCCGCCACCGCCCGCCGTATGTGGGCCCTCCTCGAGCCGATCCACGTCGTCTGCTACTTCGCACCCGAGGCCTTGTCGGCGCTGAAGGAGGTCGGTTACAAGGGCTACTGGATGGGCTACTTCGCCCAGCGCTCGGCTCCTTTGGGTGCGGCGTCAGCCGAGGTCGTGCAGGCGCTCTTCTACAACTTCGCGCCCGAGCACGTGGCCAAGGCGTTGCCCGACGCGTGGTCGTTCGCGCCTCCCGAGGTGGCATTGACGGCGCGGCTCCAAGGGTCGACGGCGGCGCTGGCGCGCCACGCCGCGGAGCTCACCGGCGGCCCCGTCCCCGACCTCGAGCGCGCCGCCGAGCTCGCCCTCCGGGCAGCGCTCGCCGCCCCGCTCGAGGGGCGCGCACTCTTCGCCGCCCACCGCTCCGTCCCGGTGCCCGACGATGTCCTGGGCCGGTTGTGGCATGCCGCGACCCTGCTCCGCGAACACCGCGGTGACGGTCACGTCGCGGCGCTCCTGGCCCATGGCATCGAGGGCCGGGAGTCGCACGTCTTCCACGCCGCGCAGATCGGTCTGCCGGCCAAGGCCTACGAGAGGACCCGGAACTTCACGCCCGAGGAGTGGGCCGCATGCCAGGCCGCCCTCACCGGGCGCGGCCTCCTCGACGATGACGGGTCACTGTCCACGCGCGGGGCCGAGGTGAAGGCCGAGATCGAGGACGCCACGGACAGCCTGGCGGCGTCGGCGTACGACGTCCTGAGCGAGGCGGAGATCGAGGAGCTCGTCGAGCAGGTACACCCGTTGCGCGCGGCGATCGTCGCGAGTGGTGAGCTGCCCAACCCGACACCGACGGGCCTGGATCTCAACGCCTTCTGACGCCTGCCGAAAGGGTGAACGGTCCGAGCACCCGGAGGTGCCCGGACCGTTCACCCAAGCGTCGGCGATCAGCGGATCCCGTGGTTGGCGACGAAGACGCCCTCGGGGTCGATCGACGTCACCGCGCGACCGAGTCGCAGCCGGTCGTCAACTGCTCGGCGACCTCACGCCAGTCGGTCGGCTGGCTGGCGATGACCTCGTCGTGTGCCGGGTGGTCGAGCCCGGTCGCGGACAGGTAGGCCGCGTAGAACGGCTCATCGACGACGCTGCAGTCCGGTCGGTTCTCGAAGGCGCGCATCATCGCGGTGGAGAGGTTGCGAGGCCTCGACCACATCGCGATGCGCATGCCCTGACGTTAGCGGCACGGCGTGCCGCGGGGCTCACTCCGCGGTGTTGAGCTTGAGGCTGATCGAGTTGATGCAGTAGCGGTCGCCGGTCGGCGTGCCGTAGCCGTCGGGGAAGACGTGGCCGAGGTGGGAGCCGCAGTTGGCACACCGCACCTCGACGCGCTTCATGCCGTGGCTGTTGTCCTCGATGTACTCGATCGTGTCGGTGATCGGCTGGTAGAACGACGGCCAGCCACAGCCGGAGTGGAACTTCGTGTCGGACTCGAAGAGCGCGGCGTCGCAGGCCTTGCAGACGTACATCCCGCGGGTCTCGGTGTCGGTGTACTCACCGGTGAAGGCACGCTCCGTGCCGGCCTGACGCAGCACCGCGTACTCCTCGGGCGAGAGCTCCTCGCGCCACTCCTCGTCAGACTTCTCCACGTTGTATCCCACGCCCTCTAGGTTAGGCCTCATGGCCAAGCGAGATGACGCCGCATACCTCTCCGTGGGAGAGCGCGAGGTCCGGATCTCGAGCCCGGGTCGGGTGATCTACGAGGCGACCGAGCGGACGCCGGAGGTCACCAAGCTGATGGTGGCGGAGTACTACGCCACCGTCGGCGATCCGATGATGCGCTCGATCGGGCTCCGGCCGTGTGCGCTGGAGCGCTGGCCGGACGGCTGGCGCGAGGGCATGCAGCTCGCGACCCCGATCCGAGACGGCCGCCCGGAGTACCACGGCCCCAAGGCCACGGCCGGTGACGGCTTCTTCCAGAAGGTGCTCCCCAAGGGCGCGCCCGACTATGTCGAGACCGCTCACGTCACCTTCCCTTCCGGCCGCACCCAGGACGAGCTCTGCCCGACCGAACCCGCCGCCCTCGTCTGGGCCGCGCAGATGGGCACCCTCACCTTCCATCCGTGGCCGGTCCGACGAGGTCCCGACGCCGCGTCGCTGGACCACCCCGACGAACTGCGCCTGGACTTCGACCCCTATGGAGCCACGGGGTTCGCCGACGCGAAGCGGGTGGCCGTGGCCGCGCGCGAGCTGTTGGCCGAGCTCGGTGTGACCGGCTATCTCAAGACCTCCGGCAACCGCGGGCTCCATCTCTATGTCCGGATCGAGCCCGCGCACTCCTTCGAGGACGTCCGCCACGCGGCGATCGGCATCGGCCAGGAGCTGTCGCGGCGAGACCCGGACGGCGTCACCGTGAACTGGTGGAAGGAGGAGCGCGGCGACCGCATCTTCATCGACTTCAACCAGAACAACCGCGACCGCACCATCGCCTCGGCCTACTCGCTCCGCGCCAAGTCCGGTGCGCCGGTCTCGACGCCGATCACGTGGGACGAGCTCGAGTCGCTCGCCGATCCCAAGGAGCTCAACCTCGTCACCGTCCCCCCGCTGGTCTCCGAGCGTGACCCGTGGCAGGGGATGGACGACGTACACCACGACCTCGAGCCGCTGATGGCCCTCTGGGACGGCGTCGAGACGAACTTCCCGCCCGACTACCCGAAGATGCCCGGCGAGCCCCCGCGCGTCCAGCCCAGCAAGAAGCGCGCCGACCACTGGGACGACGAGGGCAACCGGATCGGCACATGACGTGAGGGCCTGACGATCCCCCGATCATCAGGCCCTCACAAGGCACTAGTGGTCCCGCATCCCCCGATGCGAGACACCCCCACTAAGCGAGCCTGTCGGCCCGGTGCGCGGCACCGAGCCTAGCAGCGTCAGACGCCGGTGATGCCTTCGCCCTCGCCGGCCTGCTCGTCGAAGTTCTCCCGCTCGAGCAGGTGCAGCACGGGCACATCGAGGGCGCGCCGGGCCTGGTGTGTCCAGTCGACGTGGAAGAACTCCGCCACCACGTGCGGCGCGGTCAGGACGATCGCCTCGCGGCCGTCGACCTCGGCCACCTTCGCCTTGAGCGCCTCGACCGGGACCGCGTCGACGACCTGGCCCTCGGCGGTGGCGCCCACGCCGCGCAACGCGGCGAGCGACTTCTGCAGGGCGGCGTTCGCCTCGTCCAGGCACTCACGACGTACGTCGTCGAAGTCGACGGAGTCGAGCAGCAGGGACGGTGAGCCGACCATGCCGCCGCCGGACAGCGTGCCGAGCGAGGCCTCGATCCGGGCCGCGGCGTCCTCCATCGGCAGCAGCACGTGGTACACCACGGGCCCTTCGCCCTCGTCCGCGATCTCCTGGTGGAGCGAGCACACCTGGGTGGCGTCGGCGGGGGAGAGGGCCTGTTCGACCAGCAGTACGACGTCGTAGCTCATGTCCCGAAACCTACTCCTCGAAGACGGTGGAGAGGTCGAAGGCGGTGACCGTCTCGAGCTGGTCGTAGTCGCACGACGTCGGATCCCGATCCGGCCGCCAGCGCTTGAACTGCGTCGTGTGCCGGAAGCGCCGCCCCTCCATGTGGTCGTAGCCGACCTCGACCACGCGCGTCGGCGCGAGAGGCACGAAGGAGAGGTCCTTCCCGCCGCTCCAGCGCGACTGCGTCCCCGGCACCCGGTCGGGGTTGGCGATGGCACCCTCACCCATGAACGACCACGGGTGTCCCTCGATCGGCACCTCCAGCTCGGAGAGCTCGGCCCACAGCTCGGCACGCCTCGCGTCGGTGAACGTGGCGCAGACGCCGACGTGCTGCAGGCCGCCGGCGTCGTACAGGCCCAGCAGCAGCGAGCCGAGCAACGGTCGCTCGTCGGTGGAGGTCTTGTGCGGGCGCATCCCGGCGACCACGACGTCGGCAGTGCGGGCGTGCTTGACCTTGATCATCGTGCGCTGGTTGGGCGCGTACGGCGCATCGAGCGGCTTGCCGACGACCCCGTCGAAGCCCGCGCCCTCGAACTCCCGGAACCACCGCTCCGCCTCCGCGGGGTCCTCCGTCGTCCGCGCCAGATGCACCTGTCCGGTGGGGGAGAGGTCGGAGAGTACGCCGGCCAGCGCCGCCCGACGCTCGCGGAAGGGCAACGCCATGCAGTCCACGGTGTCCAGCGCCAGCAGGTCGAAGGCGACGAACGAGGCCGGCAGCTCGACGGCGAGCTTCTGCACCCGCGAGGCCGCCGGGTGGATGCGCTGCTGCAGCAGCTCGAACTCCAGCCGGTCCTGGAAGGCCACGAAGAGCTCTCCGTCCACGACGCACCGCGTCGGCAGGGCCGTGCGCAGTGACTCGACCAGCTCGGGGAAGTAGCGCGTCAGCGACTTCGCGGTCCGCGACGCCAGCTCGATCTCCTCGCCGTCACGGAAGACGAGACAGCGGAACCCGTCCCACTTCGGCTCGAAGGCGATGCCCCCTGAGGTGGGCACCTTCGCCTGCGGCTTGGCGAGCATCGGCAGCACGGGGGGCATCACCGGAAGATCCATGATTTTCAGACTAGGGCGATAGCCTGACCTGCGTGAGTGACTCGACCGGCGCCCAGAGCGGGAAGATCATCGGCTACGTGCCGGGCGTCTTCGACCTCTTCCACGTCGGGCACCTCAACATGCTCCGCCAGGCCCGCAGCCGCTGCGACGTCCTCGTCGCCGGCGTCGTGTCGGACGAGATGTGCGAGCTGGGCAAGGGCATCCGGCCGACGGTTCCGCTCGAGGAGCGCGAGGCCATCGTCGATGCCATCGGCATCGTCGACGCCACCTACGTCGAGACGAGCCTGGACAAGCGCGACGCCTGGCGCGATGTGCAGTTCCACCGGCTCTTCAAGGGAGACGACTGGAAGGGCACGCCCAAGGGCGCGAAGCTCGAGGCGGAGATGGCCGAGGTCGGCGTCGAGGTCTGCTACTTCCCCTACTCCATCCAGACGTCCAGCACCGCGCTGCGCCAGCACCTCAAGCGCGCCGCTGAGGCCGCTTCTTGATCGACGACCAGGGGCTGCACCTTCCGGGTGTGAAGGCGGGCGCCCCGGCGGTCATGGTCTTCTTCGACGACCGCCACATCTGGTCCTTCCGCCCGACCGGCCGCAAGGTCGAGTGGCCCGACGTGCTGCGCCCGTTCCTCGACGGCACGACGCGGGTCCGTGCCGCGACGCATGACGGTGAGACGTTCCTCGACGAGGAGTACACCTTCGGTACGCCGTCCGACGCGGCGACGCGGGTCGCGTTCGTCGACAGCGACGGCCTGCCGTACGCCATCGACCGGATGGGCCACCTCACCCGCTCCTTCGCGTCGACCGCGCAGGAGATCAAGGACGAGATCCTCGAGGGCACGAAGACGGTCATCGCCGCGCTCAACGAGCAGTGCGGCGTCGCGGCCTGGCTCGGTTACGGCGCGCTCCTCGGTGCGGTGCGCGAGGGCCGGATGCTCGGCCACGACTCCGACACCGACGTCTGCTACACCTCGCGCCACACCGCTCCCGCCGACATCATCGCCGAGACCTTCCGCATCGAGCGGACCCTCAAGGGGCTCGGCTGGGACGTGCTCCGCATGTCCGGCGGCGACCTCAAGGTCATCTGGCCGCTCTCGGACGGCCGCAACTGCCACATCGACGTCTTCTCCTCGTTCTGGATCGGGGACTGGTTCTACGTCCTCGGTGAGCACGGCGGTCCGTACGACGCCGCCGACCTGTGGCCGCTGACGACCGTCACGCTCGACGGCCACGAGCTCTTAGCCCCGGCGAACCCGGAGGCGATGCTCGCCTACCTCTACGGCCCGACGTGGCGGGTCCCGGACCCCGGCTACACGCCGTACATCGACCCGCTCATCATGACCAGGCTCGACGGCTGGCTGCGCGGCTTCCGCGACCGCATGGGCGACTGGACGATTCTGCTGCGCGGCACTGCCGGCCGGAAGTCCCCGGTGCCGACGACCGGCTCGGACTTCGCCGAGTGGGTGCACCGCCAGATCCCGGCCGACGCGGCCGTGATGGAGCTCGGCGCCGGCAACGGTCGCGACGCCGTGTGGTTCGCGCTGCAGGGCCACCGGGTCCGCTCGAGCGACTACTCGCGTCGGTCCAAGGTCGAGACCATGGCGCTCAAGAAGCGCCTCGGTGCCTCGCCGAAGCTGCTCCCCAACCGGCACATGTCGCAGGTGATCATGAACGAGAGTCGCCAGGTGCTCCACCTGATCGCGATCCTCGCGCGGGAGCCCCGCGAGATCTACTCCCGTCAGTTGCTCGGCTGCCTCGACGACGCCGCGCGTGACAACCTCTGGCAGATCGGCAGGACCGCGCTGCGGCGCGGCCAGAGCATGTGGCTGGAGTTCTCCGCGTCGAGCGGCCTGGTGATCGACCCGGAGCCGCGGCCCCTGGTGAAACGGGTCGATGTCGGCGTACTCACGAAGGAGATCGAGGCGGCGGGCGGCACCGTCGCGCATGTCGAGATCGCTCCGGGCGTCGACATGTTCGATAATCCAGATCCAGCGGTGGCGCGGATGCGTGTGGTGTGGCCGCAAACGAAGGAGATTGTGCGATGACCGAGACGCCGGCGAAGGACTTCGCCCGGAAGGTCCGCGAGAAGGTGCGCGGCACCAAGGTGTTCGACCGCAGCCTGCATGGGCGGGTGCTCGCGCTGGAGAAGGAGCTCGAGGCCGACCGCCAGCTCCACCGGCGGATCGCCGAGCTCTCCGACGTCGTCGCCGAGTTGCTCGTCCCGATCCAGGACCGTGACGAGACGCAGGTCCGCGAGATCCTGTCGCAGTATCGCAAGACGATCTGACACACGCCCTCATGACCACCGCGGTGATCGACACCGACGGCATCTGGCTCTCCGACCCACCGGCCGAGCCGGTCGTCGTGCAGTTCGACGGACGCTACATCTGGTCCTTCACGCCGGCACGGGACGGGATCCTGCGCGGCTTCAGGACACTCGTCCCCTGGCCGCCCAACCTCGTCCGCTTCCTCGAGGGCGTGACGCAGGTCCGGCTCCAGGACGTCTCCGGCGACCGTGTCTGGTTCGAGCAGGAGCACCGCTTCAGCGACGCCGACCAGCGTGTGGCCGTCGTCAACCGGCTGGGCCAACTGCTCTCGGTCGACAAGGTCGGCCACCTCGGCCGGGCCTTCACCGAGACGCCCGAGGAGGTCCGCCGCGAGCTCCTCACGGCGACCTACGAGGTCCTCGACGTACTCCGTGAGAAGGCCGGCGTCGATGCCTACCTCTGCTACGGCGCCCTTCTCGGTGCGGTCCGCAACGGGAAGATGATCGGCCACGACACCGACGTCGACGTCTGCTACTACAGCCAGCACGGCGTGCCGGTCGACATCATCCGCGAGAGCTATCGGATCGAGCGGATCGTGCGCGCCCAGGGCTGGATGGTCACCCGGATGTCAGGCGGTGACATCAAGGTGGTCCGGGTCCTGTCGAGCGGGATGAAGTGCCACATCGACATCTTCGGCGCCTTCACCGTGCAGGGCACCTTCTACCAGTTCGGCAACCGATCGGGCGCCTTCGATGCTCAGGCCGATCTGCTGCCGCTGGGCACGGTCACGCTCGAGGGCGTGGAGTTCCCGGCCCCCAAGCATCCCGAGGCGATGCTCGCTTTCGTCTACGGACCGCACTGGAAGGTGCCCGACCCCAGTTTCGTCCACCGCGACAACCCACACGGGATCGAGCGGCTCAACGGCTGGTTCCGGGGATTCCGCGACGAGCTGCCGCTCTGGAACGACGTCTACGACCAGCGTGCCCGTGACCTGAACCGCGAGCCGACCGCCTTCGCGATGTGGGTCGAGTCGCAGATCGGTCCGGACGACAAGGTCGCCGATCTCGGTGCGGGCAACGGCCGCGACACCCGCTACTTCGCCGAGCGGGGGCACCGCGTGCGCGCCGTCGACTTCTCGCGGCGCTCCTACGCCCGGACCCGTCGGATCAAGAGCGACCTGGTGCGCTCGGACCAGACGATGTTCAACGAGCTCCGTCGCGTGCTCGTTCTCGGCGCGCGACTGTCCCGCAATCCCCGCCACCTCTACGCCCGCGAGCTCCTCGGCTGCCTCGACGAGGAGGCCCGCGCGAACCTCTTCCGGATGGCGTCGATGTCCCTGCGTGGCGGGCAGGCGATGTTCCTCCAGTTCGCCGCGACCGCCCCCGGCGCTCCCGAGCCGACCCCGGTTCCGCTCGTACGTCGACTCGATCCCGACCTCATCGCGCGCGAGATCGAGGCCGCCGGTGGTCGGATCGACTACCGTGAGCTCGTCGTGGGTGCCGACATGTTCGATCTCCCTGACCCGGCCGTGTGTCGCATGCGTGTGACCTGGCCCAGCAACGTGAAAGTAGGCAACTGATGGCCGCGGTGGAGAGCCTGCGTGAGCGGGTGGCCCGTCTGGAGCAGGAGGTCGCGGACAACCGCGTCCTGCGTCGTCGTGTGGAGGAGTTGACCGACCAGGTCGCACAGATCCTCGTCGCGATCGAGGACAAGGACCACGCCCGCGTCGACGCCCTCGTGGCCGCGCTGCGCGAATCGGTCTGAGGTGGCGCGGGCCGACATCGACCGCGAGGGACTGGTGCTCCACGGAGCACCCGACGAGCCCTTGCTGGTCTTCTTCGACGACCAGTACGTCTGGTCCTTCACCCCGTCCCGCGACGGTTCGGTCTCCGGCGCGGTCGCGACGGTGTCCTGGCCGCGGGTGCTCCGCCCCTTCCTCATCGGCTCGACGCGGTTGCGGTTGGCGACGTACGACGGCGGCGTGGTGGTCCACGACGACGAGGTCGCCTTCAGTGGCTCGGCGGAGCGGGTCGCGTTCGTCGACGAGTCGGGGTCGCCGTACTCCATCGACAAGGTCGGCCACCTGACGCGCTCCTTCGAGGAGACGTCGGCCGACATGAAGGCCGAGCTGCTGGCCGCGACGCAGACCGTGCTGCGCGAGCTGCACGAGCGTTGCGGGGTGGAGGCCTACCTCTGCTACGGCGCGCTGCTCGGCGCCGTGCGGCAGGGCACGATGCTCGGCCACGACTCCGACGTGGACCTCTGCTACTACTCCCGGCACGGGACGCCGGCGGACATCATCGCCGAGAGCTACCGCGTCCAGCGGGCGCTCAGCGAGCTCGACTGGACCGTGCTGCGCATGTCGGCGGGCGACCTCAAGGTGATCTGGCCGCTGTCGGACGGCAGCAACGCCCATATCGACGTGTTTTCGGCCTTCACGATCTCCAGTTCTCAAGGGGACGTCTTCTACCAGTTCGGCAACCGCAACGGCCTCTTCGACGTCGATGCCCACCTGCTGCCGCTGGGCACCGTGACGCTCGAGGGCCAGGAGTTCCCCGCGCCGAAGGACCCCGAGGCGATGCTCACCTTCGTCTACGGCCCGAAGTGGCGCGTCCCCGATCCCGGCTTCCGCTACCAGGACAACCCCTTGGGCGTACGTCGACTCGACGGCTGGTTCCGCGGCCTGCGGGCCGAGGTGCCGCTCTGGCTGTCGGTCTTCCAGCCGCCCGCGCTCGACCGGGTACCCGAGACGCCGTCGTCCTTCGCGCAGTGGGTGTCGGAGCAGTTGGCGCCGGACGCCGCGTTGGTCGATCTCGGGGCCGGCACGGGACGTGACGCACTCTGGTTCGGTGCCTCCGGCCGGAAGGTCCTTGCGATGGACTACTCCCGACCCGGGCTCCAGTTGATGCGTCGTCGTCGAGCCGCCGCCGGGCTCACCGAGGAGCAGGTGGCCGTCGAGATCATCGTGCTCAACGACCTGCGACTGATGATGTCGCTGCTCTCGTCGTTGGCGCGCGAGCCGCGCGATCTCTATGCACGCGGGCTGATCGGCTCCCTCGACGAGGACGCCCGCCACCAGCTCCTCCGGCTCGCCTCCGCGACGCTGCGAGGACGCGGCCATGCGCTCTGGCTGGAGTTCTCCGCACAGGTCGACGGCGCCGGCGATGTGCCGCTGCCCGAGCCGCGGCCGCTCACCCGGCGCTTCTCACCGCACTGGCTCACCGGCGAGATCGAGTCGCACGGGGGCACGGTGGAGTTTCTCGAGATCGGTCCCGGGACCGATATGTTCGACCAGCCGGATCCCTTCGTCGCCCGCATGAAGGTGGTCTGGCCGCATCCTCGACAAGCGTGAGGACGCGATCCCCAGTTGGTCTGCCGGCAGGGCCCGCCTGACTTTGAATCAGGATTAGCGACGATGGTTCGACTCCATCCTGGGGAGCAGAGGAGGATGGGGAGTGGTGCACGGCGCTGACCCGTGTGGGGATTCGCGGCTTGCTCGTGAACCCAGCGACTGCCGCATCGGTCGGAACCGCAACCCACTCCGCCCGCAGTCGGTGATGGCTGTGGCCGATGCGTCAGTGCGCTCTGATTCGTCGGTTCCGCGCCGCTGCTCGCGCTCCGGCCTGCCGCCGCAGTGGGTAGCGGTTCCGACCGATGCGTCAGTCACCCCGCACGGCTGGCCGGCTCCGGGCAGATGGCCGAAGCCGGTGACGGTGGTTCGACTCCGCACCGTTATCGAACGTTCACCGTGCCGGGTGTCTGGCGAGACCGGGCGTCGCTAGCGTGCACGGGTCCTCACCCCACCCAACCATTCTCGGGAGTCTCTCGTGGTGTCTCTACGCCGCGGCCTCGCAGCCGCCGCATGCTCAGCCCTGGCCGTCACCGGCGCCCAGTTCCTCATCCCTGCCACAGCCTCCCCGGCCGGTGAGGCGCTCGTCATCAGCGAGGTCTACGGCGCCGGCGGCAACAGCGGCGCGGTCTACAACGCCGACTTCGTCGAGCTCTACAACCCGACCGCCGCTCCGCTGAGCCTCTCCGGCCTGGCGCTCCACTACCGCTCCGCCGCCGGCAGCTCCGGCGGTGCCCCGTTCGCCCTCTCCGGCACGGTCCCGGCGCACGGCCACTGGCTGGTGAGCATGACGCCCGGCACCACCGGCGCCGCGCTGCCGACCGCCGACCAGACCGGCCCCTTCTCGATGGCAGCGGCGGGCGGCCAGGTCGCCCTCCAGCAGGGCACGACCGTCATCGCGACGTCGAGCGACACCTCCGCCACCGCCGGCATCGTCGACTTCGTCGGTGCCAGCGGCGCCGCCAGCTTCGAGGGCGCGCCCGCCGGTGCGGCCAGCGCCACCAAGTCGCTGCAGCGCTCGGCGACCGGTGCCGACACCGACAACAACGCCGTCGACTTCACGCTCGCGGCACCGACGCCGGAGAACTCCGGCACGACCGGCGGCGGCACGCCCACCGACCCGCCGACCGAGCCCCCCACGGAGCCCGCGCCGACCACGGTGACGATCGCCCAGCTCGAGGGCACGACCGACACGTCGCCGTACGTCGGCAAGGCGGTCACCACCAGCGGCGTGATCACGGCCGTCTACTCCGGCACCGCCTCGCTCAGCGGCTTCTACCTCCAGACGCCGGGCGCCGACACGACGCCGGACTCCTCCGACGCCGTCTTCGTCTACGGGTCGCAGGCCGTGGCGCAGCTCGCCACCCTCGGCCTCAAGGCCGGCGACTCCGTGCAGCTGACCGGCAAGGTGAGCGAGTACAACGGCCTCACCGAGCTCAGCGTCAATACCCCCGTCGCCGACAACATCACGGCGCTGCCCAGTCTCGGCACCGTCACCCCGCTGGCCCTGACGAGCTGGGACCAGCTCGACACCGACGCCGAGAAGGAGGCGCACGAGGGTGAGCTGATCGACCCGACCGCACTCGAGTTCACCGTCAGCGACAACTACGACGTCAATGTCTCGGCCACGCTCGGCCTCGCTTCCGGCGACCACGCCTTGGTCACGCCGACCGAGGTCGCCGACGCGCAGGACGCGGCCGCCGTCGCCGCCGTGACCGCCGACAACAAGGCCCGCGCGATCGCGCTCGACGACGGCTCGGCCGCGGACTTCTACACCAACACCACCGGCAAGAACACGCCGCTGCCGTGGCTGACGAAGGAGAACCCGGTCCGCGTCGGCTCGGCCGTGACGTTCCACCAGCCGGTCATCCTCGACATCCGCAAGAAGGAGAGCAGCGGCGTCGTCGCCGGTGACCCGACGCAGTGGACCCTCGAGCCGACCACCCCGGTGACCGGCGACGGCCACGAGGTCGCAACCTTCGAGGACACCCGCGCCCAGAACCTCGCCCCGGCTGCGGTCGGCGGCGACGTCCGACTCGCGACATTCAACGTGCTCAACTTCTTCCCGACCACGGGCGAGGAGTTCGTCAACGACCTCGGTGGCTCCTGCACCTGGTACACCGACCGTGAGGGCAACCGGATCGCCGACAACACCTGCACCGGCGGCCCGTCGCCGGCCGGTCTCGGTCCGCGGGGTGCGGCGACCGCTGAGTCCCTCGCCCGCCAGCAGGCGAAGATCGTCAACGCGATCAACACCCTCGGGGCCAGTGTCGTCAGCCTCGAGGAGCTCGAGAACTCGGTGCACTTCGGCAAGGACCGCGATTCCGCGATCTCCTACCTCGTCGACGCGCTCAACACCGCCGCCGGCTCGAAGGTCTGGGCCTACGCGCCCTCGCCCGCTGCGGCCGACCTGCCGCCGGTGGCCGACCAGGACGTCATCCGCACCGGCTTCATCTACAAGCCGGCCGACGTCGCGCTCGTCGGCACCTCCCACGTGCTGACCGGCTCCGACGCGTTCGCCAGTGCCCGCGAGCCGCTCGCCCAGGGCTTCAAGCGGGCCGGCGCCGCCGACTCCGACGCGTTCCTCGTCGTGGTCAACCACTTCAAGTCCAAGGGCTCCGGTGTCGACGACGGCACTGGCCAGGGCAACTCCAACCCCGACCGGATCGCCCAGGCGCATGCGCTCCTGGACTTCGCGTCGGCGCAGGAGACGGCGCTCGGGACCGACAAGGTCTTCTTCACCGGTGACTTCAACGCCTACTCGGCGGAGGACCCGATCCAGGTCATCGAGGACGCGGGCTACACCGAGCTCAACGGCACGTTCAACCACGGGGAGTCGACGTACTCCTTCGACGGTATGGACGGCAGCCTCGACCACGTCTTCGCCAGCCCGGCGGCACTCGCCTGGGTGACCGGCGTCGACGTGTGGGAGATCAACGCCCAGGAGTCGGTGGCGTTCGAGTACAGCCGCTATAACTACAGCGTCTCCGACCTCTTCGACGAGTCGCCCTTCCGCGCCTCCGACCACGACCCGGAGATCGTCGGTCTCGACCTGCCGGAGCTCATCCCGGCGTGGACCGCCACCAAGGTCTACAACACCGGTGACACGGTCTCCTACGCCGGCTCGACCTGGCGTGCCCAGTGGTGGACGCAGAACCAGAAGCCGGGCGACCCGAACGGTCCCTGGGAGGAGATCCGCACCGCACCTGACGGCACCGCCATCTGGACGCCCAGCCGGGTCTTCGACGCCGGTGACGTCGTGCTCTACAACGGTGTGAAGTACACGGCGCAGTGGTGGACCCGCAACCAGGTCCCGGGCACGAAGAGCGGTCCCTGGAAGAAGAACTAACGCGGCTGAGGGCGACCGAAGAGGTAGCCCTGCACCAGGTCGTAGCCCAGTCTTTTCAGGACTGCGGCCTGGTGCGCCGTCTCCACCCGCTCGGCGAGGACTCGAACCCCGAGGCTGCGCGCCATCGCCACGATCGCCTCGAGGATCGGGGCCTCGTAGGTGTCGGGCCGGATCGCCTCGATGAGTGAGCCGTCGACCTTGATCAGGTCGATCGGCAGCTCTTCGAGGCGGCCGAGCGAGGAGTAACCGGCGCCGAAGTCGTCGATCGCGATCCCGACACCCAGCTCCCGCAGGCCGCACAGGTTCTCGAGGACCAGCGGGTCGTCGAGGTCGAAGACGCTCTCGGTGACCTCGACGACGAGGAGGCGGCCGGGCATCTGCCAGCGCCCGAGGACCTCGGCGACACGCTCGAGGTAGGAGTCGGTGCGCAGCTCGTGCACCGAGACGTTGACGCCGATCCTGCGGCGCGGGCCGGCGCAGGTCATCGTCAGTCGCGCGGCCTCCTCGAGCACCCAGGCGCCGAGCGAGTGGATCGCTCCGGTCCGTTCGGCCTCGGGCACGAAGTCCAGTGGCGGGATCAGCCCCTTCGTCGGGTGCCTCCACCGCACCAGCGCCTCGTAGCCCGTCACCTCGTCCGTCGAGAGCTGCACGACCGGCTGCAGATGGAGGACCATCTGGCCGTCCTCGATCGCCTGTTCGAGCTCGCTCGCGGAGCGGTCGGGGTCGCCGTGCGCGACGGTACGGTCACGCCCGGTGGTCTTCGCCTCGTAGAGGGCCACGTCGGCACGGTTGACGAGGGTCGACCCAGAGTCACCCTGCTGGGCGGCGGCCACGCCGGAGGAGATGCGGACGCCGTACGGCGACAGCGAGCGCAGCTCGTCGGCGAGATCGGCTGCGGGGCCGAGCGGGAGACCGGGAAGGAGGAGGGCGAACTCGTCGCCGCCGTACCGCGCCAGCGAGGACCCCTCGGGCACGACGGGTCCCCAGACGCGTGCACACTCGACGAGGACACGGTCGCCGCGGTCGTGGCCACCCTCGTCGTTGATCGTCTTGAAGTGGTCAAGGTCGAGCACGACGACCGACAGGTGCGAGCCGGTGCGGTGGAAGCAGCTGAGCTCCTCCTCCAGGCGGCGGTCGAAGCCCCGGCGGTTGAGCAGCAGCGTGAGTGGATCCTCCTCGGCGGCCTGCGCGGCACGGCTCAGCCAGCCCACGGACACGGCGACGACGACCGAGCTGCCCGCGATGACGACGATGTCGCCGACGGGAACGCCGACGATCGCCAGGCTCGCGGCGCAGGCAACCTCAGAGAGGGCGATCTGCATCAGTGCCACACGCAGGGTGAAGAGCAGGATCGCGTCGATGACGCCGAACAGGTAGACGGTCGACAGGGCGACCGAGGTCTCGCGGCCGTCGGCGAGTATCACGGCCGCGCTGACCATCAGCGTCCCGAGCATCACGGCGGCGTGGTAACCCTGTCGGGGAAGGTGCTGGCCGAGGGCGAGGATGCCGAGGCCGCTGATCGCGCCGAGCAGGCCGATGCCCGTGACCGTGACGCGTGCGACGCCGTCTCCGTCCATCGTCAGGGCGGCGAAGATCCCCAGGATGCCGCCGGCGAAGAAGAATCCTCCGGTCGAGAGACGCAGGGCTCGCATTCCGGCGACGGACGGGGCCTGGGCGAGGGCGCGGTCGAACTGCGACACCTCCATGCTCACCCCTCCTTCATCGGCCACTTTCCACTGACCTGCGTGATAGTCGCCCGAAGCGCCGAGATCATGCGCGAGGTCCGCCACCTAGACTCACCAAGCGTGACATCCCAGAACGAGTTGACCGTCGTCGTCCTGGCCGCCGGGGGAGGGACGCGGATGAAATCGCGGACCCCCAAGGTGCTCCATGCCGTCGCAGGCCGCTCGATGATCGGCCACGTCCTCGCCGCGGTCCGGGCACTCTCGCCCGCCCGTGTCGTCACCGTCGTCGGGCACCAGCGGGAGCTCGTCGGCCCGCACGTGACGTCCCTGCTGCCGGAGGCCGTGCTGGCCGTCCAGGAGGAGCAGCTCGGCACCGGCCACGCCGTCGCCGCCGCGCTCTCCGCTGCGCCCGTCGACACCGGCACCGTGCTCGTGGCGTACGGCGACACCCCGCTGCTCCAGTCCTCGACGCTCTCCTCGCTGGTCGCCGACCATGAGGCATCGGGTCGCGCCGTCACGATCCTGACCGGCGTGGTCACGACTCCTCGGGGCTACGGCCGCATCGTCCGTGGTGTCGCAGGCGACGTGACGGCCATCGTCGAGGAGAAGGACGCCTCGGAGGAGCAGCGCGGGATCACCGAGGTGAACTCGGGGATTTATGCCTTCTCCGCGTCGTTCCTCGCGGCAGCGGTCGGGCGGATCGGCAACGACAACGCCTCGGGTGAGTTCTACCTGACCGACGCGGTGGCGCTGGCCGTCGGTGACGGTCTGACGGTCGGTGCCCTGGTGGTCGAGGACGTCGCCGAGATCGAGGGCGCCAACGACCGCGCCCAGCTCGCCGCCCTCGGACGGGCGCTGAACACGCGCATCGTCGACGGGTGGATGCGGGAGGGTGTGACGGTCGTCGACCCGCTCACGACCTGGATCGACGCGGAGGTCGAGCTCGCCCCCGATGTCACGGTGCTGCCCGGCGTACAGCTGCAGGGAGCCACGCGGGTGGAGGCCGACGCGGTCATCGGCCCGGACTCCACGCTGAAGGACACCGAGGTGGGGGAGGGCGCGTCGGTGGTCCGCACGCACGCCAACCTGGCCGTGATCGGCGCGGGAGCCGAGGTCGGACCCTTCACCTACCTGCGTCCCGGCACCGTGCTCGGTGCGCGCGGCAAGATCGGCGGTTTCGTCGAGACCAAGAACGCGACGATCGGTGAGGGTGCCAAGGTGCCGCACCTGAGCTACGTCGGGGACGCGGAGATCGGGGAGGGCACGAACATCGGTGCGGGCACGATCTTCGCCAACTACGACGGCGTCGAGAAGCACCACACGGTCGTCGGCCGGCACGCGCGGACCGGCTCCAACAACACGTTTGTAGCGCCCGTCACCATCGGCGACGGCGCCTCCACCGGTGGCGGCACGGTCGTGCGCGAGGACGTCCCGCCGGGAGCGCTCGCCGTGTCGGCCGGCCCGCTGCGTGTCATCGAAGGTTGGGCGTCCGCCAAGCGTCCGGGAACGAAACAGGCCGATGCGGCCGAAGCCGCCTCGGATCGATAGGATCGCCCCGTGACTGACGTCAAGAAGACCACCGAGAAGCACCTGATGGTCTTCAGTGGCCGGGCCCACCCGGAGCTGGCGTCTGAGGTGGCGGACCTGCTCGACACGCCGCTGGTGCCGAGCCAGATGTTCGACTTCGCCAACGGCGAGACCTACGTCCGCTTCAACGAGTCGGTCCGCGGCTGCGACGCGTTCGTGCTGCAGAGCCACACGACGCCGATCAACAACTGGATCATGGAGCACCTGATCATGGTCGACGCGCTGAAGCGCGCCTCGGCCAAGCGGATCACCGTCGTGATGCCCTTCTGGGGGTACAGCCGCCAGGACAAGAAGCATCGCGGTCGCGAGCCGATCTCGGCCCGTCTCATCGCCGACATGTTCAAGATCGCCGGCGCGGACCGCATCATCACCGTCGACCTCCACGCCGACCAGCTCCAGGGCTTCTTCGACGGCCCCGTCGACCACCTCTTCGCGCTGCCGATCCTCACCGACTACATCCGCGAGAAGTACGGCGATCGCGACCTTGCCGTCGTCTCGCCGGACGCCGGCCGGATCAAGGTCGCGGAGAAGTGGGCTGCCCGGCTCGGCGGCGTACCGCTGGCCTTCATCCACAAGACCCGCCGGACCGACGTCGCCAACGAGGTCGTCGCCAACCGCGTCGTCGGCGACATCAAGGGCAAGGTCTGTGTCCTCACCGACGACATGATCGACACCGGCGGCACGATCGTGAAGGCTGCCGAGGCCCTGATGAAGGACGGCGCCGCCGGCGTGATCATCTGCGCCACCCACGCCATCCTCTCCGACCCCGCCGTCGACCGGCTCAAGAACAGCCCGGCCGTCGAGGTGATTGTCACCAACACGCTGCCCATCCCCGACGACAAGCGCTTCGATAAGCTGACCGTCCTCTCCGTCGGCCCCGTCGTCGCCCGCGCCATCCGCGAGGTCTTCAACGACGGCTCGGTCACCTCCATGTTCGACGGCCACGCCTGACGCTCGCTCCGACCGCGAGGCACGCGGCCACCCCTCCTCCGCCGCCGCGCCCGCCCCGAAGCCACACCCGCCCCGACCGCACATTTGTGGGGTTACACGCCGGCGGTCGGCCTGCGGGTCGGCGCGTAACCGTGCATTTGTGTGACCGTTGCCGTTGCCGGTGGGGGTGCCGGTGCGGCAGCCGTATCACGCCGCCGCGCGTTCGCTGAAGTGCGCTCGCCAGGTGTTGGCGACGGTGTGCCCGTCCCGGAGCAGGCCAGCGGCGACGAGAGCGGTCGCGACACGCTCGAGGGTGGCTGCAGGTGTGCCGTAGATGTCCGCCGACACCAGCACGAGCATCGTCCAGCCGTCTGCCTCGATCTCCTCACGGCGGCGCAGGTCGGCGACCCACTGCTGCTCGCGCTCGATGTGATGGCGACCGTCGTACTCGACGATCACCTTGACCCCGCGCCATGACAGGTCGAAACGGCGGCGTACGCCGGCCACCAGCTGTTCCTGGTTGACCTCCGGCTCGGGCAGCCCGGCGAGCACGATCAGCATCCGTGTCCGCGTCTCCATCGGTGACTCGACGCCGTTCCGCACATAGGTCGCCGCGGCACGGGCGGCAGTCGCCCCCGGCCCCTTCGCCTTCTGGCAGTAGGCCCTCAACCGGCCGAGTGTGCTCAGCCCCTTCTTCACAATGTGGTCGCCGACCACGACCAGGTCGACCAAGGGCAGGAGAGTCGCCATCTCCACGAACGTCTGTTCCGGGGACGAGACGTAGACACCGTCCTTGAGCTTCACGCGGGGCCGACCCTTGGTGTGGTGGCAGCGCACGCCCGGCCGTTGGCGACGGTGCTTCAGAGCGCCCACAGTCACGTGCTCGTCGGGGAGCATGGGGATCGGGAGGCCCCACAGGCGGGCCGCGGTGCTGTGGCTCGCGAAGCCCGGTTTCCCGATCGCTGCAAGGGCCGCCGCGGCCGCGATCAGAGGCGTGGTGGGGATCTGGTGAGCGATGTAGATGCCCCGGTGGAGGGATCGATAGGCCGACGACCTCAGCTCCGTGGTGGAGATCCCGGCTCTCAGCGCATCAGTCCGCGTGAAGGGCTTCGTCGTCACGAGCTTCTGGCGAGTCATGGGCGCAAGCGTGGACGACTCCGGCCGGAACCGTCGGCGTCCATCCACAGCCCGCCGCCCAACCGCACATTTGTGGGGTTACGCGCCGGCGGTCGGCCTGCGGGTCGGCGCGTAACCGTGCATTTGTGTGATCGGGGTAGGCGCTGCCGAGCCGACCGCCTTCACAGGCAGCGCGGATTGGCGCTGGGCGGCGCCGGCTGCCTAGACTCTCTCAGTCGCTTTGGCGAGGGAGGATTGACTCCGTGATCGACTGGGCTGGCAGCTGGACAGGTCTCTGTCCATCACGCCGCGCCGAGTCCAGCGCGGCGTTTGTCGTCTCTCGGCCAGAGCGCTGACATCCCGACAGACCCAGAGACTTCCCCAAGGAGTACGACATGTCCACCGAGCAGATCATCGCTGAGACCCGCACCGAGTTCGGCAAGGGCGCCGCCCGCCGCATCCGCCGCGAGAACAAGATCCCCGCCGTCGTTTACGGCCACGGCTCCGAGGCCACCCACATCACCCTCCCGGGTCACGAGACCATGATGGCGCTGCGCCACCACGGCACCTCCGCCGTCCTCGAGCTCGTCATCGACGGCAAGCCGCAGCTCGCCCTGACCAAGCAGGTCCAGGTCGACAGCCTCCGCCGCCTCATCGAGCACGTCGACTTCGTCGCCGTGAAGGCCGGCGAGAAGGTCACCGCCGACGTCGCGGTCACCATTGTCGGCGACACCGCCCCCGACACGCTGCCGACCCTCGAGGCCGCCACCATCTCCGTCGAGGCCGAGGCCACCCACCTGCCCGAGGGCATCGAGGTCAACGTCGACGGCCTGCAGGCCGGCACGACGATCACCGCCGCCGAGGTCACGCTGCCCGCCGGCGTCACGCTGGTCACCGACGCCGAGCACATCGTCGTCCACGTCGGTGGTGCGCCGACCGCCGCCCAGGTCGAGGCCGAGCTGGAGGCCGCTGAGGCCGAGGTCGGCATCGTCCACGAGGAGTCCGACGCCGAGATCGAGGCGGCCGCCGAGGCCGCTGACGCCGACACCGAGGCCACCGAGGCCGAGTGATCCATGAGTGACGAGGCCTGGCTCGTCGTCGGCCTGGGCAACCCCGGGCCGACGTACGCGGGGAATCGTCACAACATCGGCTATCTCGTCAACGACGAGCTGGCCACCCGGCTGCGAGGGACCTGGAGGTCCCACAAGGCCGGGCGCTCCGACATCGTCGAGGGCCGCCTCTCCATAGGCGGCCCTCGTGTCGTTCTCTGCCGCCCGAAGTCGTTCATGAACGAGACCGGCGGCCCGGTCAAGGCGACCGCGCAGTTCTACAAGATCGCGCCTGACCACCTCATCGTCATCCACGACGAGCTCGACATCGACTTCGACACGATGCGGGTGAAGTACGGCGGCGGCGACAACGGCCACAACGGCCTCAAGTCCATCCGAGGCAGCCTCGGCACGGGTGACTTCTACCGGGTGCGCGTCGGCATCGGCCGACCCCCGGGCCGCCAGGACGTGGCGGACTTCGTCCTCAAGGACTATTCGGCCGCCGAGCGGAAGGTGCTTCCGTTCCAGGTGGACACGGCCGCCGACGCCATCGAGTGCCTCATCTCCGAAGGCCTCGAGAAGACGCAGTCACGCTTCAACTCCTGAGCTGTCCGCGCGGTGTCCATGCCGCTGAACCTGGGTGAACAGCGCCCGAAATCCGCCATGATCCGAGGCGCTCGGATTCATACTCTCCGCTCAGGATTTGTCATCCCACGGGCGGGGGCTGTTCACCTCTCGTCCACCGTCTGCGACGGATCTGGTCGTCTGCTTTCTTGAAACTCACTCCGTTTGCACGCCATCTCGGGCTGTATCAAGAAAGCCAACGGTGACCTCTCTTCCTGTGCCCGACGCCAGCATTGCCGGCGCCGAGCCTCGCCGCATCTCCCGTCGGCCGTCTGGTGCGGACGCGGTCTTCGTCAACGTCTCTCGCGTCGTCGCCGCCTCGGTCCTCGTCGTCACGGGCGGCATCGGGATCTTCCTCGCCTACCAGTCGCTGCCGACGCTGCGGCACTACGGGTTCAAGTTCTTCACGACCCAGGCATGGAACCCGGAAGCCGACACCATCGGTATCGCGGCGATCATCGTCGGCACCTTCGAGGTGGCGCTGGTCGCGATGGTCATCGCCTTCCCGCTAGCCATCTCCATGGCGCTCTACATCACCGAATACGCCCCGCCCAAGCTGCGTTCCATTCTCGTCGCCGCCGTCGACCTGATGGCCGCCGTGCCGTCGATCGTCTACGGCCTCTGGGGTTTCTTCCTCATCCAGCCGCATGCCGCGCACTTCGCGCTGTTCCTGCAGAAGCACTTCGGTTGGTTCCCGCCGTTCCACGTGGGCGCAGACCCGAACGCGGCGGTGCCCGACGCGACGCGTTACCAGGCCAGCGCCTTCATCGCCGGCGTCGTCGTCTCGATGATGGCGACCCCGATGGCCTGTTCGATCATGCGCCAGGTCTTCAGCCAGACACCCGAGGGCGAGAAGGAGGGCGCGCTCGCGCTGGGCTCGACTCGCTGGGGCATGATCCGGGCCGTCGTCCTGCCGTTCGGCCGCGGCGGCATCATCGGCGGCACCATGCTCGCGCTGGGCCGCGCCCTCGGCGAAACGATGGCCGTGGTCATGATCATCAGCCCGGAGTTCCTGATCAAGGGCCGCATCCTCGAGATCGGGAGCGACACCGTCGCGGCCACCATCGCGCTCCAGTTCGGTGAGGCCAACGGCATCCAGCTGTCGGCGCTGCTCGCCGCCGGCTTCGCGCTCTTCGTGATCACCCTGCTCGTCAACACCCTCGCCGCCATCGTCGTGAGCCGCAGCCGCTCAGGAGCGGATAACTGATGACTGCGACCCTCAGCCCGTCGACCACGACGACGCACACCCACATTCCGGCCAAGGCGGACGGGCATCCGGCTCCACGGACGAACCTCGGCCAGCTTCCGGCCGACGAGCGCTTCCTCACCTGGGGCGCTCGCATCGCCGCGCTCCTCTTCGCGTGGGTCGTCGTCGATCGTCTTCTCCCGATCCACGGTCTCGGTTGGTTCGTCGTCGTGTACGGCGTCACCAACCTGTTGATCCTGGTCGTCGGCACCGCGATGACCAACAACAACGTCAGGGTGGCGGACCGTGTCGCTCAGTGGTTCGTCTCCGCCGGCACGCTGATCGTCCTGGTCTCCCTGGCCTCGGTCCTCATCTATGTGGTCGCACGGGGCTGGAGCGCCCTCATCCACCTCAACTTCTTCACCGACGACATGACCGGTGCCGGCACGAAGGCTCCGCTCGACCAGGGCGGCATCATCCACGCCATCATCGGGTCGATCGAGGAGCTCGCCCTCGCCGCAGTCATCGCCCTGCCGCTCGGTGTGGGCACGGCGGTCTTCATGAACGAGGTCGGCGGTGGCTTCGCGCGCGTCGTCCGCACTGTCGTCGAGGCGATGACCGCCCTTCCCGACATCCTCGCGGGTCTCTTCATCTACACCGTGTGGATCATCGCGTTCGGCTTCCCCCGCTCCGGGCTCGCCGCCAGCCTCGCCCTCTCGGTGATGATGCTCCCGATCATCGCGCGCGCCTCCGACGTGGTCCTCCGCGTTGTCCCCGGCACCCTGCGGGAGGCGTCGCTCGCCCTTGGTGCCAGCCGCTGGTCGACGGTCTGGAACGTCGTCCTGCCGACCGCCCGGCCAGGTCTTGCGACCGCGCTCATCCTCGCGATCGCGCGCGGTATCGGGGAGACCGCGCCCGTGCTCATCACTTCGGGGAACGCACCCTTCGTCCACCTGAACCCGACGTCCGGCGTCATGAACTCGTTGCCGATCTTCATCTTCGCCTCGGCCCGTAGCGGCATCGATGTCCAGATCCAGCGCGCTTTCGGCGCCTCGACAGTGCTGCTCGTGCTCGTGCTCGGCCTCTTCATCGTGGCCCGCATCGTGGCCCGCCCGCCCTCGGGGAAGCCGTCGCTCCTCCGGCGCCTGATGAAGGCAGCCCGACCCACTCCGACCAAGCCGCACCACCAGCCTGCACCTGACGAGGAAACCCCCTGATGCGCCCCCTGTCCTTCAAGCGCGCCGGCAGCCTTCTGCTGGCGAGTGTGATCTTTCTCGTCCTGGCCCTTCGAAGCGGCCCGGCGATGGCCGAGTACGCCGTCATCGAGGGATCCGGCTCCACGTGGGCGTACACGATCGTCGAGCAGTGGATCGCCGACGTGAGCAAGTCCGGCCTCCAGGCGACGTTCAACAACAACGGTTCCTCGCAGGGCCGTAAGGACTTCGCCAACTACGTGACCGACTTCGGTGACTCCGACATCCCGTACCAGGGCGTCGACCCGGTGACCCACCAGCAGGACTCGTCGGTCCGCCCGTACGCCTATCTCCCGGTGGTCGCCGGTGGCACCGCGTTCACGTACCAGATCAAGGTCGGCGGAAAGAAGGTCGAGAACCTCCGCCTCTCCGGACAGACCCTGACGAAGATCTTCACCAACAAGATCACCAACTGGAACGACCCCGCGATCACGAAGGACAACAACGGGCACGCGCTTCCCTCGTTGCCGATCACACCGGTCGTGCGCTCCGACGGATCGGGCGCGACGGCACAGTTCACCCTCTGGATGGACAAGCAGTACCCGTCGCTGTGGCGCGCCTACAACGGGGCGGCGGGGCTGACGTCGCTCTATCCCCGCAAGGGTCGCCAGATCGCGGCGTCGGGTGACGACGGCATCATGAACACGGTCTCGTCGGCCTCCGGGAACGGCACGATCGGTTACGCCGAGTACTCCTACCCGCTCAACGCCCACTTCCCGGTCGTGTACGTCGAGAACGCCGCCGGCTACTACGTGCAGCCGACCCAGTACAACGTCGCGGTCGCGTTGACGAAGGCGAAGATCGTCGGCTGTGACGCCAACGGGAACTGCAGCCCCTCCGGTCTGGCGCCGAACACCTACCTGAACCAGAACCTCGACGGCGTCTACACCTACAACGATCCGCGGGCGTACCCGGTGTCGTCGTACTCCTACATGATCATCCCGACGAGCTCGACCGACCGGAAGATGACGCCCGCGAAGCGGCAGACCCTCGCGGACTTCCTGACGTACTCACTCTGCGGGGGCCAGGCGAAGGCCGGTCCCTACGGGTACTCACCCCTCCCGCTCAACCTCGTCAAGGCGGCCTTCGGGCAGGTGCAGAAGCTCGGGCCCCAGGCCGAAGGCGGCGCCGTCAGCGGCGTGAAGATCAGCGACCCGAGCACCAACCTCGCGTCCTGCGACAACCCCACCTTCGTCAAGGGCAACCTGGCGGCGAACCACCTGGCCGACGTCGCCCCGCAGCCGCTGGCGTGCCAGAAGGCCGGAGCCGACCCCTGTGGCACAGCTGTCGTTCCGCCCGGCACGACGACCAAGGCCGGCAGCACGGCAGTGGTGCCCGCAGGCGGAGCCACGGTCGCGGCAGTGCCGACCGGTACCGACGCCGTGGTCGGCGGTGGAACGGCCGCCGCACCCGTGGACGGCGGTACGACGCAGCTCACCTCTGCAGGCCTCACCGCGACGGCCAACGCGATCGAGCTGCCGGCCCGCCGCTCCGGTGACGACAACGCCTTCGGGTTCCTCTCGCTGGTGGAGCTCCTGGCCGTCGTACTGACGCCGGGCGTCTTCGCAGCCGTGCGGCGACGAAGCAAGAAGGGGACACTGCAGTGAGGCGCCTCGCACAGATCGCTGCCGCTGACCGGATCGCCCGTCGCCTGGCCGCTCTCGCCGCTGCCCTTGCCGCGGTCCTCACGGGGCTGGTCCTCCTGCCCGGGACGGCGTCCGCTGCGAACGGCTCCGACGGGTCGGCCTTCCGCCAGACGAAGACGCTGACCCGGTCGTTCTTCGACGCCGCCGGCGAGGCGACCACGGCCACCAACACCGTGACGGTGACGGCCAACAAGACGGTCAACCTCCAGACGCGGGAGCGCATCCACATCGCATGGACCGGCGCGCACGCGACGGGGGGCCGAGCGCTCAACCCGTACGGCATCAACGGTGTGACCCAGGAGTACCCGGTCCTCGTCATGGAGTGCCGGGGCCTCGACGACTCGTCGCTGCCCGAAGCCCAGCAGCTGTCACCGAACACCTGCTGGACCAGCACCTACAGCCAGCGGACCTCGAGTGCCGACCCCTCGCACGCCACGTGGCTCTTCGACGCCAAGAGCGAGACTCCGGTGACCGATCCCGCCGACGCCACGCCCAGCGTCTCAGGCGTCGACCCGACCACCCTCGGCGACGACTGCCCCCTCTCGGAGACGTTCGCCTGGCACGTGACGCCGTATGTCTCGGCCCCCACCTCGGCCAACGCGGACGAGCAGACGTACGAGGCGTGCAACGACCAGACGATGCCTCCGTCCGCCTCGAACAACTCGGGTGAGCCGACCAACGAGATCTACGCGTACACGGGCTCCGACGGCAAGGGCTCTGCGGAGTTCGAGGTGCGGACCAAGATCGAGAACGAAGCCCTCGGGTGCTCCGAGACGGTCGCGTGCTCGGTCGTCGTCATCCCCATGATGGGTGTCGACTGCGCCTCCGCCATCGATCCCTGCAACGGCACGGGCAACTTCGAGCCGGGGTCGCTCAACACCGACAACTCCGCAGTCGACGACGCGCTCTCGCCGCTGCTGTGGTGGTCGCCCTCCAACTGGGACCGACGCTTCAGCATCCCGCTGACCTTCGCACCGCCGCCCAACACCTGCTCGTTGAAGGGTCAGGGCACCCCTGTCCCGTTCTACGGGTCGGAGCTGCTGAGCCAGGCCGCGCTCCAGTGGGCGCCGGCGTACTGCCTGAACCCGAAGCGCTTCAACTGGCAGGCGAACTCCATGCCGGACGACGCCGCCACGCAGCTCGTCCTCAACGGCCAGTCGGTCGCCTCGCAGCCGGCAGGACGCGTCGACGGCGACAGCGGCCTCGCCTACGCGCCCACGGCCCTGACCGGGTGGGGCATCGCCTTCAACATCGACAGACCCGACGGCAGTCAGCTCACGTCACTCAAGCTCAACGCCCGGCTCCTCGCGAAGCTGTTGACGGAGTCGTACCCGGGCACCAACTTCACGAAGCATGCCCACACGGATGCCAAGGGGCACCTCGACCTCGAGAACAACCCACTGTCGGTGAACCTTGATCCCGAGTTCCAGGCGTTGAACCCGGGGCTGAACAAGGTGGCCTTCAACGAGGCGGCCTCGACACTCCTCTCACTGTCGACGAGCTCAGCCGTGATCCAGGCGCTGACGTCGTACATCGCCTCCGACCGGGACGCGATGGCGTGGCTCAAGGGCAAGGCGGACAGCAGCGGCATGGTCGTCAACAGCTACTACAAGGGCCTCAAACTGCCGGTGAACACCTGGCCGTTGATGGACCAGTGGGTCCCGACCAAGACCGGTCAGGCCTGCCTCGACGCCAACCCCGCGCCCTACATGCAGAAGATCGCGGCGCCGGTGAGCAGCTTCGCGCTGATCGCCAAGTCCATGCTGCTCAGCTGGCCGAACGTCAGCACGATCTGCGCGCTCGACTCGACCTCCAACACCTGGACCATGGGTCGCGTCGGGCAGCAGGGGATCGGTCGCCGCCTCCAGCTGGGGCTCGTGAGCCTCGGTGACGCCGCCCGCTACGGACTCACGGTGGCCGGCCTCGAGGCGAAGTCCGGCCACTTCATCGCCCCGGACACGGCCGGGATGGAGGCCGCGGTGGGCGTCATGAAGCAGCCGCTCGCCGACAAGCCGTTCGAGTTCCGCCAAGCGGCGGTGCGCAAGAGCACGTCCGCCTATCCCGGCACCATGGTCGTCTACACCGCGGCCAAGGGACGTGGACTGGACGCGGCGTCGGCAGGACATGTCGCCCAGTTCATCCAGGTCTCCACCTCCGAGGGCCAGCAGCAGGGCCGCGGCAACGGCGAGCTGCCGTCGGGCTATGTCCCGATCCTCAACTCGGGCGCGACGAAGAAGCTCTACACCGCTGCCCGCACGGCGGCGAAAGCAATCCTGAAGCAGAAGGGCGTGCCGGGTGACCACGTGGCGGCGGCCGCGACGCCGGTCACTGGCGTTGCCGTGGCTCAGGCCGTGGTCCCGCCCGCAGCGGCCCCGGCGGCCCCGGCAGCTGCCGCCCCCGCGGCCGCTGCGCCCGCTGCCCAGGCCCCTGCTGTCGCGTCGGTCGTCACGACCCAGCTGGTCTCGTCGAAGATCAGCGGCGGCGCCGTTCCGCTGCTGCTCGTGGGCGCCATCGTGTCGCTGCTGGCCTCACTCGTCCTCCGGGTCCTCCTGCTCGGCCGGAGGCTGTCGTGACCGTCGCAGAGACCCAGCGGCCCATGATTCCGCGCCGGCGATCGAAGGGCGAGGCACCGAAGCGGCGCCCGAAGCTGACCGCCCCGAAGTTCGCCCGACGTGAGATCCGTGCCGGGGAGACGGAGGAGATGCTCGACATCTCCTCCTCGGCCCTGACAGTGGTCACGATCCTGTGCCTGTGGCTGGTGTTCCAGCTCCTGTTCCTGGGGATGCTCTCCGAGACGCGGAGCCAGAACCTCCTCTACGAGCAGTACCGCAGCGAGCTCGCCCAGGCGACGGCTCCGACCGGTGCCCTGGACTACAACGGGGATACCGTCGAGCGCGGTGCGCCCGTCGCGATCCTCAGCATTCCGGCGCTCGGCGCCCAGCAGGTCGTCGTCCAGGGCACGTCCTCGCGTGACCTGATGGCCGGACCCGGGCACTTCCCGGGAAGCCCGATGCCCGGACAACAGGGTTCGCCGGTCGTGATGGGTCGTGCCAGCACCTTCGGAGCGCCGTTCCGCGAGCTGACACAGCTCAGGCCCGGTGACCCGATCGTGGTGCAGAACGCCGAGGGCTCGGTCACCTATCACGTCCTGGGTGTGCGGCGGGCCGGCGATCCGGTGCCTTCTGCCCCGACCGGGACGCAGAGCCGGTTGACCCTCGTCACCGCAACCGGCTCAGGCTTCCTCGCATCCCTGGCGCCGCGCGACGTCGTCTACGTCGACGCGCTGGCCGACAAGGGGACGGGCACCGGCGCGACGGCTGCCCCGGCCTCGGTGGACCTGGCGATGGCGCGCGACACGAGCGTGCTGCCGCTCCTCGCCCTGTGCCTGGCCGCTCTCCTCGCGCTCGTGATCGGCATCTGCGTGGCGCGCCGGCACTTCCATGTCCTGCTCGTGTGGCTCGTCGCCTGCCCGGTGGCGATCGCACTGGCATGGGTGACCACGGACCACGTGGTCGCCCTCCTTCCGAACTTGATGTGAATCCACATCGGGAAACAAGAGAGATCAGGGAGCAACTGATGTTTGTTCGCAACAACCGCGCCACGTTGGGCGCAGCCTGCGCGGCTGTGTCTGCGCTGGCCTTCGGCGTCCTGGCCCCGGCCGGTGCGGCGACCACGCTCAACACGACGCTCAACCAGGGCGCTTCGGCCAGCTCGACGCCCGTGGACAACTCGACCGCTGGCACGGGCACGATCGTGTTCGCCGGCTCGGACACGATCCAGTACGTCGTCGCCGACCTGGCCGACGCTTGGAACGCCCGCGGCACCACGGCCAACACGGTCAACAACAAGTCCTACAACATCCTCAGCTACAACGCGCTCGCCAACGACGGCTCCGCGGTCGCCCCGCTGACCGGCTGGAACGGCGTCGACGGCACCACCAGCGCCAGCATCACCACGCCGAACGGCTCGGGCGGTGGCCTCAAGCTCCTCGGTGCCTCGGACGCCAACGGTGGTTCGGTCATCTCCTACGCCCGCTCGTCGTCGGCCCCTGACACCAGCGGCAACCTCGCCGCCGGCAAGAGCAGCGACGCGACCGGGTACCCGTTCGCGCTCGACACCGTCGTGCTCGCCACGTCGGCCAAGAACACGGCGGCCCCGCAGTCGCTCACCGACGCGCAGGTCCTTGCCATCTACAACGGCACCGACACCAACTGGTCGCAGGTCGGTGGTGGGTCCGCCCCGCTGCACCCGCTCACGCCCAAGTCGGGCTCCGGCACGGCGAAGTTCTTCGGCAGCCAGATCAACAAGATCGACACCGCCAACGGCGGCGCCGGCACGGTGTCCGACAGCAACGGCGTCATGACCAGCGCGCCGAACAAGTACAACGGCACGCTGGACGTTCCCGAGCACAGCGGCGCGCCGCTGGCGTTCGACAAGAACGCTGTCGTCCCGATCTCGCTCGGTCGCGCGATCCTGTGGAACCAGACCAACCCGAGCCAGCAGATCCGCGTCCTCGGTGGTTTCAAGAAGCAGCGCGCGCTGTGGCTCTTCGCCCGCAACTCGAGTGTGACCGCCGCCGCGAACGGTCAGACGAAGACCAACGCCGACACCTACGCCGGTGGTGCCGTGACGAACGCCCTGCTCGGCTCCACGGGCTTCTTCTGCAGCGCGGCTGCTCAGGAGATCGTCAAGGCTGACGGCTTCTACCCGCTCTCCGCCGCCTACTGCGGTGTGTCGAAGGCCACCACGGGTGACATCGTGCCGGCCTCGGGCATCGCCCCGGCCAGTATGTACATCGCCAACCCGCTCCTCGTGACGCCGACCAGCAGCACCGGCACCGGCACGAGCACGGGCACGCACACGGTCGTCAAGGTCGCCCTCGGCACCGTGAAGGTCTCCGGCAAGGCGAAGGTCGGCAAGAAGGTCACGGCCACCGCGACCGCGACCCGTGGCGCCAAGCTCTCCTACCAGTGGCTCTCCAACGGCAAGGCCATCAAGGGCGCGAAGGCCGCCAAGCTCAAGCTCACCAAGAAGCTCAAGGGCAAGCGAGTCTCCGTCCGCGTGACGGCCACCCTCACCGGTGCGACCCCGGTCACCAGGACCAGCGCCGCCGTGAAGGTCAAGAAGTGAATCTGAGCTGACGCTCATCGGTGCCGGGCGGCCGATCACGGCCGCCCGGCATCACCCTCTCCACACAGCACCACCCAGAACACGTAAGGACACCCGCGTTGAGCGACCAGACCATGGCGATCCCCGTCGCCGGCGACGCCGGCGTCACGCCCGCACTGACGCCGAGCGGTTCACCGCTCGCCACGATCGAGGCGGTGGACGTCTCCTGCTGGTTCGGCGACCGACTGGTGCTCGACCGTGTCTCCCTGACGATGGCCGCGGGCGAGATCACCGCCCTGATCGGCCCGTCGGGATGTGGCAAGTCCACCTTCCTCCGCACCCTCAACCGGATGCATGAGCTCGTCCCGATCGCCAAGTTCGGCGGCCAGGTACTCCTCGACGGCGAGGACATCTACGCGCCGGAGAAGAGGCTCACCGACGCCCGTCGCGACATCGGCATGGTCTTCCAGCGGCCGAATCCCTTCCCAGCGATGAGCATCCGCGACAACGTGCTCGCCGGACTCAAGCTCACGGGCGTCAAGGCCGGGAAGTCCGAGAAGGACGACCTCGTCGAGCGCAGTCTGCGCCTCGGCGGCCTCTGGAACGAGGTCAAGGACCGCCTCGACGCTCCCGGCGGCGGCCTCTCCGGCGGTCAGCAGCAGCGCCTCTGCATCGCCCGCTCGATGGCGATCAAGCCGCGCGTCCTCCTCATGGACGAGCCCTGTTCGGCGCTCGACCCGACCTCCACACGCGTGATCGAGGAGTCGATGAAGGAGCTGGCCCAGGAGGTCACCATCGTCATCGTCACCCACAACATGCAGCAGGCGGCGCGCGTCTCCGACAAGACCGCCTTCTTCCTCGCGAGCCACAACACCCCGGGTGCGATCGTCGAGTACGGCGACACCAAGGCGATGTTCGAGAACCCGCAGGACCCGCGCACGTCCGACTACGTGCACGGGCGGTTCGGATGAGCAGCGCCTCTCCACATATCCTCCAGCAGTGAGACTCCGGGCGACCCTGGCGGGACTCCTCGTCGCCGTGGTCGTCGGGGCGGTCGCCGTACAGGCGGCGCAGCCACGGCGGGCCCTCGAGATCCCCGCCGCTGCTGCCGTGTGTCGACGCCGACGCCGACGGTGACGGCGCTGCGGACCCGCAGGACCTCGACGACGCAGCTCTCGCCGCCGCGCACTATCTCTGTGCCGACGGGCCGCTGACGAGCGGCGCCGCGTGGGCGCGGGCGATCTTCAGCTACAACCACTCCCAGCAGTACGTGAACGACGTCTACGCGGCCGCTCAGGTCTACGCCCAGCGCACGGACTAGCGATCCCGGAGGCTGCGGAGCTATCGGTTTCGCAGGGAGAAATGCTGCAGGTCCTTCAGTGACGTCCAGTAGCCGCCCCAGTTCCAGCCGACCTCGCTGAAGGCACGGACGGCGGGGGAGTTGGCCATGATCATCCCCGGGCGTGGGTTGTTGCGGTCGACGTACGACCGCGCGAGCTCGGGAAGCACCACATCCCCTTTCGTGTAAGGGTTCTGGAACGGATTGACGTCGACGGCGAGCCCGTAGGCGTGCTCGGACCAGACGGTTGTCCCGCGCGCCGGGCGACAGTTGAAGGCCGATGTGTTGTTGCCGTCGCCCGTCGGGGGAGCGTCGCGCTCGGCGACCGTGGTGATGTGCATCTGCTCGAGGGGGAAGTGCAGGTCCCACAGGCCATGGAAGGCGGTCACGATGTGTTTGGCCTGCCCCTTCGCGACCAGCAGCTCACCGGTGTGGCGCTTGTCGTCGAAGCCCCAGAAGGTGAGCCGCACCCACGCCAGCCGCGTCGCCGGCACAGGGCACTCGGCCGACCACGTCGAGCGGGCGATGACGTCCGGCGGCGCGGGCGCCTCGATCACCGACTCGAAGTCGTCACCCGGCAGCTCCGGGAGGACGTCGGGCAACGTGAACGCCCGACGTCGGAGCTCGGGTGGGGTGTTCTGCGGCGGCACGACGCCGTCCTTGCCGACAGGGAGGACCCGGGTGCCCAGCCACGCCGGCGGAGAGCTTCCGGGTGCACCGGTCGGGCTGGCCGAGCCGCCGGAGGTCACCGACGCTGACGGGCTCGGCGACGCCGAGATCGTGCGACCGGTGGTCGGCATCGGCTCGGGCGCGACCCGCTGATCGCTGCACCCTGCGGTCAGGAGGACGACCGCGGCGAGTCCGGTCGCAGTGCCGGCGCCTCGGGTCCTCACGGGCCAACCGTAGACTGGCGACACCCCCGGTCGCTCGATCGTGGGGCCGTTTGTGCTTGCCCAGGAGCTGCTCGTGACCTCTCTCGCCCCGCTCGCCGACGTCGCCGTCGCCGCCCTCGGGGAGGTGCTCGGCGAGGAGCTCGCCGTCCTGGACATCACCGGTCCCGAGGCGTTGCGTCCGTTCCTCGTCACCGGTCTCGCGCGTCAGGGCCACACGGTCCTCGCCGTGACCGCGACGAGTCGCGAGGCCGAGGACCTCACCGCCGTCCTGGCCTGCCTCCTCGACGACCCGTCTCGCGTCGCCTACTTCCCCAGCTGGGAGACGCTCCCGCACGAGCGCCTCTCACCGCGCTCCGACACGGTCGGCAGGCGCCTCGCCGTGCTGCGGCAGCTCACCCATCCGGAGCCGGGCGCGGAGCTGCAGGTGGTGGTGGCCCCGATCCGCTCCGTCCTCCAGCCGCAGGTCAAGGGGCTCGGCGACCTTGAGCCCGTCGAGCTGCGTGCCGGTGACACGGCACCCCTCGACGACGTCGTACGCCGACTGGTCGATGCCGCGTACAGCCGGGTGGACCTCGTGGAGAAGCGCGGCGAGTTCGCCGTGCGTGGCGGCATCATCGACGTCTTCCCCCCGACCGAGGAGCACCCGCTGCGCGTGGAGTTCTGGGGCGACGACGTCGAGGAGATCCGCTCCTTCTCCGTTGCCGACCAGCGCACCCTCGAGGCACGCGAGCGGCTCTGGGCCCCGCCCTGTCGCGAGCTGCTGCTGACGCCGGAGGTCCGCGAGCGCGCTGCTGCGCTGGGGGAGAAGCACCCGCAGCTCCTCGAACTCACCGACAAGATCTCCCAGGGCATAGCGGCTGAGGGCATGGAGTCCCTCGCGCCCGTGCTCGTCGATGACATGGAGCTCCTCGTCGACCTGCTGCCGGCTGACTCGCAGGTCCTGGTGATGGACCCCGAGCGCGTCCGTCGCCGCGCGCACGACCTCGTCGCCACCTCGGAGGAGTTCCTCGGCGCCTCCTGGGCCTCGGCCGCGTCAGGCGGCCAGGCGCCGATCGACCTCGGCAAGGCGTCCTACTGGGAGCTCGGCGACGTCCGCGAGCACACGCTGGCCCGCGGCGTGGAGTGGTGGAGCACCTCGCCGTTCGGGCTTGACGAGGAGTCGGCGACCCTCTCCGCCGACACGGCTGGCGTGCCGGTGCGCAGCCTCGACAGTCGTCCGATCGAGCCCTACCGCGGCGACATCGACAAGGCGACGCACGACCTCGACCAGTGGCGCCTGGCCGGCTATCGCGTCGTCGTCGTACAACCGGCGCACGGGCCCGCCAACCGCACCGTTGAGGTGCTGGGTGAGCACGACGTCCCCGCCCGCATCCTCGACGACAAGGACGTGCTCACCCGCGACGTCGTCAGCGTGCTGATCGGCACGCTCGACCACGGCTTCGTCGACGACGAGGCCCGCCTGGCGGTCGTGACCGGTGAGGACATCAGCGGCCAGAAGTCCTCGACCCGTGACATGTCGCGCATGCCCGCGCGCCGCAAGAAGCAGATCGACCCGCTGGAGCTCAAGCCCGGCGACTACGTCGTCCACGAGCAGCACGGCGTCGGGCGCTTCGTCGAGATGAAGCAGCGCGAGGTCGCCGGCGCGACCCGCGAGTACCTCGTCCTCGAGTACGGCGCCAGCAAGCGCAACGGCCCACCCGACCGTCTCTTCGTCCCGGCCGACGCGCTCGACCAGGTGACCCGTTACGTCGGCGGCGAGTCGCCGTCCCTCGACCGGCTCGGCGGCGCCGACTGGAACAAGCGCAAGGCCAAGGCCCGTAAGGCCGTCCGCGAGATCGCGGCGGAGCTGATCAAGCTCTATGCCGCCCGCCAGGCCACCAAGGGCCACGCCTTCGGACCCGACACGCCCTGGCAGCGCGAGCTCGAGGACGCCTTCCCGTTCCAGGAGACGATCGACCAGCTCTCGACCGTGGACGAGGTCAAGGCCGACATGCGCCGCGAGACGCCGATGGACCGGCTCGTCTGCGGCGACGTCGGCTACGGCAAGACCGAGATCGCCGTGCGGGCGGCCTTCAAGGCCGTGCAGGACGGCAAGCAGGTCGCGGTGCTGGTGCCGACGACCCTGCTCGTCACCCAGCACCTCGCGACCTTCATGGAGCGGATGTCCGCCTTCCCGGTGACGCTCAAGGGCCTGTCGCGCTTCCAGAGCGCGAAGGAGTCGAAGGAGATCATGGCCGGCATGGCCGACGGCTCCGTCGACATCGTCGTCGGCACGCACCGGCTGCTGAACCCCGACGTCCGGTTCAAGGACCTCGGCCTGATCATCGTCGACGAGGAGCAGCGCTTCGGCGTCGAGCACAAGGAGCAGCTCAAGCGGATGCGGACCGCCGTCGACGTACTCTCCATGTCGGCCACGCCCATCCCGCGAACCCTCGAGATGGCGATCACGGGCATCCGCGAGATGTCCACCATCACCACGCCCCCGGAGGAGCGCCACCCGGTGCTCACCTATGTCGGCGGGTTCGAGGAGCGCACGGTGATCGCTGCGATCCGACGCGAGCTGCTGCGCGAGGGACAGGTCTTCTACATCCACAACCGTGTCGACTCCATCGAGCGCGCGGCGTCGAAGCTGCGGGAGCTCGTGCCCGAGGCGCGGGTCGCCACGGCGCATGGACAGATGAATGAGAAGCAGCTCGAGCAGGTGATGCTCGACTTCTGGGAGAAGCGCTTCGACGTGCTCGTCTGCACCACGCTCGTCGAGTCCGGGCTCGACGTCTCCAACGCCAACACGATGATCATCGAGCGCGCCGACACCCTCGGCCTCTCGCAGCTGCACCAGCTGCGCGGTCGCGTCGGCCGGTCGCGTGAGCGCGCCTACGCCTACTTCCTCTATCCGTCCGAGAAGCCGCTGACCGAGACCGCCCACGAGCGCCTCGCGACGCTGGCCCAGCACTCCGACCTGGGCGGCGGCATGGCGATCGCGATGAAGGACCTCGAGATCCGCGGCGCCGGCAACCTGCTCGGCGGCCAACAGTCGGGCCACATCGCCGACGTCGGCTTCGACCTCTACGTCCGCCTCGTCGGTGAGGCGGTCCAGGAGTTCAAGGGCGAGGAGTCCACTGAGCTCAACGAGGTCCGCATCGAGCTTCCCGTCGACGCCCACCTCCCGCACGACTACATCCCGACCGAGCGCCTGCGTCTGGAGATCTACAAGCGCCTCGCCGAGGTGCGCTCGGATGCGGACGTCGACGCGATCGAGGAGGAGCTCAAGGACCGCTACGGCGAGCTGCCGATCGTCGTGCTCTCCCTGTTGCTCGTCGCCCGCTTCCGGGCCCGGGCCCGGGCGGCCGGGATCGGCGAGGTGACGATCGCCGGCAAGAACGTGCGCTTCGCGCCGGTCTCGCTGCCGGAGTCGCGCCAGGTGCGGTTGCAGCGGATGTACCCCAAGTCGCTCATCAAGGATGCGACCGACACGATCCTCGTCCCACGCCCGATCTCGTCCGGCTTCCCGGCCAAGCCGCTCGACGGCATCGCCCTGCTCGAGTGGGCCCGCCAGGTCATCGACGCCGTCATCGACCCGAAGGATTGAGGCCCCGATAGGGTTTCCCCATGACGATGGAGGCGTTCGGGGACGAGTTCGGCGAGGAGCCCACCGGCTGGAACAACGCCGACGCGTGGGACGTCCAGCCCGGCTGGATGAGCGACGAGGAGCTCGCCGCCACCCGCGGCCGTGTCCCGATGCTGTACGTCGAGGCCCTGCCCGTCCGCGTCGACGCGGGTGGCGCCGTGACGTCGGTCGGCCTGCTCCTGCGGGGCTCGTCGACCACCGGCCGGATCGCCCGGAGTCTGGTCTCGGGGCGGGTGCTCCACGGCGAGCAGCTCCGCGACGCCCTCATGCGCAACCTCGAGAAGGACCTGGGCCCGACGGCGTTCCCGGTGCTGCCGACCGCGATCACTCCGGCGGCCGTCGCTGAGTACTTCCCCTGGCCGACCGGCCGCTTCCACGACCCGCGCCAGCACGCGGTCTCGCTCGCCTTCGTCGTGCCCGTCACCGGGGAGTGCCACCCTCGCCAGGACGCCCTC
This sequence comes from Nocardioides sp. Kera G14, assembly GCF_020715565.1. Lineage (NCBI taxonomy): Bacteria > Bacillati > Actinomycetota > Actinomycetes > Propionibacteriales > Nocardioidaceae > Nocardioides > Nocardioides sp. Kera G14. The sequence continues at coordinate 2,664,214 of NZ_CP085839.1, read as the reverse complement.
GAGATCAGCTGGGTGACACCCGAGGAGGCGGTCTCCGAGGGTTTCGCCGAGGAGCTCGAGGGTGGTCGTGCCTCCCTCCTCAAGCAGTTGCTGCACCACGTCGGCGCCATCTGACATGGCCGAGCCCGCATCGGGCGAGGGTCTCGTCGAGTTCCTCCAGATGATGCGCACCATGCGCGAGCGCTGCGCGTGGAAGGCGTCCCAGACCCACGAGAGCCTGGCGAAGCACCTGCGCGAGGAGTCCGAGGAGGTCCTGGAGGCCATCGCGGAGGGCGACCCGAAGCACCTCGCCGACGAGCTGGGGGACCTGCTGCTGCAGGTCTACTTCCATGCCGCGATCGCCGAGGAGGCCGGTGAGTTCACGATGGACGATGTCATCGCCGGCCTGACCGCGAAGATGCGCCGCCGCAACCCGCACGTCTTCGACCCGGACGTCGCCGCCGCCGGCCCCTACACGATCGAGCAGATCGAGGAGCTCTGGCAGCAGGCCAAGGCGAGTGAGCGGACGTCAGCTCCCGACTGAGCTGGCACGGCATGTGCTGAAATGCAGCGACACGCCGGGGTCGCCGGCGTGTCGCATCGATCGGTCGCACGAACGGTCAGCCCGCGCACCGAGGCTCAGACGAAGCGCGTCGCCTTCTCCTCCGGCACGCGCGGGAGGCGGCCGAGGTGGGCGTTCTCGCCCGGCTGGCCGATGTTGACGACGAGGAACGACTTCCAGCCACTCTCACCGAAGAACTCGGCGTCGACACCGGCCGCGTCGAAGCCGGTCATCGGACCCGCCGCGAGGCCGACCGCGCGGACGGCGTAGATGAAGCCGCCACCCTGCAGGCCGGCGGAGATCTTGGCGGAGGCCTCGGCGACGTCCGGGTTCGCGGCGAACGTGTCGCGCAGGCCGGCAGCGTGCGGGAAGGTCGTCGGGATGAACTCGTAGTACTCCGGGTCGATCGCGAGGACGGCGGTCGCGCCGGCCGACTCGACCTTGGCCTTGTTGGAGTCGTTGATGTGGCGGAGCAGGCGCTCCTTGCCCTCAGGCGTGTTGACGAAGAGCACACGCAGCGGCTGCGTGTTGGCGGCCGTCGGCGTCCACTTGGCGAGGTCCCAGATCGCGGTGAGCTGCTCGTCGCTGACGGGCTCGCCCGAGAAGTAGGAGACGGTGCGCGCGGAGGTGAACAGATCGGCGACGGCGTGATCGTCGAGCGGCTGCGGCTTGTGGATCTGGATCGTCTCGGTCATGGCCGAATAACCTACCGAGTCAGTGGTCTATTCCGTGACGCGGATCACGTCCGAGGCGCGGCCGACCCCCGCGATAGGGTGACGGTCGTGTCTGTGATCGAAGCAATCGGCGCCCGTGAAATCCTCGACTCCCGTGGCAACCCCACGGTCGAGGTGGAGATCCTGCTCGAGGACGGCACGTTCGCCCGTGCCGCCGTCCCCTCCGGCGCCAGCACCGGCGCGTTCGAGGCGGTCGAGCTCCGTGACGGTGGTTCGCGGTACGCCGGCAAGGGCGTGCAGAACGCCGTCGAGGCGGTCCTCGACAGGCTCGCGCCGGCCCTGATCGGCCTGGACGCCGACGACCAGCGCCTCATCGACCAGACCATGCTCGACCTCGACGCCACGCCCAACAAGGCGACCATCGGTGCCAACGCGATCCTCGGTGTGAGCCTCGCCGTCGCGCGCGCCGCCGCCGACTCCGCCGGCCTCCCGCTCTACAAGTACGTCGGCGGCCCGAACGCCCACGTCCTGCCGGTGCCGATGATGAACATCCTCAACGGGGGTGCCCACGCCGACACCAACGTCGACATCCAGGAGTTCATGATCGCCCCGATCGGCGCCCCGACCTTCCGTGAGGCCCTGCGCACCGGCGCCGAGGTCTACCACGCGCTCAAGGGCGTGCTGAAGGAGAAGGGCCTCGCCACCGGCGTCGGCGACGAGGGCGGCTTCGCCCCCGACCTTCCCTCCAACCGCGCCGCGCTCGACCTGATCGCCGAGGCGGTCAGCAAGGCCGGCTACGAGCTGGGCAAGGACGTCGTGCTCGCGCTGGACGTCGCCGCGACCGAGTTCTGCGAGAACGGCAGCTACACCTTCGAGGGTGAGCAGAAGAGCGCGGCGGAGATGACGGCCTACTACGCCGACCTCGTGGCGTCGTACCCCATCGTGAGCATCGAGGACCCGCTCGATGAGGAGGACTGGGACGGCTGGAGGACCATCACGGAGCAGCTCGGCGACAAGATCCAACTCGTCGGCGACGACCTCTTCGTCACCAACGTCGAGCGCCTCCAGCGCGGCATCGCAGGTGGCCAGGCCAACGCCATGCTGGTCAAGGTCAACCAGATCGGCTCGCTCACCGAGACCCTCGACGCCGTCGAGTTGGCCCACCGAGCAGGTATGCGCAACATGATGAGCCACCGCTCCGGGGAGACCGAGGACACCACGATCGCCGACCTCGCGGTCGCGACCAACTGTGGTCAGATCAAGACCGGCGCCCCGGCGCGCTCCGAGCGGGTCGCGAAGTACAACCAGCTGCTCCGCATCGAGGACGAGCTCGGCGAGGCCGCCCGATACGCAGGCGCAAGCGCTTTCCCGCGTTTCACTGCCTGATCCACGTGCTCGCGTAAGCGAGAATCGACGGGTGGCACAGCAGCGTTCGACGTCCCGAGGTCCGAAGGGGCCCTCGCGACCCGGCCGCAGCGGCGCCGCCCGTCGTGCTGCTGAGGCCCGTGCGGCGGCTGCGGCTGCCGCGGCCCGGCTCAGACGAGTCGACCCGCGCCAGAACCCCAAGCTGACCGGCCGCGCCATCATCCTGGTGCTGGTCTGCGCGGTGCTCGTGCTCTCGTTCGCGTCGAGCCTGCAGGCCTACTTGCAGCAGCGCCGCAGCATCGACGACCTGAAGTCGCAGATCGACACCCGACAGCAGCAGATCCAGGACCTCGAGACCGAGAAGGCGCGCTGGAAGGACCCGGCGTACATCGAGGCCCAGGCCCGGCAGCGGTTCGGCTACGTGATGCCGGGGGAGACGTCGTACGTCGCCCTCGACTCGGACGGGAACCGGATCCAGCCCGCCGGCGAGCTCGCCGATCCGTCGACGGTCGGGGAGAAGAAGGAGTCGCCCTGGTGGGGCACCGTGTGGGACTCCGTCGAGCTCGCCGGGAACCCGCCCGCCGATCCCGACCAGCCCGCAGAGAAGATCACCCAGAAGGGCACGGAGGCCAAGTGACCGAGCAGGACCCGGCCGCGACCATCGACCAGCGCGACATCGACGCGATCGCAGCCCAGCTCGGCCGTCTCCCGCGCGGTATCCGCGAGATCGGTCACCGGTGCCCCTGCTCGCTGCCCGACGTGGTGACGACCGAGCCGCGGCTGCCGGACGGCACGCCCTTCCCGACGACCTTCTACATGACCTGTCCCAAGGCGACCGGCCGGATCTCGACGCTCGAGTCGAACGGTGTGATGAAGGAGATGGAGGCGCGTCTCGCCTCCGACCCCGAGCTCGCCGCCGCCTACCAGCGGGCACATGAGTCCTACCTCGCCGCCAGGACGGCCATCGCCGAGGAGGCCGAGCTCGACGTGCCGGAGATCGCCGGCATCTCGGCCGGCGGCATGCCGACGCGCGTCAAGTGCCTGCACGTCCTGGCCGGCCAGTCGCTCGCCCAGGGCCGCGGTGTCAACCCGCTCGGTGACGAGGTGCTCGCCGCGCTGGGGGAGTGGTGGGCCGACGGCTCCTGCGTCGCCGACCAGCTCGCCGACGCCGAGCACGAGGTCGACCAGTGAGGGCGGCACGTTGACCATCCCACCGATTCGCTCGCTGTGCTCCCGAATCGGCGGGGACCCCGGATGAAGGTCGCCGCGATCGACTGCGGCACCAACACGATCAAGCTCCTCGTCGGCAGTGTTGACGGCGGAGCCCTGACCGTCGAGGTCAAGGAGGCCCGCATGGTCCGCCTCGGCGAGGGGCTCGACCAGTCCGGAGTCATCTCCGAGGGTGCGCTGAAGCGCGCCTTCACCGCCCTCGACGAGTACGCCGACCTCATCCGTGACCACGGCGCCGAACGGATCCGCTTCGTGGCCACCAGCGCCACGCGCGACGCGGCCAACGCCGACGTCTTCACCGCCGGAGTGCGTGAGCGTCTCGGCGTCGAGCCCGAGGTCGTCGCCGGCACCGAGGAGGCGGCGCTCGCCTTCGACGGGGCCGTCCGCAACCTCCGGGCACAGCCCGCCCAGCCGGTGATGATCATCGACATCGGCGGCGGCTCCACCGAGCTGATCTACGGTGCCGACGACGCGTTCAGCATGCAGATCGGCTCGGTCCGCCAGCACGAGCGGCACCTGCGCTCCGACCCTCCGACGATGGAGGAGATCGCCGCCTGCGTCGCCGACATCGATGACGCCCTCGACGCCTCGCCGGTCTCCGCAGCAGGGGCCGCGAGTGTCATCGGGGTCGCCGGCACGATCACGACCATCGCGGCTGGAGTGCTCGACCTGCCGGCGTACGACCGTGAGGCCATCGACCAGGCGGTGCTTCCCGTCGGCGAGGTGCATGCCCTCGTCGACCGGCTCGTCGCGATGACGGTGAGCGAGCGGCTCACGCTTCCGTGGATGCACCCCGGTCGCGCCGACGTGATCGCGGCGGGCGGCCTGATCCTCAGCCGCATGCTCCGCCGCGCCCCCGTGGACGAGCTGCTGATCTCCGAGGCGGACATCCTCGACGGGATCGCCTGGTCACTAGCCTGAAGTCTGTGAGTGGGGCCGCCCCCACCGCGGCCCCAATCACCCGATCGGACGTCGGAGCGATGATCTGAGAAGACCGCGGACCACGGCCTGCTGGCTTCAGCGTTGTCAGATCCAAGGATCGGGAAGTTCGATTTCGTACAGCGCCGCTACGGAGCGAACGGCGTCGCGATGCTCCACCACTTCGCTGCTGAGTGCTTCGACACGAAAGGCGACTTGAACTTTGTCGTAGAGCGCCCAGCAGGTTTCGCTCCCGTCCAGGCGCGATGCATACCGCAGTCCGTCCACATCGTCGTACCACTCGAAGACGGCGCGTGAAACGGCCTGTGTGATCGGTCTGCCGATGGGACCGGCAAGCTTGACCACCCCTGAGTCCAATCGCGCGGGATTCGCCGCGCTGCCAAGTCTGGAGCGGTCGAGTGCGTTGCGAACCACTGGGTGCTTGTCGAGTGCAACAAGTGACTCCGGTGCGTCTACATCGATGATTGTTGGCTTTGCCCCGAGGAGGGTGCAGTGGCCGACCTGCTGTCCGGCTAGCCATTCGGACAACCCAACACCGCGGGTCGGGTCCTCGTCCCCTTCTTCAATGCCTCCAACATCAGCGAGCAACGTCTCCACCTCCGGGGCTGGGCGGAACCGGGACATCGTCTCGACCAGACACCCGCGCAGGGTCGTAGCTAGGTATCGAACTGAAAAGCTGCCCTGCGGATCGTCGAAGCGAGACATCGAAGCGGGGTCCAGGTCGTAAGGGGGCCGCCTCAGGGCGGCGGGGTTCCAATGAACCCTGAGGAATTCCCGCGGCAACGCCGCCACGACCTGAACCTCCGGCATCTCATCCCTCCAAGAACGCCCGAGTAGCAGCAAGCAGGCGTCCCTGCACTTCCTCTGAATCGCTCTTGCGAAGGACCATCAGTGGCACCTCGTCGTCAAGCTGTGGGTTCGACGAGCGAAGGAACAGCGCCGCGACAGTGCCCCCTTGGGTCTCGGCGATCGCATACGCGACCCGATAGAGGAGGCTCAAGCGACCGAGAACGGCGTGCTCGCGGGGCACGGTCTCTCCCCGACTCCATGCCTTCAGTTGCCTCGCATCCGCAAGCCCGAGGGCGGCCGACGCGACGCGCGGGCCGATCGTCCTCAACAGGTACTCGGCTTGTTCTCCCGGCGCCGTTGTGAGTGCCTGCTTGTAGGCCTTCTCCCACACCTCCGCCATATCGACGTGGAGGGTGTTGCGTTCATAAGTCATGCGCACCTCTCATCTCTACTTCGAAGCCGAAGCGGTCAGACTACGCCTGCTGCGCGCCAGTTGCGCGCCTTATTGCCGATCCTAATGCTAGGACTGTTGAGCGCTGTGGATCGCGAACTGCGCGAGTCTCGATGGCGCTGTGCGCGCGCTCTTGGCCTGCTTCTGTCGGCCTGGACGGCGCCGAATTCCGGCGGTCCCACTAGGTGCGGGCGATGGGATTCGAACCCACAAATTCGACAGGACTTTTAAGGTCCCCGGCTCACCGTTGGCCTACGCCCGCTTGATGTTCCTGCCGCGGTAGGTGCTCGTCTGTGCGTGGCAGTTGGGACAGAGTAGTTCGAGGTTCTCGAGTGCATTGTTGTCGGGGTTGCCATCACGATGTTCGAGCTCAAGCGCAATCGGCCTTCCTAGCCACTCCGTCAGGCCGCAGCGGTTGCACTTCGCCTCGAAGACCCCTTCGCTGATGAGGCGCAGCCTCAGTTGGTGTGAGCCGACGCGGTGGCGATTGGAGAGGTAGTCCTCGAGTCGTCGCCTCGGGCCGAGGGAGCGGCCCCTGCTCCATGCCTGGCCGCGGAAGTGCGACGTATCCAATCCAGCGGCGGTAATTGCTCTGCGGATGGTGGCATAGTTGCCGCCGGCTGCCCGGAGCCCGAGGCGCGCGATGACCTGCGCCAAGGACGATGAGGCGAGTACGGCAGTCTCGAGGTCAAGTTCAGTCCACGTGCGGTTCCGCATGCCATCAGCATCACGCATACCTCCGACGGAACTTTGGACCCGCGTTCAGCGTTCATACTGGTGAGCCGGTAGGGAACCGGCCACCCCCGGCCTCACAGGAGACCACGATGCAGAGCAACAACCCGGTGTTCAACCGCTCCGAGGGCTTCAACGGCCGCCCGTACGCCGGTTTCGGCGACGGCCCGGTCATGACGAAGCCGCAGACGACCTATGGCAGCGGCCTGATGACGATCGACTCCGTCGTGCAGCGCACCGCGCTGTCCGTCGGCGTGGTCATCGTCGCCGCCCTCGCCACGTGGGTGCTCACGCCCGACCTCAACGACTTCACCACCGATCTCGGCCCGCTGTACGCGGCCCTGATGATCGGCGGCATCGGGGCCTTCGCACTCTCGATGATCAACAGCTTCAGCCGGGTCATCAACCCCGTGCTGGTGCTCGCCTTCGCCGCCCTCGAGGGCGTCGCGATGGGCGCACTGTCCAAGCTCATGGATGCCCAGTTCGGCGGCAGCGTCATCTCCGGCGCGGTGATCGGCACCTTCGCCGCCTTCGCCGGCACGCTCGCGGCGTACAAGTTCTTCAACATCCGGGTCGGCAACAAGTTCCGCACCATCGTCACCGCCGCGATGTTCGGCATGGTCGGCCTGGCCCTGATGGAGCTCGTGCTCAGCCTCTTCGGCAGCTCGCTCGGCCTCTTCGGCTTCGGCACGCTCGGTCTCCTGACCGCCGTCGCCGGACTCGTCCTCGGCATCTTCATGCTGGTGATGGACTTCGACTTCGTCGAGCGCGGCATCGCTGCCGGCCTGCCGGAGCGCGAGTCGTGGCGTGCCGCCTTCGCGATGACGGTCAGCCTGATCTGGATCTACCAGAATCTGCTGCGTCTCCTCGCGATCCTCAGGGACTGAGTCCTAGGACTGCACCACAGGGCGCTGCAGCGCCGTGACGACCTCGTCCACCAGGACGAGGGAGACCCTGCAGTAACCGGCCGCGCTTGGATGGAACCTGTCGGGTCCGAAGAGCGCGGCCGGATCTGCGTAGAACTCCGGACCGAGCAGCGAGCCCAGCGAGACCGCGTGGCCGCCGGCGACCTCCGTCGCGACCGCCTGCAGGGTCGCGAGGTGGCGCGACATCGTGCGCAGCACGTCGCGCAGCGGCGGAAGGATCGGCTTGATCGTGCCGAGGTCGGGGCAGGTGCCCACCACGACGGTCACCCCGGACCGGCGCAGCGCGAAGACGGCGTCCTTCATGTAGCGCGCCGCGCGCCCCGGCGGCACCAGGTGGGTCACGTCGTTGGATCCCACCAGGAGTACGGCGACATCCACCCCGTCCTCCAGCGCCAGGGCGACCTGTGTGGCGAGGTCGAAGGAACGGGCGCCGACGACGGCGTACGAGCGGAGCCGGACCGGGACGGACATCTTCGCGGCGAGGCCGGCGGCCATCACCGAGCCGGGCGTCTCCTCGGGCTGATGGATGCCGTAGCCGGCGGCGGCCGAGTCGCCGATGACGGCGAGTCGGATCGTCTCGGCGGGATCGCCGTCGCCATAGACCCCGTCGGCCACAGGGACGGCGTGGATGGCCCGGCCGATCCGGTTGCGCGCCAACCGCGCCTCAGCGACCAGGAGTGCCAGGAGCCCTGCTCCTGCAAGGCCGACGCCGCCTCCGCCATTGCCGGCAGAAGCGACTCTCCAAGCCGTGCGCAGCGTTCCCATGTCGGTGCACAAGCCTACGGCACGGCGCTTGTGAAAGTTTGCACAAGCGCCCGAAAAGGAGCATGGTGGAGAACGTGGATAGCGTCCTCGACCTCGCTCGGTGGCAGTTCGGCATCGTTACCGTCTACCACTTCTTCTTCGTGCCGCTCACGATCGGCCTCAGCTTCCTCGTCGCGGTGATGGAGACCATCTGGCTCCGCACCCGGCGCCAGGAGTGGCTGCGGCTGACCAAGTTCTTCTCCAAGCTCTTCCTCATCAACATCGCGATGGGGGTGGTGACCGGCATCGTGCAGGAGTTCCAGTTCGGCATGAACTGGAGCGACTACTCGCGCTTCGTCGGTGACGTCTTCGGCGCACCCCTGGCCGTGGAGGCGCTGCTCGCGTTCTTCCTCGAGTCGACCTTCATCGGGTTGTGGATCTTCGGCTGGGACAAGCTCCCACGCGGACTGCACGCAGGCTGCATGTGGATCGTCCACCTCGGCACGCTCGCCTCGTCCTGGTTCATCCTCGCGGCCAACTCCTGGATGCAGCACCCGGTCGGCTACCGGTTCAACCCCGACAGCGGGCGCGCCGAGCTGACCGACTTCTGGGCGGTCATGTTCAACAAGGTCCAGCTCGGCACCTTCCCGCACGTCATCGGGGCGGCGTACATGACCGGTGCCGCCTTCCTCATCGGCATCAGCGCCTGGCTCTACGTCCGCGGCAAGCGCGAGGACCAGCCGCTCTACCGCCGGTCGATCCGACTCGGCTCGTGGGTGCTCTTCATCGCCGGCATCGCCGTCGTCATCAGCGGCGACGTGCAGGGCAAGATCATGACCGAGGTCCAGCCCATGAAGATGGCGAGTGCCGAGGCGCTGTGGCAGACCTCCGACAGCTGCGCCCCGTTCTCGATCCTCACCATCGGCACCCGCGACGGCCAGCACAAGAAGTGGGCGCTCGAGGTGCCCTGCGTGCTGTCGTTCCTCGGCACCGGCACCTTCGACGGCAAGGTGCAGGGCATCTACAACCTCCAGGAGGAGTACCGGGAGAAGTACGGCGCCGACCGCGACGCCGTCACCTCCGACTCCGGCGACTACACGCCGATCATCCCGGTCACCTACTGGAGCTTCCGCTGGATGATGGGGCTCGGCGCGGCCGGGGCCGCGGGTGCGGCGCTCATCCTCTGGCTCACCCGCAAGGGGCGTACGCCGACCTTCCGCTGGTTCGCGCCGCTGGCGATCTCCGTGCCGCTCTTCGTGCTCCTCTCCAACTCGGTGGGGTGGATCTTCACCGAGATGGGGCGACAGCCGTGGGTGGTCTTCGGGCTGATGACGACGAGCAACGCCGTCTCCCCGGGAGTGAGCGCGTGGGAGGTGTGGACGTCGCTCATCGGCTTCACGCTCGTCTACCTCGTCCTCGCCATCGTCGAGGTCGGCCTCCTCATCCGATTCGTCAAGAAGGGCGTCGACGCGTTCGTCGAGCCGCCCGAGCCGAAATGGCGACGGGATCCGGATGAGCCCGACGATGCCGACCGTCCGCTGAACTTCGCGTACTGAGAGGGGCGATCATGGAGCTCACCACCGTCTGGTTCTGCCTCATCGCCGTCCTCTGGATGGGGTACTTCGTCCTCGAGGGCTTCGACTTCGGCGTCGGCATGCTGTTGCCGGTGCTCGCCAAGGACGGCCGCGAGCGGCGCGTCCTGATCAACACCATCGGCCCGGTCTGGGACGGCAACGAGGTGTGGGTCCTCACGGCCGGCGGTGCGACCTTCGCTGCCTTCCCGGAGTGGTACGCCACGTTGTTCTCCGGCTTCTACCTGCCGTTGTTCCTCATCCTCATCGCGCTGATCCTGCGAGGCGTGGCCTTCGAGTACCGCCACCAGCGGCCGGGCGCTGCGTGGGCCGGCTGGTGGGACCGCGCCGTCATCGTCGGCTCGTTCGTGCCGGCCCTGCTGTGGGGCGTCGCCTTCGCGAACATCGTCTACGGCGTACCCATCGATGCGGACAAGGAGTTCACCGGCTCGCTGCTCACCCTGCTCCACCCGTTCGGGCTCCTCGGTGGGCTCATGACGCTGACCCTGTTCCTCACCCACGGTGCGATGTTCGTGGCGCTCAAGACCGACGGCGACATCCGTCACCGGGCCCGCGCGCTCGCTGTGAGGCTCGGGCTCGTGGCCGCCGTCCTCGCCGTGGTCTTCCTCGTCTGGACGCAACTGCACACCGGCAACGCCGGCTCCGCGGTGCTCTTCACGATCGCCGCCCTGGCACTGGTCGGCGGCCTCCTCATGGCGGCCCGTGGCCGGGAGGGCTGGGCCTTCCTCGGCACGTTCGTCACCCTGGCCCTCGCCGTGGCCGGCCTCTTCGTAGCGCTCTTCCCCGACGTCATGCCCACGACGCTCGCCGACGGTGTCTCGCTCACGACGACGAACGCCTCGGCGACGGGCTACACGTTGAAGGTGATGACGATCATTGCGGCGATCTTCACCCCGTGCGTGGTCGCCTACCAGGCCTGGAGCTACTGGGTGTTCCGCAAGCGGATCGCGGTGCACCACATCCCGACCGAGGAGCTGAAGGAGTCCAGCAGGGCGGAGATCGGCATGGATCCCGACCCGGCGGGCGTGCTGGATGCGTCCGAGTGACCCCACGGCCGACTGACCCGGCGGTGCGGCGGGCGCTGGCGCCCGCCGCCCGCCCCCTCGCGGTCGTCGTCGGCTGCGGGATCGTGGGTGCCCTGCTGCTCATCGCTCAGGCCTTCGCGCTCTCGCGGCTGATCCTCGCGGCCATCGGCGCCGGGGCAGTGCTGCCCTGGGCGATCGTCGTGGTGGCCCTCTTCGCCGGTCGCGCGGCGGTCGGCTGGGTCTCCGACGTCGCGGCGGCACACGCGGCGGGACGGGTCGGCGGCGACGTACGGCGACGGGTGATGGGCACCCTGCTGGCCGGCTCCTCGGAGTCGGTCGGTGCGGCGTCGGCCCTGGCCACCCGTGGAGCGGCGTCGGTCGAGCCGTACCTAACGCGCTACGTGCCGGCGCTCGTGCTCGCGGTCGCCCTGCCGCCACTGGTACTGCTCGCGATCGCGACCCAGGACCTGTGGTCGGCGCTCGTCGTGGTGCTGACCCTGCCGCTGATCCCGGTCTTCGGCATCCTCGTCGGTCTCGCCACCCGCGACGAGGCCGCCGGGCAGTGGCGGGCCATGGCCGATCTGGCCGGCCACTTCCTCGACGTGATGCGCGGCCTGCCCACACTGGTCGCCTACCGCCGGGCGCGCGCCCAGTCGGCTGTCATCGGCGCCGTGACCGAGCGCTACCGGACGCGCACGATGCGCACGCTCCGGATCGCCTTCGCCTCCTCCGCCGTCCTTGAGCTGGTCGCCACCCTGTCGGTCGCCCTGGTCGCGGTGACCATCGGCCTGCGCCTCGCCAGCGGGTCCGTCGCGCTCTCGGCGGCCCTGCCCGTCCTGCTGCTGGCGCCGGAGGCGTACTGGCCGCTGCGCCGCGTCGGTGCCGAGTTCCACGCCTCCGCCGAGGGCCTCGCCGTCTTCGCCTCCCTGCCGGCCCTCCCGCCGAATCCGGCCCTTCCTGACACCGAGTCCGGGGTCTCCTGCCGCCGAGTCCCGGGTTTCCTGCCTGGCGAGGAGATGACCGTGTCGCCCGGCGGCACGGCGCACGGAGTGATCCGCCTCGAGCACGTGAACGTGACCTACCCCGGCCGCGTCACGCCGGCCCTGGCCGAGACGTCCGTCGACATCTCCGGGCCGGGTGTGACGGCGCTCGTCGGGCCGTCGGGCTGCGGCAAGTCCACCCTGCTGGCCGTTCTCGCTGGCGAGCTGCCCCCGACGTACGGCGCCGCCCGCTGCGGCAGCGTCACCCTGACCGATCCGCAGTGGCGGTCGCAGGTGTCCTGGCTGCCCCAGCGACCGGTCTTCGTCGCCGGGTCGGTCGCCGACAACCTTCGTCTCGCGTCGCCGGAAGCGACGGATGCGGAGCTGCGCGGGGTGCTCGCCCGAGTCTCCCTCGACCACCGCATCACCGACCTCGACGCCGAGGTCGGCGAGGACGGACTCGACCTCTCGGCGGGGGAGAGGGCTCGCCTGGCGCTCGCCCGAGTGCTTCTTGCCGACCGCCCGTGGGTGCTGCTCGATGAGCCCACCGCGCATCTCGATCCGGAGACCGAGCGAGTGGTCGCCGACGTCGTCGAAGAGCTCGGCCGTACACGCGGGGTCGTCCTGGTCGCACACCGACCCGCGCTCGTCCGTCTCGCCGGTCGCGTGCTCGACCTGGGTCGCGAGGAGCTACCGGTCCACGCCCTCGTGTCCAGCGATTCCGTCGCGGCCGCTGAGGAACACGACGCAGTGGTGACGCAGTCGGCCGGCGACGTACGGGCAACTCAGCGGCAGAAAACCCCAGACGCGGCGGCAGGAGGCCCCGAACTCGACGGCAGGAACGACCCGATTCGGCGGGGATGGGGCTGGGTGCTCGAAGGGCTGGCGAGCACGAGCGGGGTGGCGCTCACGGCGACGGCGGGGTGGCTGATCGTGAAGGCCAGCGCCGAGCCGGCCGTGCTGACACTGCTCGTGGCGATCGTCGGGGTGCGGACGTTCGGCATCGCGCGGCCCGTCCTGCGGTACGCCGAGCGGCTGGTCTCGCACGACCGGGCGCTGCGACTGCTGGCCCAGACCCGCGTGGGTGTCTTCGACGCGCTCGTCCCGCTCGTGCCCGGCAGGTTGCCCCGGCGGCGCGGCGACGTGCTGGCCAGCGTGGTCGACGACGTCGATGTCGTGCTCGACCGGGAGCTCAGGCTGCGCGTGCCGGTCAGGGGCTTCATGCTCACCGGTGCGATCGCCACGGCCGTCACCGCGGTGATCGACCCCCTTGCCGGCGTCGCCACCGCTGCCCTCACCGCCGGTGCCGGGACGGCCGCCTTCCTCCTCGCCCGGCATGGCGCGCGAGAGTCCGAGCGGCAGGCCGTCGCCGCCCGCGCGCGGATCAGCGAAGAGGTCACCGACGCCGTCCAGGCTGCCGCCGAGCTGCGCCGCTGGCAGGCGACCGATCGAGCCCTCACCGCCGTGAGCGATGCCGGGGCCCAGGCCGCGGCCGCCACCACCACCAGCGCCCGATGGCTCGCCTCCGCGCGGGCACTCACCCTCCTCTCCGCCGGTGCGATGGTGGCCCTCACCGCCGCCGTCCTCGCCAGCCGTGGTGACCACAGCGATCCGGTCGCCGCGCTCCTCATCCTCACGCCGCTCGCCCTGGCCGAGCCGCTCGCCACCATGGCGGATGCGGGGGCGGTCGCGGCCAGGGTCGCGGCCGCACAGCAGCGCCTTGACGGACTCCTCGACCAGCCGCCCGCGGTGACCGACCCGGCGGAGCCGCGACCGATCACGGACACCACCCTGGGGATCGACCACCCGGCGGTCACGCGTGACGGCCGGACCGTCCTGGCCGGCCTCGACCTCACCCTCACGCCGGGCCAGGTGCTCGCGATCAGCGGCCCCAGCGGGTCGGGCAAGTCCACGCTGGCCGCCCTGTTGATGCGGTTCCTCGACCCCAGCAGCGGCCGGGTCGCCCTCGGGCACACCGACCTGCGCGAGGCGGCCCCGGACGACGTACGCCGTCATGTCGGCCTCGTGGACGACGACCCGCACCTCTTCGCGAGCACGGTCGCCGAGAACATCCGCTTCGCCCGGCCGGGCTCCACGGACGCGGAGGTCGCGGCGGCACTCGCCGAGGCTCAGCTCGGAGAATGGATCGAGGCGCTCCCGGACGGACTCCAGACCCGGCTCGGTGACGGCTACGCCGAGGTCAGCGGCGGCGAGCGGGCACGCTTGGCGATCGCCCGCAGCCTCCTCGCCGACCATCAGGTCCTCGTGCTCGACGAGCCGACTGCTCACCTCGACACGGCGACGGCCGATCGGCTCCGCGACGAGGTGCTGACGGTGATGACCAAGTCGGCGGAAATGCCGCGGAGCATCGTCTGGATCGGCCACCATGGTCACCCGGAGGGGGCCGACGTGAGGATCGAACTGGAGGAACTGCGCCGATGATGCCTGCGGTCAATGACCCTGTGCACCTGGCGGACGAGGAGGGTGAGGAGCTTCCGGGTTTCGTCCTGCAGGTCGAGGGCGACCACGTCTTCACGGTCCGGCTCGACGAGGGACAGGTCGGACAGATCGGCAGCAACTACGACCTGGTCTGGGCCGCCGACGGATCGGCCGTCCAGCAGGTTCGGGTGGTCGTCGTCGAGCGGCTCCTGATCGATGGGATTCCGGTGGCCCGCGTCCACCCGAACGGCGAGGTCCGGCGCGTCCAGCGGCGCCAGTACGTGCGCGTGCCCGCGCAGCGCGAGGTCCGGCTCATGCTCGACCCCATCCCGCTCGACCCGGAGCTCCTCGGCGTCCCGAAGAACATCGTCGGGCTCACGCTCGACATCGCCGAGGCGGCCGTCCGCTGCTCGGTGAAGCCGCAGGACGCGGCGGCGTACGGCGTCGGCACCGGCGTTGAGGCGCACTTCTCCCTCGGAGCGGAGACGTTCGTGATCCGCGGCGAGATCGGTCGGGTGCGGGAGATGACCGACCTCGAGCCGCCGCGCGTCGAACTCGTCCTGATGATCGAGGAGGAGGAGTCGGTGCGGACCGCGATCCGACGCGCGCTTTTCGCCGAGCAGGTCCGCCTCCGCGCGGGCGCGCGCTGAGCCTCTAGGCGCTGAGGACGTCCAGGCCGCGGCTGGCGAGGTCGGCGAGCAGCAGCTCGGCACTGGCCGGACGGCCCAGCAGGTAGCCCTGTCCGAGCTCGATGCCCAACGCCTTGACCGACGCCAGCTGCTCGTGCGTCTCGATGCCCTCGGCCAGGGAGAGCACTCCGAGGTCGGCGAACATCCGCGCCGTGTGGGTCATGACGATCTGCTCGGTGCGGCCGTCGCTGGCGATGAGCTGACGGTCGAACTTCACCAGGGCCCACTGTGGGTGGTGCAGGAAGGTCAGCCGGGCGGCGCCCGCACCGAAGTCGTCGAGCGCCAGCATGATGTCGTGGTCGTTGAGCGAGCGCGCGGCCTCGGCGTAGTCGTCGTGCCAGAGGTCCTGGCCCCGCTCGGTGATCTCCAGGATGAGGCGGGTGTTCTCCGGCCAGGGCAGCTCGGCGATCTTGTCGAAGAGTGGGTTGTCCCGGCGCAGCTGCTCCAGCTCGACGTTGACGCTGACGATCAGCGGGACGTCGACGATCCTGGACACCGCACACAGCGTCGCGTGGGCATGGCTGACCACGCGCCACGTCAGCTCGTTGAGCAGCTCGTGGTCGCGGGCCGCCTCGACGAGATCGAGGGGCGAGTACGTCGTGGGATCCGGCGCGTAGCGGGCGAGCGCCTCCCAGCCACAGATCCGGCCCGAGGCGAGATCCACGATCGGCTGGTAGACCACGCCGATTCCGCCACTCATGAGCATGTGCTGCATGGCGATGTGAGTCCCCAACGGTTGCGCGAGCGCCGCGACGGTAGGAGGACGTCGCTGTGACGGCATCGCCACCTGAGGAAGAAGTTCAGCATCACCCGAGGACACCGGGCCATTGTTGCGCAGCGGTCCGGAAAGGTGTGTAACGCTGGCCCCGTGATCACGGTTTATCTGCTCGACGACCACGCCATCGTGCGCGACGGACTGCGCACGCTGCTCGAGGCGTCCGGGCAGATCGAGGTCATCGGCGAGGCCGGCACCGCGGCCGAGGCGGTGGCCCAGATCCCTGTGCTGGCCCCGCAGGTCGCCGTGCTGGACAACCGCCTTCCCGACGGTTCGGGCATCGAGGTCTGCCGCGACATCCGTGCCGCCAACAGTCAGATCCGGGCCCTCATCCTGACGTCGTACGACGACGACGAGGCGCTCTTCAGCGCGATCATGGCCGGTGCGTCGGGCTATGTGCTGAAGGAGATCGGCACCGCCGACCTCGTCTCGGCCATCCGCTCGGTCGCCGAGGGACTGTCGCTCATCGACGTCTCGCTCACCCAGCGGGTGCTCGACCGGGTCCGCAACGGACCCGCCGTCGCGCCCGAGCTCGAGGCGCTCAACGACCAGGAGCGCCGCATCCTCGAGCTCGTCGCCGAGGGGCTGACCAACCGCCAGATCGCCGAGCAGATGTACCTGGCGGAGAAGACCGTGAAGAACTACGTCTCGATCATGCTGAGGAAGCTCGGCCTGGAGCGACGGACGCAGGCCGCCGTACTGGCGAGCAAGCTGCTGACGCGGAGGTAGGGCACCTCAGCGCGCCAGGGGGACCTGCCAGAGGAACTCGGTGCCGCCGCCCGCACGGGGCCTGAGCTCGAAGGTGCCGCCGAGCTCATGGGCCCGGCGTTTGAGGTTGCGCAGCCCCGACAGCGGCTCGCCCTCCGTGACGCCGACGCCGTCGTCGAGGATCCGGAAGGAGACCGACCCCGGCTCCACGGACAGCTCGAGCTCGGCGCTCTGGGCGCGCGCGTGGCGGGAGATGTTCGAGAGCCCCTCGCGCATGACGGCGACCAGGTGCTCCCGGATCGGGCCCGGGACGGCCGTGTCGAGCGGACCGGTGATCCGTACGGTCGGCGTGAAACCGAGGATGCCGATGTAGGTGCGCAGCACCTCGCGGATCTCCTTGCGCAGGGAGGAGCCACCCCGGTGCTCGAGCTCGAAGATCGTGGAGCGGATGTCGCGGATGGTCTGGTCGAGCTCGTCGACGGCCGCGGCGACCTGCTCGGCGATCTCGGGCGCCTTGAGGGCGACGCCCTGCAGGCGCAGGCCTGTCGCGAAGATCCGCTGGATCACGTTGTCGTGCAGGTCGCGCGCGATCCGTTCGCGGTCCGAGAGGACGGCGAGGTCGGCACGGTCCGCGACCGCCTGTGCCCGCTCGATGCCGACACCGGCGGCGGTGGCGAGGGTCTCGGTGAGGGTGATGTCCTCCTCGGTGAAGCCACCCTCCTTCTCGGTCAGATAGAGGTTTCCCCAGATGGTGCCGCGGATCCGCACGGGCACACCGAGGAAGGTCTTCATCGGCGGGTGGTCGTCCGGGAAGCCTGATGTCTCCGGATGTGCCTGGATGTCCTGCAGCCGAAGCGGCCGCGGGTGCCGGATCAGCAGCCCGAGGATGCCGTGGCCGCTCGGCAGGTCGCCGATCCGCTCCTGCTCGTCGGGATCGATGCCGTAGGTGACGAAGTCGTCGAGCACCCCGCCGGCGCCGATGACGCCCAGGGCGCCGTACTTGGCCCCGGTGAGTGTGGCGGCGGACTCGACGATCCGGGCCAGGACGGAGTGCAGCTCGAGATGGCTCGACATCGCGATGACGGCCTCGAGCAGGACCTTCGCGGTCGTGTCGGAGGCCCGGATGTCCTGCAGCGGAGCGTTGGCCTCGGGCCCGGCCGTCTCGCCGTGCTCGGCGCTCACGACAGCTCCCCGTCCAGGTAGAACCAGCGGCCGGCACGCTGCTGGAAGCGGCTGCGCTCGTGGAGCTGGCCGGCACCGTCGGGCGCGACGTACGTGGCGACGAACTCGACGTGCTCGTCGTCCTCGCTGCGGATCTCGAGGCCGGTCCAGGTCAGGCGGCCGTCGAGCTCGATCTCGTCCGGGCGCGTGCTCGGGTGCCACGTCCGCCAGACGTAGTCGGCATCGCCGACCGCATAGGCGCTGTAGCGACTGCGCATCAGCTCGACCGGGGTCGCCGCCTGCTCGGCTCCGCGATGCAGGCGCCCGCAGCAGACGCCGTACGTCGTCAGCGAGCCACACGGGCAGGGCCGATCGTCTATCCCGAACATCGAAATCACCCTATAGAAGGCTGTTCCGTCGGTTGCCACCGTGAGTAGCGTGAAGAGGTGACACTCTCCGGTTCCGCCTCTCCCGCTCCTTCGGCCGCGACCGTCGGCGAGCTCCGTGCCTCCGGGCACGTGCAGCGGACGCTGCGCGAGGAGCTCCGCTCCAACCTCCTGCAACGGCTCGCTGCCGGCGAGGACCCGTGGCCCGGGCTGCACGGCCTGTCGGACACGGTGCTGCCGCAGTTCGAGCGCGCGATCATCGCCGGTCACGACATCGTCCTGCTCGGCGAGCGCGGCCAGGGCAAGACCCGGCTGCTGCGCACCCTGGTCGGGCTGCTGGACGAGTGGACGCCCGTGATCGCGGGGTCCGAGCTGGGCGAGCACCCCTACGAGCCGATCACGGTGACCGCGCTGCGCCGGGCCGAGTCGATGGGCGACGACCTCCCGATCGAGTGGCGTCACCGCTCGGAGCGCTATGCCGAGAAGCTCGCCACGCCCGACACCTCGGTGGCGGACCTGATCGGTGACGTGGACCCGATGAAGGTCGCCGAGGGCCGCTCGCTCGGTGACCCCGAGACGATCCACTACGGCCTGATCCCGCGCTCGCACCGCGGCATCGTCGCGATCAACGAGCTGCCCGACCTCGCGGAGCGGATCCAGGTGGCGATGCTGAACGTGATGGAGGAGCGCGACATCCAGATCCGCGGCTACATCGTGCGGCTGCCCCTGGATGTCCTGGTGGTCGCCTCCGCCAACCCGGAGGACTACACCAACCGCGGCCGGATCATCACGCCGCTCAAGGACCGCTTCGGTGCCGAGATCCGCACGCACTACCCCCTCGCTCTTGAGGATGAGATCGCTGTCATCCGCCAGGAGGCCGACCTCGTCGCGACCGTGCCGGACGTGCTCGTCGAGATCCTCGCGCGCTTCACCCGTGCACTGCGCGCCTCGTCGGCCGTCGACCAGCGCTCCGGCGTGTCCGCCCGGTTCTCGATCGCGGGTGCGGAGACCATCGCGGCCGCGGCACTGCGTCGTGGCACGGTCCACGGCGAGCCCGCGGTCGCCCGGCTCGTCGATGTGCAGACGGCGGTCGACGTACTCGGCGGGAAGGTGGAGTTCGAGACCGGTGAGGAGGGGCGCGAGGCCGAGATCCTGACGCACCTGCTCCGGACGGCCGTGGCCGAGACCGTGCGCTCGCGGCTGCGTGGCATCGACTTCGCCCTGCTCGTGGACGCGATCGAGTCCGGCGCGATGGTGACGACCGGTGACCACGTGACCGCCCGGGAGTTCCTCGAGGGCCTGCCACGGATCGGTGAGTCCGCGATCTACGACGAGATCTGTGAGCGCCTCGGCGCCACTGACGACGGTGAGCGCGCGGGCGCGATCGAGCTCGCCCTCGAGGGTCTCTACCTCGCCCGCAAGATCGGCAAGGACACCGACGGCTCGGAAGTGATCTACGGGTGAGATATCGGAAGTACGACGGCGGCGACCCGCTCGCCCCGCCGGTGGACCTGGCCGAGGCGCTGGACGCCATCGGCGAGGACGTCATGGCGGGGTACTCGCCCGAGCGGGCGATGCGTGAGTTCCTCCGCCGAGGCGGCCGCGACCAGGCCGGGCTCGACGAGCTGGCCCGCCGTGTCGCCGAGAAGCGCCGTGAGCTGTTGGATCGGCACAACCTCGACGGCACGCTGCGCGAGGTGCGCGAACTGCTGGACAAGGCGGTCCTGGAGGAGCGCAAGCAGCTCGCCCGCGACGCGATGATGGACGACGCCGACCGCGCGTTCCGCGAGATGCAGCTCTCCAACCTCTCTCCGAACACGGCGGCTGCCGTCTCCGAGCTCGGCTCCTACGACTGGCAGAGCCGGGAGGCGCGCGAGGCCTTCGAGCAGATCAAGGACCTGCTCGGCCGCGAGCTCCTCGACCAGCGCTTCGCCGGCATGAAGCAGGCCCTCGAGGGAGCCACCGAGGAGGATCGCGCCGCGATCAACGAGATGCTCTCCGACCTCAACTCGCTGCTGGAGAAGCGGGCCTTGGGGGAGGACACGCCTGAGGACTTCGCCGAGTTCATGGCCAAGCATGGTGACCAGTTTCCCGAGAACCCGCAGAACCTCGACGAGCTGCTCGACTCCCTCGCCGCCCGTGCCGCTGCCGCGCAGCGGATGCTCAACTCGATGACTCCGGAGCAGCGCGCCGAGCTGATGGAGCTCTCGGCGCAGGCCTTCGGGTCGCCGGCGTTGATGGAGCAGTTGTCGCGGCTCGATGCCAACCTGCAGCAGCTGCGACCCGGTGAGGACTGGGCCGGTGGAGAGGAGTTCGGCGGCGGGGAGGGCCTCGGGCTCGGTGACGGCACCGGCGTGCTGCAGGACCTGGCCGAGCTCGACCAGCTCGCCGAGCAGCTCTCCCAGTCGTACGGTGGCGCCCGGATGGACGACCTCGACCTGGACGCGGTCTCCCGCCAGCTCGGCGAGGAGGCGGCGGTCGATGCCCGGACGCTGCAGGAGATCGAACGTGCCCTGCGCGACTCTGGCCAGCTCGAGCGAGGCTCCGACGGCGACCTGCGCCTCACGCCGAAGGCGATGCGCCAGCTTGGCAAGGCGCTTCTCAAGGACGTGGCCACGAAGCTCAACGGGCGTCAGGGCGCCCGCGACACCCGCCGGGCGGGAGCGACCGGCGACCTCACCGGCTCCACCCGTCCTTTCGAGTTCGGCGACACTGAGCCCTGGGACCTGCCGCGCACCATCCTCAACGCCCAAGTCCGATCCCCCCGAGATCCGGGTTCTGGCCCCGCGAGATCCGGGTTGCAGCTGCGGCTCGAGGACATCGAGGTCCAGGAGACCGAGGACCGCACCCAGGCCGCCGTGGCCCTCCTGGTCGACACCAGCTTCTCGATGGCGATGGACGGCCGCTGGGTCCCCATGAAACGCACCGCGCTCGCCCTCCACACCCTCATCCGGTCACGGTTCCGCGGCGACGACCTCCAGCTGATCGCCTTCGGCCGCGCGGCCCAGACCATGGAGATCGAGGAGCTCACCGCGCTGGATGCCCGCTGGGACAAGGGCACCAACCTCCACCACGGGCTGCTGCTGGCCAACCGCCACTTCCGCAAGCACCCCAACGCCCAGCCGGTGCTGCTGATCGTCACCGACGGCGAGCCGACGTCACACCTCGAGGCGAACGGCGAGGTCTCCTTCGCCTACCCGCCCTCGATGCGCACCATCGCGCTCACCGTCAACGAACTCGACAGCGCCCGTCGCATCGGTGCCCAGGCGACCTTCTTCCGGCTCGGTGACGACGCCGGCCTGGCACGCTTCGTCGACCAGATGGCCCGCCGCGTGGACGGCTCGGTCGTCGCGCCGGAGCTGGACGACCTCGGGGCCGCCGTGGTCGGGTCCTACCTCGGACGGCGGTCGGGGTCGGCGTACGGCGGCGATGCGGGCTTCGGGAGTATGGGCGGCTGGGGCGGCCGCGGCTGGTGGGCCGGCTGATCCCTACGCTTGCGACGTGCCCGACGTCAGCCTGACCGCCCTGCTCCTGCTGGGGCTGGCAGCGCTGGTCGCGGGCTACATCGACGCGGTCGTCGGCGGAGGCGGACTGATCCAGCTGCCCGCGCTCCTGGTCGCGTTCCCGGGCGTCGCCCCCATCCACCTGCTCGCCACCAACAAGCTCTCCTCCATCTGCGGTACGTCGGCCGCCGCCGTGACCTACGCCCGCAAGGTCCGCCCCGATCTCCGGACATCGATCGCGCTCGTGCTCTGCGCCTTCGGCGGCTCCGCCGCCGGATCGGCGGTCGCGAGCCACGTGCCGCGTGACGTCTTCGACCCGATCGTGCTGGTGGCGCTGGTGCTCGTCGGCGCCTGGGTGGTCGCACGCCCGACGCTCGGTGGGCACACCGCCCTGCGCTGGCACGGCTGGCCCGAGCTCGTCGCCCTCGCCATCATCGGCGCGGTGATCGGCTTCTACGACGGAGCCCTCGGTCCGGGCACCGGCTCGTTCCTCACCATCGCCCTGGTCGGCATCGTCGGACACTCGTTCCTCGGCGCCACCGCGCGGGCGAAGCTCGCCAACTGGGCGACCAACTTCGCGTCACTGTGCGTCTTCGTCCCGCAGGGCGCGGTGATGTGGCGCCTCGGGCTCGTCATGGGCGCCTGCAACCTGCTCGGCGGCTGGCTCGGTGCGCGCACCGCGCTGCGGGTCGGCACCGGCTTCGTCCGCGTGGTCTTCGTGCTGGTCGTGGCCTGCTTCGCGATCAAGATCGGCGTCGGCCTGCTCTGAACCTCGATCGACGGCGTTAGGTTCGGACGGTGACCCGCTTCGTCTTCGCCACCGCGACCTCACTCGACGGTTTCCTCGCCGATGCCGACCACTCGCTCGAATGGCTCTTCGCCGTCGACGGGGGAGACGACGCGATGTCCGAGATGGCCGCGTTCGTCGAGGGTGTCGGGGTGCTGGTCATGGGGTCGACGACGTACCGCTGGGTGGTCGAGCACGAGAATCTCGTCGAGAAACCGGAGACGTGGACGTCGTACTACGGCGATCGTCGTACCTTCGTCTTCACCTCGCGGCCTGAGGAGATGCCGGTGATCCCCGGGCCGGTGGGCGAGTCGATCGAGTTCGTCGGTGGATCGGTCGCTGACCACCTCGATCCGATCCTCGAGACCGCCGCAGGCAAGGACGTGTGGGTCATGGGCGGGGGAGACCTGGCCGCCCAGTTCGCCGACGCCGGGCGTCTCGACGAGCTCCAGCTCTCCATCGCTCCGGTGACCCTGGGCTCAGGTGCGCCGCTCTTCACCGGCCGCCTCGAGTCCGATCGCCTCCAGCTGGTGAAGGCACATCAGGTCGGCCAGTTCCTCCAGGCCACCTATCGGGTGACCGGCCCCTGAAGCGACGGGTCGAGCTCGGCGTACCGCGCGAACCACGGCCGTGCCTCCTCCAGTTGGGCGGCGAGGCGCAGCAGCAGGCCGTCGGAGGCGAGCGGCCCGACGAACTGGACCCCCAGCGGGAGACCGGCAGCCGTCCAGTGCATCGGGACCGAGATCGCAGGCCGGCCGGTGAGGTTCGCCAGTTGGGTGTAGGGGACCCAGCCGAGGTTCTCCGTGATCAGCTGGTCGAGGATGCCCGTGGCCGCGAGGAGCTTCCCGGCACGGAGCCGGGCGATGACCCGAGAGGCGCTCTGCAACAGTGGGGCGGTGGCGATCGAGCCGACTGCGAGCGGGGGCTTCGCCAGCGTCGGCGTGAGGAAGAGGTCGTAGCGCTCATGGAAGTCCTCCAGCGCACGGGTGTGCGCGTGGACGTTGTCCAACGCGCCGAAGAGTGCACCGACGCCCGCGGCACGGCCGATCTCCGCCACCGCGAGCGAATCGGCCTCGAAGGCGCTGTCGGGTGCGCCGAGGCGCTTCTTGATCTCGCTGATCTGACCGTGGAGCTGCGCGAACCAGATGGTGAGGAAGTCGCGGGCGAGTGCCTCGTCGTCGTGCGGCGGCGCCACCTCCTCGACCTCGTGGCCGAGCTCGGCGAGGAGGGCGGCCGTGCTCTCGACGGCGGCGACCGCCTCCGGGTCGGGTGAGGGGTTGATCGCCGACGCGCTGGAGAAGCCGATCCGCAGCCCGCGCGGGCGCTCATCCAGGGAGGCGAGGAAGGAGTCGGGACGCGCGGCGACGTACGCCGCGTACCGGCTCGGCGCACCGGCCACGGCGTCGAGGAGTCCCGCGCTGTCGCGGACGGTGCGCGAGACCACGCCCTGCGTGACCATGCCGAACATCGACTCACCGGTCTGCGGTCCGTACGCCGTGTAGCCGCGGCTCAGCTTGAGGCCGACCAGTCCGTTGCAGGCCGCGGGGATCCGGATCGACCCCCCGCCGTCGTTGGCGCCGGCCGCCGGCACGATGCCCGCTGCCACGGCCGCACCTGAGCCGCCGGAGGAGCCGCCGGGCGTGTGGGCGAGGTTCCACGGGTTGTGCGCGGTGCCCAGCAGTGAGTCCTCGGTGATGCCCTTGGCGCCGAACTCCGGGGTGTTGGTCTTGCCGAAGACGACCAGCCCGGCGTCGAGGAAGCGTTGCGTGATCACCGCGTGCTCGTCGGCGACATCGTGCGCCAGGGCGCGGGAGCCACTGCTGGTCGGGAAGCCGGCGTACTCCTGCGCGAGGTCCTTCACCAGGAAGGGCACCCCGGCGAACGGCCCCTCCAGCGAGGAGGCCGCACGCTCGTCGGCGACCTCGTCGAGTGTGGCGACGACCGCGTTGAGCTGGGGATTGACCTGGGCCGCCCGCTCTCGGGCGAGCGCGAGCAGCTGGGCCGGCGTCACGTCGCCTGAGGCCAGGAGGCCGGCGAGCGTGGTGGCGTCGGAGGTGAGGTAGTCGGCGAGCTTCACGATCGCAGCGTAGTGTGCGCGGTGTCACACTGGCGGGCATGCACGCACCTCGCGCCCTCGCGGCCTTCAATCGGGTCGTCACCAACCCGATCCAACGCCGGTGGGCCGGGCGGATCCCGCTGCACGCGATCATCGAGCACACCGGCCGCCGCTCGGGCAAGGCGTTCCGCACGCCGGTGCTCTGCTTCCGTCGCCCCGACGGGCCAACGGGCTTCGTCTTCCTGATCGGCTACGGCCGGCAGTCGGACTGGGTGCGCAACCTGGTCGCGGCCGGCGGCGGCCGGGTCGAGCACCGCGGCACGACGTACGACGTCAGCAATCCGACCGTTGTGCAGGCCCCTCAGGGCCGCGACCTGCTGCCGCGACCGCTCCGACTCCTGACGCGCCTGGTCCGTGAGGGCGATGTCCTGACGGTGGACGCTGCCGCGGGTGAATGACTCCGGCAGCGGGAGGTGCCAGATCCATTCACCCCAGACGGTCAGGCGGGATGGCCCGCCGTGATGTCGTCCGCGTCCTGTAGCGTCAGCGCCTGCTCGGAGGAGTCGACCGACTCGGAGACCGGCTCCAGGAGATGCCCGACGTGGTCACCGAAGGGGGTGCGCGAGAGGACGCGGCCCACGACGTAGCGCGGCAGGTCGTCGAGCAGCGGGACGCCGTCCGGCCCGGGATGCCATGGCACACCAGCGAGCTTGTCGACCTCGTCGCCCGTCTCGCCGCCGAAGTGCTCGGCCAGCCCATGCTGGTCGGCAGCGAGCACATGCACCGCAAGGAACTCCGTGCCCTGCGCGACACGGAAGGTTCGGTTCGCCACAGAGAGGCAGACGAGCAGCCGCGGCGGGTCGATGCTGGCCTGCGTCGCGAAGCCGACGAGGCAGCCGTCGGCCTCCTCGCCGGAGGACGCGGTCACCACGAAGACCGGGTAGTCCAACCCCTCGATGAAGGGGTCGAACTCCTCGGTCGTCAGCGCTCGCATCGGCTCACGCGCCTGCAGGGAAGGCGATGCCCGTCGTCGCGTGGCAGCGGTAGCCGTTGGGCACCCGGTCGAGGTACTGCTGGTGCAGGGGCTCGGCGGGGTAGTAGTGCGGAGCCGGCAGGACCTCGGTCGTGATCGGGTCGAAGCCGCGACGCGCCAGCTCCTCGCCGTACACCTTCGTCAGCTCCTCGGCGGTCGCCCGCTGCTCGTCGGTCGTGTAGTAGATCGCCGAGCGGTACTGCGTGCCGACGTCGTTGCCCTGGCGCATGCCCTGGGTGGGGTCGTGGACCTCGAAGAACGTCTTCACCAGGTCGGCATAGCTCACGATCGAGGGGTCGAAGACGATCCGCACGGCCTCGGTGTGGTTGGTCCGCCCGGAGCAGACCTCCTCGTACGTCGGGTTGGGCGTCGTTCCGCCCTGGTAGCCGACGGACGTCGTGTAGACGCCGGGCTTCTGCCAGTAGATCTCCTCGGCGCCCCAGAAGCAGCCGAGGCCGAAGTAGGCGACTTCCATGGTGGCCGGGGTGTCGCCGACGCCGGGCTCGGCGTCGAGCGGGGTGCCGAGCACGCGGTGGCGTGCGGGCAGGTTCCAGCCGAGCGAGTCGCGCCCGGCGAGGGTGGCGTCGGCGGGGAAGAGACTGGTCGGACGACCGAACATGGTGACCTCCTGAGGATGGTGGTGGCACCTGGTGCAACCACGAGGATGACCGATGCGTTCCCGGTTACTCTCGCACGCATGAGCGACGAAGGCGCCGCGCCGGAGCGAGCGACCCGGGAGGACACCGAGCGCTTCGCGCGCCGGCTCTTCCAGCAGTGGAGCCATCTGCGCGAGGAGCGGCAGGCTCAGCTCGCCGCACCGGTCCCGCCGGTGGTCGCCGGACGTCCGGATGTGCCCTGGGGTGTCGAGCTGGCCGCGGCATGGGCGTGGCGCTTCCTCGTCATCGGCGCGGCCGGCTATGTGCTCTTCCGCGTCCTCGGATTCCTGGGCGTCGTCGTGGTGCCGCTGGTGGTGGCGCTCTTGATCGCCGCGCTGACCGCGCCGCTCGTCAATATCCTCGGTCGCGCCGGCGTACGTCGTGGGCTTGCTGCTGTGCTCGTCGTGGTCGGTGGCATCGTGTTCATCGCGGCGCTCCTCACCTTCGCCGGTCACCAGGTGGTGAGTGGCGCCCAGGACCTCGCGGATCAGACTGTGCAGGGCCTCGACGAGATCAAGGACTGGCTCAAGACCGGGCCGCTGCACGCCAGCGAGAGCCAGATCAACGACTACATCGACAAGGTGCAGAAGGCGATCTCGAAGGGCAGTTCCGACGGCAAGGTCCTCGGGCACGTCACCGAGGTCGGCACCGCGATCACCCACGTCTTCGCCGGGCTGTTCATCGTCCTCTTCGCGACGTACTTCTTCCTCGCCGACGGCGCCGGAATCTGGGCGTGGATCGTCAGGATCGCTCCGAAGGCAGCGCGTGAGGCCGTCGACAGCTCGGGCCGCGTGGCGTGGATCAGCCTCACGCAGTTTGTCCGTGCCACCGTGATCGTCGCGGCGGTCGACGCGATCGGCATCATGATCGTCGCGGCGATCCTGCGGGTGCCGTTCGTCGCGGCGATCGGGGTCCTGGTCTTCCTCGGAGCCTTCGTGCCGCTCATCGGCGCCACCGTCGCGGGCTCGGTCGCGGTCCTCGTCGCGCTCGTCGACCACGGTTTCGTCACGGCCCTGCTCATGCTGGCCGGTGTCATCCTCGTCCAGCAGTTGGAGGCCCACGGGCTGCAGCCCTTCCTGCTCGGTCGCTGGGTCTCGGTGCATCCGCTCGGCGTCATCATCGCCATCGCGGTCGGTGTCCTCGTGGCCGGTGTCGCGGGTGCCCTCGTGGCGGTCCCGTTGGCGGCGGCGCTCAATGCCGTCGTCCAGCATCTGGCCTCCGGCGGTGGCCCCGTCACGGAGGAAGAGAAGGACCAGATCGAGGGTGACTTGATAGACTCCTCTGGTCCGCAAGACGAAGCAGGAGTGAACTCCCATGACCCAGCAGACTGAGACCCCGTCCTCCTCGACGGTGTGGTTGAGCAAGGACGCGTATCGTCAGCTCACCGCGAAACTCGAGGACATGAAGGGTCCCCAGCGCGACAAGATCGTGGCCGAGATCAGCGCTGCACGCGACGAGGGCGACCTCAAGGAGAACGGCGGTTACCACGCCGCACGCGAGGCCCAGGGCCGCCTCGAGGGCGAGATCGCGGCGCTGCATGCGTTGCTGCTCAAGGTGGACACCACCGAGCCTGTCGACGACGGCATCGTCGGCCCGGGCAAGATCGTCACCTTCAAGTTCGAGGGCGATGACGACGACGAGGCCGAGACGCGGCTGATCGCCTCCATCGAGATGTCGGACTTCGCCGACGGCATCGAGATCAGCTCCCCGCAGTCGCCCGTCGGTGAGGCCCTCCTCGGCGCCACCGCCGGTGACGTCGTCACCTTCGAGGGCCCGCGTGGTCCCCTCAAGGTCGAGGTCCTGAAAGTCGTACCCCTCAGCTGACGATCTGGGCCGCGACGCGTGCGGCCGCAAGGCGCCGCCGCGAAGGCGGCCTTTGAGCGGAGCGGCCGTCGAGCGGCGTGCAACGCCGCGGACGCTCCGTCGCGGCCCAGATCAACGAGCGTCGTTCTGGTTGTGGGCGGTGCAACCGATCGACTCGACCGAGGTCGCCGTCCGCTCCGTGCGGATGGCGACCTCGTTGTTTCCGTCATGGGGGACGAAGGACTTCTCACCGACGGTGGTGTGGTCCTCGGCGGTGGCCCGCAGGAGGCAGGTCGGGTTCTTCGCGCCCGAGTCGAGCTGCACGCTGACCTTGGCGGTGACGGAGTGCTCGTCGACGACCTTCCAGGTCACGAGGTTGGACGTGACCGCGGGGTTGACCTTCAGCCAGATCACCCAACCCAGCCACACCAGGAGTCCGGCGAAGATGACGACGCCGATGGCGAGGAAGACCTTCGGCCACGGTGACGGGTGGGCCGCGTAGCGCTCGCGGAGACCGGACTGCTCACTCACCCCCTGATCCTCCCACCTAGACTGAGGCCCATGGCGCAGTGGGCTGGTCTGAGGTTGATGCACGTACACGCCCATCCCGACGACGAGTCCAGCAAGGGTGCCGCGTCGACCGCGATGTACGCCGACAACGGCGTCGAGGTCCACGTCGTGACCTGCACGGGCGGTGAGCGCGGCTCGATCCTCAACCCGAAGATGGACCGCCCCGGCATCCTGGAGAACATCCACGAGATCCGCCGCCAGGAGATGGAGCGTGCCCGCGACATCCTCGGCGTGACCCAGGACTGGCTCGGCTTCGTCGACTCGGGCTGGCCCGAGCCGGACGAGGAGGGCAACAAGCCTCCGTTGCCCGAGGGCTGCTTCGCCACGGTGCCCGTCGACGAGGCGGCCGTGCCCCTGGTGAAGCTCATCCGCGAGGTCAAGCCGCACGTGCTGACGACGTACGACGAGAACGGCGGCTATCCGCACCCCGACCACATCCAGTGCCACAACGTGTCCGTGCGTGCCTACGAGCTCGCCTCCGACCCGGAGTACCGGCCCGACCTCGGGCCGGCGTGGCAGGTCAGCAAGCTCTACTACCACCACGGTTTCAGCCGGCCGAAGGCGGTCGCGCTGCACGAGGCGCTGCTCGCCCACGGGCTGGAGTCGCACTACGCCGAGCGGCTGGAGAAGTGGACCCGCGACGAGTCCTGGGACAGGCGCGTCACGACGAAGGTGCCGTGCGCCGACTACTTCGGAGTGCGCGACCAGGCGCTGCTCGCCCATGCCACGCAGATCGACCCGGACAGCTGGTGGTTCGCCACCCCGCGCGAGCTGGAGACCGAGGTCTGGCCCAC
Source organism: Nocardioides sp. Kera G14 (assembly GCF_020715565.1). Taxonomy (NCBI): domain Bacteria; kingdom Bacillati; phylum Actinomycetota; class Actinomycetes; order Propionibacteriales; family Nocardioidaceae; genus Nocardioides; species Nocardioides sp. Kera G14. The sequence continues at coordinate 2,634,866 of NZ_CP085839.1, read as the reverse complement.
CGAGGACTTCGAGCTGGTCTCGGCCCACCTCGAGGGCTTCGAGCTGCCCACGTACGACAATCCGGAGAACGACCTGTTCGCCGGCATCACCGCAGAACCCGCTGAGAGCAAGGCCTCCTGATGATCGACACCCTCCTGATCCACCTCACCGACGCCACGCCGAACCCCAAGGACGTGAAGGCGGGATGGACGGCGTTCGTGATCTTCCTGCTGATGTTTGCGGCCGTGGTCGCCCTCGGCTTCTCGATGGCCAAGCAGTTCCGCAAGGCCAAGCGCAACCGGGAGGCGGGCGTCCTGCCGTCGACGGCGAGGCCGGCGCCGCAGATCCCGGTCGCGGGCCCCAAGCAGGACTGAGGAGAGTCAGACCGCGCTGGGCTCGTAGCTCCTGAGTAGCCGCGCGTAGGAGTCGAAGCAGTGCTGCTCGTTGAGCCGCTGGCGGTGACGCGCGAGTCGCTCGACGTGCTCGTCCTTCGCGGCGAGGGCTTCGCCCCAAGCATGCGCGATGTCGCGGGGCTCGTGGGTCGTCACCAGCCGCGGGTCGCCGACCATGAGGGCCGCGTCCCCGACGTCGGTGGTCACCGGCACCGCCCCCGAGGCCATGCCCTCGAGCAGGCAGAGCGGCGCCGCCTCGCCGTAGGCTGAGGTGAGCGCGACCAGGTCCGCGGCGTTGTAGAGCGGCGCCATCTGGGGCTGGATCCCCAGCGCGTGCACGCGCGAGCGGAGCCGCAGCGTCAGCAGGCGCGTCAGATCGGGATTGTCGGTCGTCATGCCGGCGCCGCAGAGGATGAAGTGCGCCCGCGGGTGGTGGCGCAGGAAGAGGCGCGCGGCCCGCAGGAACGTGGGGATGTCCTTCATCGGGTCATTGCGCGCGGCGATCAGCACGACGGGCGCGCCGGCCGGGATCCCCAGCTGCTGCCGTACGTCGGCGCCCCGCTGGGCGTTCGGCGCGAAGCGATAGAGGTCGACACCGTTCGGGATCACCGGCAGCTTCGTCAGCGGGATGCCGGTCGCTGCGTGGTAGGCCCGCTGGGTGGCGTGGGAGCAGCAGACGGCCGCACTCAGCAGTCCCTGGCGGTGCACCTCGACCAGTGAGCCGAGCGCCGCTCCGGAATGCTCGGGGTCGCTCCGGTGGAGTGCGGTGACGAGGGGAGTGCCCCGCGTGCCGACCCTCAGGAGCGCGTCGAGCGGCTGCTCCTTGAGGGAGAACAGCACGTCGGCGTACCGGATCTCGCGGGCGATGAGGTGCAGGTCGTAGGCCTTCAGCGGGTCGGTCGGCCCGCGGTCGAGGGCACGCACCGGGATGCTCGCGCTCACGAGGCGGCGATAGGACGTGTCGGTGTCGATCGCCTGGATGGTGAACTCGCGCGTCACACGGTTGGTGAGGCTGAGGACGCGATGGTCCTGGTCGGTCGTGGCGTGCAGGTTGCGCACGACCGCGGTGTGCAGGATCCGCGCCCCGCCCGCGAAGAACCCCTCGTAGAGAGACAGCACCCTCGTCATGGACCGAACCTAGGCAGGGGTGCCGGCGCCCCCAAGGACCGCGAAGTGAAAGCCCGGTGACGCGGAGATGACTCAGTCGGTGACGGTGAAGGTGATCCCGGCGGCCTCGAGGCGATCGATCAGCGGCTGGCCCATGGCGACCGCCGTGGTGACCTGCCCGGTCGTCGCGGGAACGTCGTCGAGCGCGAGGCAGAGTGCCGACTCCGCCAGCATGATGGCGGTGCCGGTGTAGCCCGGGTCCGGGCCGGCCACGCGTGCGTTGACGACGCGACCATCGCCCTCGGCGCGTAGGTCGACCGTGAACCAGGACTTCTCCCGGCGCTTCTCACTCGGGCCGGTGCCCTGCGGGATCTTCGTGCCGAGCCACCGGCGCAGCGGCGGCACCTGGGCGGCGGCCATGAGGCCCGCGACCGCGACCGTTCCGCCGGCGGCGTACCGCAGCGTCTTGGTGCCGGCGTAGTGGCCGTAGGTGAACTCGGACCCGTAGCCGGGCAGGACGCGAGCGCTGCGCAGCACGATCATCGGGTCGATCGTCGGCAGCGGGAGCAGCCAGTAGCCGAGCTTGCCGTCGCGCAGCGGCGTGGGCGCGGCACCGTGCGCCCGACGTACGGCGCCGCCGGCCGCCTTCTCGACGCCGGCCCGCTCCTTCACCGCCTGGGCCATCGGGCGGGCGCGGCTGAACTGCGTCAGCGCCGAGTGGAAGGTGCCGCCGGAGAGCGTGCCGTTGCTGCGTACGACGCCCCGAGCCGTCACGGGGCCGGTCGCGTCGAGCGCCTTCACCGCGAAGAGCACGCCGAGGTCGTGGGGGATCGAGTCGAAGCCGCAGGCATGGACCAGCCGGGCTCCGGTCCGCTTCGCCGTCTCGTGGTGTGCGAGGTAGATCCGGTCGACGAACTCCGGCTCCCCGGTCAGGTCGAGGTAGTCGGTTCCCGCCGCCGCGCAGGCCGCGACGAGCGGCTCGCCGTACTCGAGGTAGGGGCCGACCGTCGTGACGACGATCCGGGTCCGCTCGGCGAGCGCTGTCAGGGAGGCAGGGTCGTCGACGTCCGCCTGGATCAGCTCGAGGTCGTCGCGCCCGAGACGGGCTTTGACCGCCTCGAGCTTGCCGAGGTTGCGGCCGGCCAGGCCGAGCCTCAGCTCTGCCGGCGCGTGCTCGGCGAGGTAGTCCACCGTCAGCCCGCCCGTGAAGCCCGTGGCCCCGAAGACGACGACGTCGAGCTCTCGCTCACGGGTGGGTCCAGGCGTGGATTCCATGGTCGATCCGGTCATGGTGCCGACGTTAGCGGGCTCCCGGCGACTCGGGCCCGTCCTCCTCCGGCCGTGAGGCTCGGCCGCGGACGAGGATCTGACCGTGCTCGGGCGTCGGCGCCGATCGGTCACCGCCGTCGATCAGGTTGAGCAGCCGCATGACGGCCTCCCAGGCGAGGGCCTCGGGCTGGAGGTCGACGGCGCTGATGGGAGGGTCGGCGCTCCGGAGGACGGCGGAGTCTGAACCGCCGAGCAGGAGTACGTCGTCCCGCCCGTGGGCTCGGAGGGCCTCCTGGAGCCCGACGGCATGATCGGCTGTCAGCACGTAGACGGCGTCGACCTCGGGATGGTGCGCGAGAAGCTCTGCGGCCGCCCGGTGGCCGGCGGCGACGCCGTCCTCCTCGGGCTGCTGGAGCACGATCGGCTCCTCGCCCCGGCCCTCGGCCCAGGCCCGGTAGTGGAACTCGGAGTCGAGGGTCCACGCGTCGCGATGGGTGCCGACCATGATCGCCACCCGCGTCGCGCCGCCGTCCAGGAGATGCTCGACGGCGCGCATGGTGATGAGCTCGGTGGCGATGTCGACGACGGTGGCGTCCGCCACCCCGGAGGAGGCGTCGTGGCTGCGGCCCGGGTCGCGTCCGACGGTGACGTAGGGGATGCCGTGGTGGTCGAGCATCGCGAGGAGAGGGTCGTCCTCCAGCGGCTCGGTGAGCAGGAATCCGTCGCAGGCCAGCGCGGCGCTCGGCGCGGCGTTGTCAGAGGGGTCGGCGACGAACATCAGCGCGAAGCCCTGATCGACTGCGGCGAGCGCGGCGGCGCCGGCGAAACGCAGGAAGTAGTCGACCCCGAGGACCCACCGGGTCACGTCGGCCATCAGGCTCCGCTCGACCAGCGCGACGGCACCGAATCGGCTGCTCCGAAGGCCACGCGCAAGCGCATCGGGCCGGTAGCCGAGCGCGCTGGCGGCCTCGCGCACGCGCTTCTGCGTGGCGGTGGCGACGAACCCGTTGCCGCTGAAGGTGTGCGACACGGTCGTGGCCGAGACGCCCGCCTTGCGGGCGACGTCCTGGATCGTCGCGCGACGCACCGTCATGGCCGGCAGACTACCCATTGTCCAAATCGATTTGGATATCTACGCTCCGACGCGAGTGAGGCCACGAGGGCCGCAGTGAAAGGTGAGCGGGACCATGACAGACGCCGCAGCAGACATCCCAGCCGACTGGCCGCACCCCGGTGCGGGGCTCTCGATCGAGAGCCACGGCATCGACGCGATCCCCGAGTCCGAACGCTACGGCCGCGCCTCGAGCCTCTTCGGGGTCTGGGCGGCAGCCAACGTCAACTTCCTCGGCTTCATCATCGGCACGGTCCTCGTCCTGATGGGGCTGAGCCTGTGGCAGGCCATGGCGGTCGTCCTCGCCGGCAGCCTCTGCTCCCTCTTCACCGGGACAGTGGCCGGCAGCGGCCCGGCGGCCGGGACGCCGAGCGAGGTCATCACCCGCACGATGTACGGCGTGCGCGGCAACCGGGTCAACGTCGCGCTGACCGGCTGGCTCGTGAGTGTCTGCTACTTGGCGTTGAACTGGTCGGCGGCGTCGTACGTCGGCTTCAGCCTCGTCGAGCGCGCCGGGCTCTCCGCGACGACGCCGGTCAAGGTGGCCGTGATCGTCCTCATCGCCGCCGCGACCCTCGCGATCAGCGTCTACGGGCACGGCTTCATCATGCGGATCTACCAGCCGATGGCGCTGGTGCTCACCGCGATCTTCGCGGTCATGATCGTCTACGTGGTGCGGGGCGCCGACTGGAACTACACGCCGGCGACCCACCTCGGCGGGACGGAGCTCTGGGCGACGCTGGCGGCCGCCTTCGCCCTGGTCGCCTCCGGGCCGCTCTCCTACACCAACAGCGCCGACTTCGCGCGCTACCTGCCGAGCGCCACCCCGGTCGCGAAGGTCGCCTTCTGGACCGCCCTCGGCTGCATCCTTCCGGGCCTGGTCGTCACCGGGGCCGGTGCGCTCGCCGCCACGGCCGTCGACGCCTCCGACGCCCAGGCGGCGGCCGAGGGGCTGCTGCCGTCGTGGTTCGCCCCGATCTTCCTGGTCGCCGTGATCGTCGCGACCATCGCCAACAACGCCATGACCGCCTACAGCTCCGGCCTGGCGCTGCAGTCCATCGGCATCCGCATGCGCCGCTCCCGCACCGTCGTCCTCGACGGCATCGTCGGCACCGCCATGACCCTCTTCGGCCTGCTCGTGTGGAACTTCCTCGACAGCGTCTCCAACGCGATGCAGCTCATCGCCGCCGTGCTGGCGCCGGTGATGTCGATCTATGTCGCCGACATGTGGCTGCGCCGCAACCGCTACGACGGCGTCGAACTCGGCGACCAGCGGCCGGGCAGCCGGTTCTGGTACGCCGGCGGCGTCAACCCGGCCGGGGCGATCGCTCTCGTCGGAGGGATCGCGCTCGCGCTGCTCTGCAGCGCCGCGCCGGTCTACACCGGCCCGATCGCCGACGCGATCGGCGGTATCGACATCTCGGTCCCGGTGGGCCTGGTCGTCCCGGCGGCCGTCTACCTCCTCCTCATGCGGACCTGGGTCGAGCGGGAGGTGACCCGATGAGCCGCGTGCACTATCGAGGTGGCCGGATCTTCACGGCGACCGAGCAGGAGTGGGCGTCCTCCCTCGTCGTCGACGACGACACCCTCCTCCACGTCGGCTCGACCGAGGATGCCGAGCGGATCGAGGGCCTCACCCGGACGGTCGATCTCGAGGGTGCGCTGGTCCTCCCGGGCATCGTCGACGCCCACGCCCACATCGTCGGCCTGGGCGAGGCGCTCGGGCAGATCGATCTCGCCGACGCAGCGGACCTGGCCGAGATCCAGGACCGCCTCCGTCGTACGGCGGCGGCCGACCCCGACGCCCCGCGGCTCTGCGGCTTCGGCTGGCTCTTCGCCGCCCTCGACGGGCAACTGCCCACCCGGCAGATGCTCGACCAGGCAGTGCCGGACCGGCCGGTCTACCTCGCCGCGTCGGACCAGCACTCGGCCTGGGTCAACACGGCGGCCCTGGCCGAGCTCGGTATCGGCCCTGAGACGCCGGACCCCCTCAGTGGCGAGATCGCCCGCGACGCCGACGGAGTCGCCACCGGGATGCTCTATGAGCGAGCTGCGCTCGGCCTGATGCGCGACGTGCTCGACGGCCTGACCACCGACGCCGACCGGCTCGCGGCTCTGCAGAGCGCCTTCGAGCACTACCTCGCCGCCGGCGTGACGGCAGCGGTCGACATGGGCCTGGGCGACCCGGAGCTCACCGCTCTGGAGTCGGCGCTCGAGGCCGGCGAGGGACGCCTGCCGCTCCGGGTCGCCGGCCACTGGATCATCAACCGCCATGGTGATCACGCCGAGGAGCTTGCCCAGGTCGACCGGGCCATCGCACTGTCGCAGCGCCACCAGGGCCCGTGGCTGCGGGTCGCCGGCATCAAGATCTTCGTCGACGGGGTGATCGACAGCTGTACGGCGGCGATGGTGCACCCGTTCGCGGACGGCCGCCATCCCGACGCGATCTGGGACGCCGACTCGCTCAACGCCGTGGTCGCACGGGCCGATCGGGCCGGGCTCCAGGTGGCCATGCACGCCATCGGCGACCGCGCGTCGGCGCTCGCTCTCGGTGCGCTCGAGCACGCGTGCGAGGTCAACGGCGACCATCCGCGACGCCACCGGATCGAGCACCTCGAGACCGTCACCCCCGACGTGATCGGGCGGATGGGCAAGCTGGGCGTGATCGCCTCGGTCCAGCCGGTGCACGCCGACCCGGCGATCCAGGAGAACTGGCGGGAGATGCTCGGCGACACCCGCGTCGCCCGCGGCTTCCCGTGGACCGAGCTCGAGGAGGCCGGCGTGCGACTGGTCATCGGATCGGACGCGCCGACGGCGCCGTACGCGCCCCTGCCGAACCTGTACGTCGCCACCACCCGACGTTCGGCGTCCCGCTCAGACCTGCCGGCCAACCATGCGGGCTACGCCATGACGCTCGAGACCGCACTGCTGCGAGCGACCCGGGAGGCCGCATGGGCGGCCGGGTGGGAGGGCGTCACCGGGCGCCTGGAGTCCGGGCTGAGCGCCGACTTCATCGTGCTGGATCGGGATCCCTTCCAGGAAGGGGTGGAGAGTCTGCTCGAGGCCCGTGTGACGACGACGGTGGTTGCCGGACGGGAGGTCGGCGGTCTCACGCACGGGCGGGAGCCGGTGCTCGCCGTGTGACTGTGAGGAGGAGCGCTACCACCCAGAGGGTCATGACGACCGGCGCCGCCATGGTGCCGAGCTGGTCGGCGAGATCGGCCACCGGGTTGGCGAGGCCCAGTCGCGCGGTGAGCCAGCCGACGGCAGCCAGCCCGGTGACCGCCGCCGCAGCGACCCGGAGCCGGCCGTAGTGGTCCGAGCGTGCGATGAGCACGAGTGGTGGCAGGACGAGGACGACGACGATCAGCTGCATGGCCTCGATGCCGAGGTTGAACCCGAGCAGGGCGAGCACGAGGTGGGTGCCGGTGAGGTGGAGTGCTCGGAGGGCTTCGGAGAAGGCCAGTCCGTGGACGAGTCCGAAGGCGGCGGCGACCAGCGCCTCACGGCCTGGGAACAGCGGCCGGATCGCATGGACGGCGGCGACCAGGATGCTGGCCGCGATCGCCGCCTCCACCAACTGCTGAGGAACGGGCACGCCGAGCGCCCCGAGCGCGAGGGTGAGGGAGTGGCCGAGCGTGAACGCGAGCGTGACGGCCGTGATCCGGCGTACGGCCCGACGACCGCCGACGGCTCGGCCCCAGCGCCGACCGGCCGCCAGCAGGGGAGCGGGGAGCAGGAGGGTGAGCAGGAACAACTGGTGGTCGGTGCCCTCCTTGATGTGCTGCATCCCGAGCTTCACCATGTCGCCGAGAGCCGAGGGTGAGCTGCCGGAGCCGAGCTCGACGTGGAGCTCCTCGACCTTGTTGGTGACGGTGTCCCGCTGGACCGTCCCGACCTCGTAGGCCCCGCTGAAGCTCTTGTCGGTGGTGTCAGAGGCCACGGTCACGATCACGGTGTGGGTCGCGACCTTCTCGACGACGGCGTCGTAACCGAGATCGAAGGAGCTCTCCTCCTCGGCGATGTCGCTGCCGGCCGGCGGAGTGAGGGTGAAGGTCGTCTCGACTTGATCGTAGATTCCGGTGGTGGCGGCATCTCCTGCGCTGTCGACGGTGAGCGTCCCCTCCGTGACGGTCCAGGCGTCGCCGTCATCGCTGGTCGGGGCGAAGTGGGTGAGCAGGTAGTCCTTGAGGGCGTCGGCCTGGGAGTCGATGTCCGCCTGCGTCTCGTCGCCGAGATCGAGGCCGGTCGCGGCCTCGAGGTCGGACAGCGGGATGTCGACGGTCGCCACGACGTTGCTGGCCGTGACGGCGAGCTGGATCGTCGAGGTCGGAAGGACGTGCGCCGACGCCGGCAGCGCCATCGCCACCACGGCCACCAGGGTGGCGACCGCGGCGGCGAGGACGGCAGCCAGTCGGCGTACGGCGACGACCATCAGCTCTTGGTGCCGCCGTAGTCGGTGGTCCGGTCACGCCACACCGAGTGCGGGTGGTTGCCCTGCAGCACGATGCCGTTCTGCATCGAGAACTCGATCCACACCGACGGCCCGTCGATGCGGACGTAGTCGTTCTTCTCGGTGAGTGCGGTCGTCCCGGAGTAGGCGACGTAGGTGTCGTCGAGCTCGCTCGCGTAGCGGGCGAGGATCTTCGCGGCGTCGTCGTCTGCGATGTCGTCGACGTACGTCGCCATGGCGGCGAGCACGAGCTTCTTCTGAGCGGTCGACAGGCCGGAGACCTGCACACCTTCATGGTCGGTGGGGAACGCCCAATCCTTGCCCGGGCCGAGCACGAGGTCGCTGTAGACATCGGACAGCTTGGCGCTCGCGAGCTGGTCACTGGACAGGCCGGCGAGGAGCGCGGTGAAAGCGCTCTCCTTGACCTTGAGCGCGTTGTAGCTCTTGCCGTCCTGCGTGAAGTCGCCGTTGGGCTCGATCCCGCGGAAGGACGGGGTGGCGCCGGTGAGCACGCCGTCGACGTACGTGTTGGCGACGGCGAGGTGGTGGCCGCCGAACTGGAACTCCCACGTGCCGCTGTCCTGGGGACTGCCGAGGAGGGCGACGTAGAAGTTGCTGCGGCCGTAGGTGTCCCCGCCTCCGTTGGCGCTGAGGTAGTCGTCGGCGGCGAGATGTGCGGTGATCTCCGCATAGCCGAGGCCGGCCTTGGTGCCGGTGGCCGCCTTGAGCAACGCGTCGAACGCAGTCAGCTGGTCGTCGCTGAGTGTGCCGAGGTTGATCCCGACCCGGCTCTGGCTGCTGCTACCTGTGCCGGCCGCGGCACCGCCACCACTGCTGCTGTCGCCGCTGTCGCCGGGAGCACCGCTGGGCGGCGTGCCGCCTGAGGCGCCGCCGGGTGGGGTGCCGCCTGAGCCACCGCCGGGAGCGCCTCCACCGGAGCCACCGCCCGCGATCAGGCCCTGCGGCAGGTTCGACCACCGCGCGGCGTTGCTGAGGCTGTAGTCCAGCAGGGTGGCGGTCTTCTGGTCATCGTCCAGCGTCGCGTAGAAGGCCTGGGCCAGTGCGGCGACCGATCCGGCGGCGGCTGCGCCGTCAGCGGTGGCGGTGCTCGAGGCGGTCGCCGTGGCGCTGCTCGTGCCGCCGGAGGACGAGGTCGACTCGGAGCCGCAACCGGCCAGCACGAGGCCTGCCGCTGGCACGCCGGCCAGGAGCCATCGCCGTGACAGGGTCCGCCGGGGGAGAGGAATGGGTGTCGTCATGCCGACGAGACTACGGACACCGTCTGATACCAGGGAACAGGTTTGGCTGAGGGCCCTCTGAGATGAGCGGAGCTGCCTTGTGGGCGTTACTTGGACGTCCTAGTATTTTGAACATGCCCGAGAACCCTGTGCGCCTCGTGACCGCGAGCAGCCTCTTCGACGGTCACGACGCCGCGATCAACATCATGCGGCGGATCTTCCAGTCGCAGGGCTGCGAGGTGATCCATCTCGGGCACAACCGGTCCGTCCTCGAGGTCGTGGAAGCGGCGATCGAGGAGGACGTCAACGCGGTCGCGGTGTCGTCGTACCAAGGCGGACACGTCGAGTACTTCGAGTACCTCGTCCAGCTCCTGCGCGAGCGCGGCGCCGGCCACATCCGGGTCGTGGGAGGGGGAGGAGGCGTGATCGTGCCCGAGGAGATCTCCCGTCTCAAGGAGAGTGGCGTCACGATCTTCTCTCCCGAGGACGGACAGCGGCTCGGCCTGCCCGGCATGGTCGGCAGCGTCGTCTCGACGGCGGACGTGGACCTCTGGGAGCTTCGCTCGACCTCCGCCGACGAGGTGCTCGCAGGTGATCGCGGAGCGCTCGCGCGGGCGATCACCGGCGCCGAGACCGGCGCGCTGCCGCCGGAGATGCTGGCGCGGCTCGGCGAGGCGGCGGCCGCGCGTGTCGTGCCCATTGTCGGCATCACCGGCACGGGTGGCTCCGGCAAGTCGAGCGTCACCGACGAGTTGATCCGACGACTCCGCGTCGACCAGGAGGACAAGCTCCGCGTCGCCGTCCTCGCCATCGACCCCACGCGTCGCCGCGGCGGTGGCGCGCTGCTCGGCGACCGGATCCGGATGAACTCCATCGGCGGAGACGCGGTCTACTACCGCTCGCTGGCGACCCGCGGCGCGCACGAGATTCCCGAGCACCTCTCGGACGTGCTCACCGTGATCAAGGCGGCGGGCTTCGACCTCGTGATCGTCGAGACGCCGGGCATCGGCCAGGGCGACGCCGGCATCGTGCCGTACGTCGACCTCCCCGTCTACGTCATGACGCCGGAGTTCGGCGCGGCCAGCCAGCTCGAGAAGATCGACATGCTCGACTACGCCGACGTCGTCGTGATCAACAAGTTCGAGCGTCGTGGAGCTGCCGATGCGCTGCGCGACGTGGCCCGCCAGATGGTGCGCAACCGGGAGTCCTTCGACCTGGCTCCGGAGGACATGCCGGTCTTCGGCACGTCGGCGGCGACCTTCAACGACGACGGTGTGACTGCGCTGTACCAGGAGCTGCGGTCGCGTTTGCGTGAGCTCGGGGTGTGCTTCAACGAAGGGGTGCTCGCGCCGGTGTCGGTACGGCACTCGTCCGGCGCGGCCGGGATCATCCCCGGCGAACGCGTCCGCTACCTCGCCGAGATCGCCGCCACCGTGCGCGACTTCCACGCCGAGACCGAGCGCCTCGCCGGCCTCGCGCGCAGGGCCCAGGCCTTCGAGATCGTCGCGGCCGAGGAGACGAGCCTCGGACGCAAGGCCCAGGAGCTGCGCGACGCACTCCCGACCGACGTGAGCACGCAGTTGGCCGCGTGGGACGAGACGAAGTCGACGTACGGGGAAAGGACGCGGACGTCGCTCAGCGGCACCGAGGTGCCGATCGTCGCCCTGCCGCGCACCGACGACTGGCCTGCGCTCGTGCGCTTCTGGCGGCGCGAGAACCTGCCGGGACGTTTCCCCTTCACCGCCGGCGTCTTCCCCTTCAAGCGCGAGGACGAGGATCCCGCGCGGATGTTCGCGGGGGAGGGCGACCCCTTCCGCACCAACCGCCGCTTCCACCTGCTCGCGGAGGGCCAGTCCGCCACCCGGCTGTCGACCGCATTCGACTCGGTGACGCTCTACGGCCGTGATCCCGGTGAGAGCCCCGACGTCTACGGCAAGGTCGGCACGTCCGGCGTCTCGGTGGCGACGCTGGACGACATGAAGGCGCTGTACGACGGCTTCGACCTGCTCGCGCCATCGACGTCGGTCTCGATGACCATCAACGGGCCTGCGCCCACGGTGCTCGCCTTCTTCCTCAACACCGTGCTGGACCAGGCGGCCGCGCAGGGGATCGAGCCGGCCGAGGCGCTCGCGCGGGTGCGCGGCACCGTGCAGGCCGACATCCTCAAGGAGGACCAGGGGCAGAACACCTGCCTCTTCTCCACCGAGTTCTCGCTGCGCTGCATGGCCGACATCCAGCAGTGGTTCATCGACCACGAGGTCCGCAACTTCTACTCCGTCTCGATCTCCGGCTACCACATCGCCGAGGCCGGGGCGAACCCTCTCTCGCAGCTTGCGTTCACGCTGGCCAACGGCTTCACGTACGTCGAGTCCTACCTCGCCCGCGGCATGGACATCGACGACTTCGCGCCGAACCTCTCGTTCTTCTTCTCCAACGGGATGGACCCCGAGTACTCGGTCATCGGCCGGGTCGCCCGCCGGATCTGGGCCGTCGCCATGCGGGACCGCTACGGCGCGGGAGAGCGGTCCCAGAAACTCAAGTACCACGTGCAGACCTCGGGGCGGAGCCTGCACGCGCAGGAGATGGACTTCAACGACATCCGCACCACGCTGCAGGCGCTGATCGCGATATACGACAACGCAAACTCCTTGCACACCAACGCCTACGACGAGGCCGTCACGACGCCGAGTGCTGAGTCGGTGCGTCGGGCGTTGGCGATCCAGTTGATCATCAACCGCGAGTGGGGTCTGGCGATGAACGAGAACCCGCTGCAGGGCTCCTACATCATCGACGAGCTGACCGATCTCGTGGAGGAGGCGGTGCTCCTGGAGTTCGAGCGGATCTCCGAACGCGGTGGCGTGCTGGGTGCGATGGAGACCGGCTACCAGCGCGGTCGGATCCAGGACGAGTCGATGCTCTACGAGCGCCGCAAGCACGACGGCTCGCTGCCGATCATCGGCGTCAACACGTTCCGTCGCCCCGACTCTGAGGTCGAGGACGGCACGGTCGAGCTCGCGCGTGCGACGGAGGACGAGAAGCGCTCGCAGCTCGAGCGGGTGCGGGACTTCCAGGCGCGGCACCGGTCGGAGTCTGCGGCGGCCCTCGAGCGGCTGAAGGCTGCTGCCGCTTCTGAGGAGAACGTCTTCGCGGTGCTGATGGAGGCCGCGCGGGTCTGCTCGCTCGGCCAGATCACCGAGGCGTTCTTCGAGGTCGGCGGCCAGTACCGGCGGAACGTCTAGGAGTCGCCGAGCACGGCGCGGAAGCCGCTCAGCTGCGTGATCAGGGTCGCGACGTCCTGATGGGAGGGGCCGGGCTCGTTGAAGACCGCACTGTTGAGCGCCTCCGTCGCCTCCTCGACGATCTTCCGGCCGGAGTCGGTGATGGTCGCGAGGACGACGCGCTTGTCGGTCTCGCTCGGCGTACGTCGGGCGAAGCCCTGCTCCTCGAGGCGACTCACCGCCGAGGTCACGGAGGTCGGGTGCACCTGGAGGAGTGAGCCGAGCTTCGACATCGGCAGCTCGCCCTTGCTGGTGAACGCGAGCAGGCGGAGCGCCTCGAAGCGCGCGAAGGTCAGCCCGAACGGCCGCAAGGTCGCGTCGATCTGCTCCATGAGGAGTTGGTGCACGCGGACGATCGACGTCACGAGCGTCATGCCGTCGGCCGCCGCCTCCCATCCGTGGGCGCGCCACTGCCGCGCCGCCTCGGCGATGGGATCGGTCTCGCGCACAGGCCACAGGCTAGGTCCAGCCGGTCCGTCTCTTGTGTAGGGCACGTCCGCGAGCCTGCGGGCCCGCTGCCAGAATGACTGGAGAAGACATCCAGGCACGGTGAATGGGGCAGCTGATGGCATCCACGGGGCGCGTTGCGCTCGCGCTCGGCTCGGGCGGGGCGCGCGGCTATGCGCACCTGGGTGCGGTCGAGGAGATCCGGTCGCGGGGTTACGAGATCGTCGCCGTCGCCGGCACCTCGATGGGCGCGGTGGTCGGCGGCCTGGTCGCTGCCGGCAAGGACGAGGAGTTCGCCGACTGGGCGTCGTCGCTGCGGCAGCGGGACATCCTGCGGCTGCTCGATCCCAAGTGGCGCGCGGGCGGAGCGATCAACGCCAGCGGTGTCATGGCTGAGCTGAGCGGCCTGGTCGGAGACCAGACGATCGAGGATCTGCCCATCCCGTTCACGGCGATCGCAACGGACCTCGAGTCACGGCGTGAGGTCTGGTTCCAGAGCGGGCCGCTGGTGAAGGCGATCCGTGCGTCGATCGGGATCCCCGGCATGTTCGTGCCGGTGGCGTGGAACGGGCGCGTGCTGGTCGACGGCGGCCTGCTCAACCCGCTTCCCGTCGAGCCGGTCGTGGGAGTCGACGCCGACTTCACCGTGGCGGTCTCGCTCCAGGGCGCTCGAGCCGGACGCGGCAACAGGGGAACGGTCGTCGAGGATGCCGGTGAGGTCACCGCCGATGAGGACGGCACCGGAGTCCTGCACCGCCTGCTCGGCGCCTTCGGCCGCTCCGCCACTCCCGATGACCAGATGGAGGACGCCGACCTCACCACCGAGACCCGCCCCGTGACCGATCTCCGCGTCACGGACGTCCTCGCCCTGTCATGGGACGCGATGCAGGAGATGATCGCCCGCTACCGGCTGGCGGGCCAGCCGCCCGACGTACTCGTCTCTGTGCCCGCCGATGCGGCACGCACCCTCGACTTCCACCGCGCCGCCGAGATGATCGACCTCGGCCGCAAGCTCGCCGCCGAAGCGCTGGACGCCACGGGTCACTGACGCTCAGCGGCGGCTGCGGCGCGCCCAGAGGTACGACGGCTCGCGCAGTCGTCGCACCACGGGGTATTGATCCAAGCCGGGCATCTGGTGGAGCAGCGGGTCGAAGGAGATCTGCGGGTCGCCGTGCGGTTCCCCGAGGTGGAGCACGGCGAACTGGTGCCAATCGCTTTTCGGTCGGGCCCATGACAGCTCGACGGTGTCGTCGGATTGGTGGTCCGCCAGGAGGAGGAGTGGGCCGCTCGGGCTGCGATAGGGGAGCAGGGTGCTCATCGGGCGCGTCTGCGGGCCGCGGCTCGGCAGCAGGACGAACCGTCCGATCCTGCTCGTCCCCGTCGTCGCGAAGAGCAGATCGGCCGGGCCATCATCGGTCGGCACGCGCATCGCGAGCCCATGGATGTCCGGCACGCCGTCGGGCAGCCCGATCGCCTTCGAGAGCCGTACGACGACCTCGTCCTCACCTGCCTCGTCGATCCACGGCACCTGGGTCGGATGGAGCACACCCGTCCCGAGCCGCTGCAGGCGCCCGGTCAGCACCGTCCCCGCGGGATGCAGCGGCTTCGCGCTCGGTCGGAGAGCCGCGACCCCGCGCGTGGCAGCGGCCAGCGCCGTACCGCCCGCGGCGGCGACTCCCTGTGCGGTCGTCTTGATGGTCTCGTTCATGGCTGGTGCAGTACCCATGCCGGCTCATCCCATGGGTGGTCACATGGTTGGGCTCCCGTCGGGTAAGTGCCAGTCATGGAGACGGTGATCAGCCTGACGGTCGACGGCATCGCACGCGAGGTCACGGTCGACACCCGCACGACCCTGCTCGACGCCCTCCGCGAGCGACTCGGCAACACCTCGCCGAAGAAGGGCTGCGACCACGGGCAGTGCGGGTCCTGCACGGTGCTGGTGGACGGCCGTCGGCAGCTCACGTGCCTGGCGCTCGCGGTCTCGTACAACGGCGCCGAGCTGACTACGGCGGCCGGCCTCTCGGCTGGCGGGCCGGATCCGCATCCGATGCATCGGGCCTTCCTCGACCACGACGGCTACCAGTGCGGCTACTGCACGCCGGGCCAGGTGTGCTCGGCCGTGGGCATGCTGGACGAGGTCGACCGCGGGCATCCCAGTCACGCGACCGAGAACCTCGAGGAGCCCGTCGGTCTCGAGGGACTCACCGACACTGAGATCCGTGAGCGGATGAGCGGCAACCTCTGCCGCTGCGGCGCGTACGTCGGCATCCTCGACGCC
The DNA here is from genome assembly GCF_020715565.1 of Nocardioides sp. Kera G14. Taxonomy (NCBI): domain Bacteria; kingdom Bacillati; phylum Actinomycetota; class Actinomycetes; order Propionibacteriales; family Nocardioidaceae; genus Nocardioides; species Nocardioides sp. Kera G14. The sequence continues at coordinate 2,619,313 of NZ_CP085839.1, read as the reverse complement.
GTCCGCGAGGTGGCCGGGGCATGAGGCAGCTCGAGTACGTCCGCGCCTCCGCTCCGGTCGAGGCGGTCGCTGCGGTCTCCGCCGACCCGGAGGCGCGCTTCCTCGCGGGTGGGACCAACCTCGTCGACCACCTCAAGCTGGGCATCGCGACGCCCTCGACGCTGGTCGACGTCAGTCACCTGCCGCTCGATCGCATTGAGGAGATCGAGGGCGGTGGGCTGCGGATCGAGGCGAACGTGCGGAACAGCGACTTCGCCGCCGACCGACGCGTGCGGTCGGGCTGGCCTGTCGTGAGCCGTGCCCTCCTCGCCGGCGCGTCGGGCCAGATCCGCAACCAGGCCACGACGGGCGGCAATCTGCTGCAGCGCACGAGGTGCGTCTACTTCCAGGACCTGACCACGCCCTGCAACAAGCGCGAGCCCGGCTCGGGCTGCTCGGCACGGGAGGGATATGCCCGTTACAACGCCATCCTCGGCGCCAGTTCCGACTGCGTCACCGTGCATCCCTCTGACCTCGCTGTCGCGCTCGCCGCCGTCGACGCCTCGCTCGTGACGCTGCGCTCGGACGGCGAGCGCCGCGTGCCCGCCGACGAGCTGCACCGCCTCCCGGGTGACCAGCCCGAGCGCGACACCGTCCTCGACCACGGCGAGCTCATCACGGCCGTCGAGCTGTCAGCCTCTCCGGTCTACCGCCGGTCGACCTACGTCAAGGTCCGCGACCGGGCGTCCTTCGCCTTCGCCCTGGTCTCCGTGGCTGCGGGCCTCGACGTCGATGACAGCGGTGTCGTGCGCGACGTGCGCATCGCCTGGGGAGGGGTCGCCCATAAGCCCTGGCGTGCGCATCGTGCCGAGGAGGCGCTGCGCGGCGTGAGGCTCACCGAGGAGGCGGTCCGCGCGGCCGCGGAGGTGGAGCTCGAGGCGGCGGAGACGACCGAGGAGACGGCGTACAAGGCGACGATGGTGCGCAACGCAACGGCACTCGCCTTCCGGCGGCTGGCACCGGAGCTGGGGGAGGAGGAGTCGTGACCGAGGTGCTTCCCAGCCCCATCGCAGCCCGGGCGATGGGCACAGACCTTCGTCGCGTCGACGGCCTGGAGAAGGTCACCGGAGAGGCGTCGTACGCCGCCGACCAGCGCGTCGACGAGGCGCTGTCGTGCTGGCTGGTGCCGTCGACCGTCGCGCGCGGCCGCGTCACGCGGATCGACGCCACCGAGGCGCTGGCCCATCCCGGCGTCGTCGCGGTGCTCGACCACACCAACGCGCCACGCTTCGCGAGCACTGAGGACGGTGAGCTCGCCATCCTCCAGGACGACCGGATCCACTTCCGCGGCCAGATCGTGGCTCTCGTGCTGGCCGAGACCTCGGAGGCGGCGCGGGAGGGCGCGCGGCTGGTACGGGTGGAGCAGCAGGCAGAGTCGTTCGAGGCCGAGCTGCGCACCGACAACGCGACGTACCGCCCCGAGAAGGTCAACCCCGACAAGGAGACCGACACCGACGAGGGCGACGTCGACGCCGCACTCGCCACCGCCGACGTCGTGGTCGAGCAGACCTATCGCACCGCCTACGAGCACAACAACCCGCTCGAGCCGCACGCCACGGTCGCGTGGTGGGGCAATGATGAGAGCGAGGACGGCTCCGAGACCCTGACGCTCTACGACGCGAGCCAAGGCGTGCACGGGGTGGCCCAGGCCTTGGCCGATCTCTTCGGCCTGGAGAAGGCGCAGGTGCGGGTGATGGCGCCGTACGTCGGCGGCGGCTTCGGCAGCAAGGGCGTGGCGCACGCGCATGTCAGCGCGGCGGCGCTCGCCGCCCGGACGACCGGCGGACGGCCGGTGCGGATCGCGATGACGCGTCAGCAGATGTTCGCGCTGGCCGGCTACCGCACCGCGACGATCTCGCACTTCCGGCTCGGCGCTGCCGCGGATGGGCGGCTCGTGGCGATCGAGCATGCTGCGCAGGAGCAGACCTCGGCGCTCAAGGAGTTCGCCGAGCAGACCGCGTCGCCGACACGGATGATGTACGCCGCCCCGAACCGCCGCACGAGCCACCGCCTCGCCGTGCTCGACGTCGCCGTGCCGTCGTGGATGCGGGCGCCGGGCGAGATGCCCGGGATGTATGCGCACGAGGTCGCGATGGACGAGCTTGCCGAGGCGTGCGGCCTGGACCCGGTCGAGCTGCGTCGGCGCAACGAGCCGAGCACCGATCCGGAGACCGGTCTGCCCTTCGACAGCCGGCGTCTGATGGACTGCTTCGACCGTGGCGCGGAGCGCTTCGGGTGGGCCGACCGCCCCGTCGCGCCTCGCTCGACGCGCGAAGGGGAGTGGTGGGTCGGCACGGGAGTCGCGTCGGCGACGTACCCCGCCATGCGCCAGCCGGGCAACGTCGCCCGCATCGAGTCGCTGGACAACGGCTGCTATGCGATCTCGATCGGGGCCGTGGACATCGGCACGGGCGCACGGACCGTGCTCACGCAGATCGCGGCGGACGCACTGTCGGTCGACGTGCGTGCCATCGACCTCCGGATCGCCGACTCCTCCCTGCCGATGGCCACCGTCGCCGGCGGCTCCTCCGGCACCAGTTCGTGGGGCTCGTCGATCGTCGCCGCGGCCCAGCAGTTCCGGGCCGACCACGGTGACGCACCCGACCCGGGGCTGCGCTCGGAGGCCTCAGCGATCCGGGGTGAGGAGGAGCAGAAGTTCTCCTTCCACTCCTTCGGTGCCGTGTTCGCCGAGGTCCACGTGCACCGCGACACCGGTGAGCTCCGTGTGCCGCGACTGCTCGGCGTCTACAACGTCGGGCGCGTGATCAACCCGACCACGGCGCTGTCGCAGTTCCGAGGCGGCCTGATCATGGGCCTCTCGGCCGCCCTCTTCGAGGAGAGCGTGCGCGACCCCCGGTTCGGTCACGTCGTCACGCAGGACCTCGCGACCTACCACGTTGCGGCACACGCCGACGTCCTCGGCGTCGACGCCGAGTGGCTCGACGACGAGACCGAGGTCTTCACCCCCATGGGGTCACGCGGCATCGGTGAGGTCGGAATCGTCGGCACCGCTGCCGCGATCGTCAACGCTGCCTATCACGCCACCGGCGTGCGGGTCCGGGACATCCCGCTCACCGCCGACCGGCTGCTTCGATGATCGGGGCTGCCTGTGCCCGTCCTCGCCGAGCAGGCCTGACGGGGGCGGCTCACGCCTTTCGTGGAGCGCGAGCCGGCAGGCGGTGCAATCTGACGTCCGCCAAGCTTCCGGCGTCGGCCACAGCAGTCATGTAGGTGCAGTGTGGCTGCCGCCGACGGTCGGTGGGCGAGCCGGGATTGAGCAGCCTCAGCCCCGATTCCGTGGTCGTGTCCCACGGGATGTGACTGTGTCCGAAGACCAACACGTCGAGGTCGGAGAAGCGGTCACTGCACCTGCGCTCGCGGCCCTGCGCGGGGCCCGTCTCGTGCACGACGCCCAGGCGCACGCCGTCCACGTCAGCGCGGGCGACCTCGGGCAGGCGCTCACGCAGAACGCCGTGGTCGTTGTTGCCGTGCACTCCGAGGAGTCGTCGTGACCGTCGCTCCAGTTGGTCCAGAATGCTGACGTCGACCCAGTCGCCAGCGTGGATCACGACATCGGCCTCGTCGACCGCTGCCCAGACCTCGGCCGGCAGATCGCGAGCGCGGTGGGGCACGTGGGTGTCGGACATGATCAGCAACCGGGTGGACACGGTCTTAGTCAAGCGCTGGGGCCAAGGTTCGTCACTCCTGCCGTGCGCGCCCTGAGATGTGCCGCTCCTGCTGAGCGTTCGTATCACTTGGGCGCCGTCCTGAGGACCTCCGCTGGCCTTTGGTGCGCTTGTAGGCGTCGACGGCCTTGCGGCTGCTGCGCCAGGTTCCGTCGGTTCCTTGGTAGGCCTCGAGCCGGCCGCGTTGGGCAGCCTGTCGGAGTGCCGACAGGGTGAAGTCATTGCTGACCAGGGCCGCGAGGGAGACGAGTCGTGCGGGGCCCGCGAGGTTGGGGACGATGAACCGGTTGAGGTTGTCGTACATCGCCCGAGCGAGTAGCTCGCCGAGTGGGCCGTAGTCTCCGTTGTCTGCGCGTTGCATCGCCGACAGGTACTGCGGGCGGTGCTGCTTCAAGATGACGATGGGCGGGTAGCCGAGCCGGACGAGCAGCAGGTTGAGGACCAGACGTCCGGTTCGCCCGTTGCCGTCGATGAACGGGTGGATGCACTCGAACTCGTTATGGATGACAGCCAGCTCCTCTGGCCACGGCCGCGAGGTCTGTCGTGAGTGCAAGACCTCCGCGTGGTCGTTCACGCGCTGGACCCAGCCGTCGAGCTGCGCAGGCACGAGAGGCCACGACGGCGGAGTCATGCCGCCGTCGAAGGGATGGATGTCATGTTCGCGGAAGTTGCCGGGTGACCCGCGCTCAGTCGCCTCCGGATGTGGTGCAACTCCCCATACCGGTGTCATCGCGACGGAGTGAATGGTGCGGACCTCGTGCATGCTGACCAGGTTGCCGGCGTGCCAGTGCGAGGGCTCGAGCGTCTGGTTGTAGACCCACTGAGCCGCCTGGCCGTAGCCCTGGACCTCCATGTACTCCTTGAGTGGCTTGGCGCCGACGGCTCGGCCCTTGTCCAGCAGCGCCTCGACTTCACGGAGGACGAGCGTGTTGCCCTCCAGGGCCGTGGAGTGATGGGCTTCGAGGTGCCAGATGTCCGACCAGATGAACTGGGACTCGTTCGGCGAGGGGAGCCCGCCGAGGCGGCTGTTCAATTCCGTGACGCCGGCTTCCAGGCGCGCGTACACGGTCTCCCGTGACGGTCGTCCTCGGCCCATGGCGGGGGCGCTCCTGCAAGTTGAGTAGGCGATCCGTTGTCTAAACGATCTACTCAGTATGCGCCGTCCAGCGGAAGTTGAGTAGCCAGATTCCAACCCAATTGATCTACTCGACTTGCAGGCCGCTCAAGGCCTCCGCGTGGCGTCAATCCGGCACCGGGCTGGCGGTCTGACGCGGATCGGCCACGGCCATGAGCCATTCACGTCGTTGAGGAGTTCCTAGACCACGCTGAGGTCGGTGCCGACGTTCGACAAGGCGTCGACTGGACCGCCGAGGTGCTGCGCGACCCAGGAAGTGTCGAGCGGGCCAAGTTGGCCTTCGACACGTTCGTTGACCCCGCCGAGATTGTCAGTGCGTTCCGATTGTGGCGAGGCGCTTGGCCGCGCTGATTCACGAAAGCAGGGACGCGTCGATCCGGCTCCCCTCTGTTGTCAACCCGCGTTCTGAAGTGCCACAGGTGTTGGAGTGTTCCGAGAGTGTGATGCAGCGGCGTAGCGTCGTGCGGGCGGGTCCGGGAGTGGCTGATCCGAAGTGCCGATACGCGGGTGGAAGTCGGCCGCGCTGGATGTGAGTGACGCCCCGCAGTGCCCTCCCGGGTCCGCGCCCTGCGCGAGCTGGGCATCAGCCACGAGCTGACGGTAGATGGCGTCGGACAGATGTCGCTTCAGAGAGCGAATCGCTTCCTTCTGCTTCTTCCCTGAGGCTCTCTTGCGCCGGTAGTAGGCCCGGCCCTCGGTGTCGAGGCGTAGCTGGGTGACCGCGGCGATGTGGATCATGTGGTTGACCCGCCGGTTCCCCGCCCGGGACAGGCGGTGCCGGTTCTGCTCACCCGAAGAGGCATCGAGCGGTGCAGTGCCGGTCCAGGAGGCGAACCGATTGCGGTCGGCGAACCGGGCCACGTCACCGACGTCGGCGAGGATCCGTGCCGCCACCACTGGGCCGATGCCGTGGAGGTCCATGAGGTGTGAGCCGCGGGCTTCGACCATCTCTTTGAGTTCCATCGTGGACTTCTTGATCTTGGTCTCGACCGTTGTGAGTTCGGCCAGTTCCTCGGCGGCCAGACGTCGTCGGGTCTTACCTGCGACGTCGCGGGGCCGCACGCTGGCGAGCATCTTCTTGGCCTGCAGGACAGTGATGTCGGCCTTGCGTTGCCCGGGCAGGAGTTCGGCCAGGAGTGCCTGGAGTCGGCAAACTGTCTGGACCCGACGACGGGTCAGCGCTTCGCGTCGTTCGATCAACATCCGTAGGGCTTCGAGCTCGCCGTCGATCTTGAGCACCCGCAGTTCCGGGGTACGGACGGCGACGATGGCGATCGCGTGGGCGTCATGTGCGTCGGTCTTGCGGTTGTGACCGGTGTCGAAGAGCCGCACTCGGGCTGCGAGCTTGGCGGGCACGTCGAGGACCTCCTCGCAGGACTCGAGAAGGCGTTGGGCCAGTGGTCGGCCAACGCCATTGGCCCCTTCGACGGCCCAGATCCGCTCTGGCCAGGCGCGGGCGTACTTCCGCATTGCGGCGTAGCCGGCCTTGTCGGTGGTGAAGCGGCCATTGCCGAGCTTGCGCTCGTCGTGGTCGACGACCTCGATGGTTGCGGAGAGTTTGTGGGGATCGACCCCGATGATCACCTGTGTCATAGAGATGCTCCTACCTGCGCTCGTACCGATCGGAGGGCGAGGTGGGCAGTGCTACTACGAGCAGGGCAGTCCCCTCTGGAGCCACGCCTCGTCACGGCACCCGGCGGGCCGCAGACCGGAAGAGAGCCACAGTCCGAACCGAACTGGGCAGCCCAGAAGAGAGCGAGCCCGCCAGATACCTAGACCGAGTCTGGCCAGACACCGGCCCTGCTAGAAGTCTCTAGTAGCCCAGACTGACGCGTGTTGGGCCCACCGCCCACCGCCCACCGCCCACCGGCGAGACTGGCGCGCTGCCCAGGTGATCCGCTTCTATCGCGTCGCAAGCCTTACCTACCGACTAAGCCGGCAAAGACTCCGGACGACTGCGGGTCTTCGGTCGGCGGTGCGTCTTGGCGCAGGTAGGCCTCCAACACCACTCGGCCATTCGCGGAGATGAACTGCTGCCGCTCGCGTTCGTCCTCTATCTGCTGGGCGTAGGAGAACATCATCTTCAACGCCACGGACAGGTCCGTGTTGCGCTGCCGATTGCGATCTCGCACTCGCGACCGCGTTAACAGCACGCCAGCTAGAGTTCCGAGCGCAAGAGCGGCCGTGACATGGATACTTACAAGTTGCGCCTGAGAAAAATCTGGGCCTTTCCCCGTGAAAAGTTTGAAGTAGTGGGCAACGAGGGGAAGCAATGAAACCGTCGCGGCTCCAACAACAACGCCGACGCCAATCTTCCACGCGCTCTTCGCTTCGGTCTTGCTAGCCGCGGCCTCCGCCTCGAAGTGACTCGACGCTTCCGCGTTGGTGGTCTGGGTCATGAACGAAGCAAGATTTGTCGCCTGCGCACTCACTCTGGTCCTGATCGCCTCCATCTCAGCACTCAAGGCTCCCGCGCGCGCATTGATGTCCTTCGCGAGCTCAGATATTGATACCGAATTATGCTGGGCCGACTCCACGGCGGACGCCCAGCCCTGAGGAGTAATTGGAGCAAACCAGGGAAACGGTGCCTGGATCATTGCAGCAAGTGCGGCTAGATCATTAGAATTGCTGTAATTGAGCACCTGACTTACCGGATCGATGACGTTAATTCCGTGAAGCGAGGCCAAGCGGGCAAGTTCATAGCCCTGTACTCGCAGACTTGGATCATTAATCATATTCGGCACGACGTAGGATGCGGCTTGCGGTATGCCCGCCTCAATCGCCCCGCGCGCGTATTGCACTGCCTCCCTCCAGCCCGGCTCCCCTTGTTGATGAAGAAACCAGGCAAGCAAGAGTTGGCCTATCGGGTCGCCCGCATCTGCATAAGGCCGGATCGCCTGCTTAGCTGGCTCGTGCTGCCCCGAGTTCCACTGCTGGACAGCCTGCGCGAGGATCTGCGGCTCAATTCGCGGCTGACCCGTGTTCGTTGAAGAGGTTTCGGTCACGTGCCGATTGTGTACCGCGCCTCTGACGTTGAGCCCCACTTGCCACGCCTAGCCCCGCGGATACCTCGGAATAGATGCGACTCGCTCGGGTCCACTCGCCGCTTGGGCTGGCGGAACAGGTCGGTCACGGTCAGCTCTTGCCGTTCGGGGGCGGCGAGATCGTCCAGCGCCGCTTCGGCCAGCGCCATCCGCTTCTCCTCCCACGTAGGCCTCGCCGTCCATGTCGGGCCGGCGTTCGATATCGACGGCGCCGCGCTCGTCGTGGCGGGCGACGAACAGCATCGCGAGACCGCTGCCCTCGGCGAGGTAGTAGTCATCAGACCGGGAGCGGTCGCCTCGACGTAGTGCGCGCGGCCGCGGCGGCGCCGCGGTAGACCTTCATGCCGCCGTGCATTGAAACCGCCTCCATCAACAACCGTCGACAACCACATATCAGCAGGTCAGCGTGCATTTTCGGCGCGCTGGGTTACTACTTTCGTAGCATGCGCGCCGACTCTAGGGGCGAGTGAAGAGGGCGATCTGGATGGCGGATCAGAGAGCCGCTAATGATCATGAATGGGTGCGGAGGGCCGGGACGGCGGCAGAAGCGCAGAATGTTGGTGAGCTGCGGGATGCAGGCGTCGGGTTCCATGGGCGGGTCTGTCCCGACCGTAGAGGGTTCCTACCAGTCGGCCGCGTCCGTGGCGCCCAAGCGCATGGCTTCATTGATCAGCGCCGTGAGGTCCGGTGCGGGGTTCCCTTCACGCAGTTTGGGAACGATCTCCCGGAGGTAGTGCCCGATGGCCCACTGCGGCCCGTTGGTGTTCTTCAGGAGATGAGTCAGAAGGCGAGCCCAGTCGCTTGCTTCTGCCGCAAGATCCAAGTCCTGGAGGCAGTAGAGGAATCCGCCGTGGTCGTCGACGCCCGCCTCGGATCCCAGGACAAGGTCGATTGCCTGGTTCCGCACGCCGGGCAGCCCGACGACCCAGCCGGCCGTCGCAGATGCCTCGGCGCGTGTGAATGGCAGCGGAACAGACTGATTGCGACCGGACCAGTAGGCACGCATCCATCGATCCCACTGAGCGGGTGCCTCGCCAGGTTCAAGTTGCGCCAGGGCGCGCCCGACTTCCTGAGCCCAGGAGACTCGTAGATCCTCTGACGCGTCGACCACGAAGCGTGTCAACCACGTCGCCGGTTCAACCGGGGCAAACATCGCGATCGATGTCAGATGGACCGCTAACTGACGGCGGATGTTGTCGGGCAGCTCCTCGGCGTGCGTCGTGGTCGCCACATAGGCGTCGAGCAGTCCTGCTTTGAGCAGCCCGTCGTTCCAACGCCCCCATGTCAGGAAGCCTTGCCATGCGCCTCTCGACTCCACCTCATTCGTCCAATCGAACAGTGGAAGAAGTCGGTCCTCGCACCACTCACGGTCGGCGCCAAAGAAGAAGTGCAGCTGGGAGGCCAGGAACGTGCGTGCCAGGAGCCCGTTACGATCGACGTCCGACACCAGTCGATCGATCTCGGTGGCGACTGACTCAGGAAGACCTTCCCAGGTCGACTCGTTCTCGGTCCATTCCCACTGGACGACCTTCGTCCAGAACTCGGCAAGGTCCCCTGCGGGGTGATTGATCGCCTCCATAACGATGTCTGCCCCGCTGACGATTGCTCCGTCCACAACGCCCGTGGGCCAGAGATTGGATGCCAGCGTCCGAGCTGGCTCATGCTGGTGCCAGGCAGTGGGGTGTTCGGGGTCTCCACCATTCGAGAGCATCGACGATGCGGGTCGGCGGATCTCATCGTGATCCCAACCGGAGACGATCGCGAGGACTTGCTCGATCTGAGCCGCATCAAGCGCGGCATCATCCCAGCCGTAGATGAGAGACGCCCTGATGTCCCTGTCACCGTCCTGTAGCGCGGCTGCGACCCGCGCCCCATCCTGGGGGTACATCGAAACGCATGCTTGAAGGGAGCGGAGTGCGCCGGTCCGAGTCGGACCGCTGAGTGCGTGTGTTTCAGTCTCGAACGCGCGAAGGCTGGCCAGCGCCGCAGCCGGGTCTTCGCAGACCATCTCGTGGAACTCTGTTGCGGAGAACGGAGGTGCATCTTCGACCACGCCGGAGGTCGCATAGCGGTTCAGATCTGGATGCTCTCTCTGGCCGTATTCGGGGTGGGCAGCCTGCGCCTGCTCAAAGGCGGACGCTGCCATCCGGAGTTCAGGTGCGGAGGACGCGAGCCAACCGAGCAGGTTGTAACTCCGGTACGGCGAGTGCTCATCGTCATTCCCCGGAGGGCCGGCGATAGCGGCTTCAATGAGCCTCCGAGTTACATCGGCGCTTGCGCCCGGGAGGGCATCTCGGATCAGTTGAAAGACTTCGTGCTGGAGCAGCAGATCCCAGAGCAGGTCCTTCGTGAATAACCAGTCCAGCTTGGCATCTGGGCCAACGTCGCTCCGCACTCGCCAGCCGTGGACGGCGAGGCGTCGGAGGATCGTGCAGGGTGAGGAGCTCCAGACCTCCAGATACCCCTCGCCAGTGGGAACGGATTGGGAGAGAGCTGCTTCGATCGAGTCGCGCGCCGCATCGATGAGGACGTCGATGGGGTCGCGATGGGCGTCTTGCTCGTGGGGTTCGATGGCTGACCGCGAGAACGAGATTGGATCAAAGGAACCTTCAGGATCCAGTCCGCGCAGGCTTCGGTAGACCCGCGAGATCTGCTCTGTTGTCAGGCTGAGGAATTGGGCGAAGTGCTGGTCGACTACCGGTAGAAAGATCTTCGTCCAGTTGTCGGTGAGCCAATGCTCGTCGCCGCAGAGATCTACCTCAAAGCGCGGCTGGTCGGACGATCCGCCAAGGTCAAAGGCTCGCTTCAGATGTGGACGGGTCCGATCCTCGAACACCATGAGGGCGAGATCGAAGTTCGTGGACCAGTCCTTGTCGACAAGCATCATGTCGAGGAGGTCATGCTCGCGGGTCGGGGCGTTCTGAAGAACAAGCTGAAGCCATGGATTGAGCCACTTCGGGAACGTGCCGCTGAAAGAGAAGATCGCCTGCGTGATGGCGTACCAGGTGTCGGATGGCCAGGGCCTATCCCTGAAGGCGCGCAGTGCCATCCCGGAGCCTTCCTCCGTGAGGATGTACCGGTCGGCGATCCACCACATGAGCGTGCGAGAAGTCGGCTCGCCGGCCGCGTCCTGCGAGAACAGGGCCAGGAAAGCAGGGCGGGCTTCCATCCAAGCGAACCACCGCTGGCTGCGGTCCGCGTCATCAAACTTCGCCTTCTCCGCGAAGTACCTGACCCACTCCGGGTGGGCGAGCGCAGCCTCGACGTACGAGACTTCTTCAGGGATGGTGGGCGGTGCCGCAGAAAGGAGACCTGCAAGTCGTGCCCAATGCTCGACTTGCCCCATTGACGCCAAGGCTCGCCACCGCTCGAGCGACGCTGGCAAGGCGGCGTAGTTCCCTGCATCATTCGGATACGAGATCGGTTTCAGCCCGAGGCGGCGCCACTCTGCGTTTTGCTCATCATCGGTGAGTACGTATCGATGCTGATCCGGGCCGAGGGAACGAGCCAAGTACTGCATCACGACGTCGCCATGGCTATAGCCGATGAAGACGACCGTGAATTTCGAGAACATCCTCTCGAGGAACCTGGCTGCCCACGCCTCCCGGAGGTAGGCGCGGCCGAAGTCGGTGTCCGTAACAACCAGCCAGCGGCTCGGTTGTGACAACGACCCGTGGAGGTGCACCACACCCTCGAAGTCATCTCCCACGGGTAAGGCAGGAGCTTCGTAAACGTCGCAGGGAAGCCGCGGTCGCGGACGAGGTGAGGTGCCGGTCGTAATTGGTGGTCACTATCCGCGGACTCGGATACGCAAGTGCAAGTCCCATGATCGCCTGGTGAAGGGCGTTCGGCTGCGATCCAGGCAGGTCAATTGCATTCGCCACCAGCTGATGCACGTCGTTACCGTTGTCTTGAAGCTGGCCCAGAAAGACATCGGGGTGGCGGACTTCATCGTCCGTCGGTTCGCGCCCGACGAGTGCGCCAATGTTGCGCACCAGTTGCACGAAGTCCGGCAGGTCGGCTGGATGTGCGCGCGACGCACCAGCTCCCACGAAGAGAACAAGCGTGCCTGCCTCTGCAGCGTCGAGTACGGCCTGAGGTACATCGATGTCACCGATCCACATACGTCAGGCCACGTCGCTCGGCACAGCAGTCTGCTTGATGTGCTGGAGGGTGTCGACGATGACCTCGACATCGACATCAGGGAAGAAGTAGTCGGGGCCTGTCGGGGCATGATCCGTGTACGGCGACTCGAAGAGACGAGCCGGCTCCATGACGCCGTTCCTGGTGAGCTCGTCCACGATGAGATTGACGAAGCGGATCTGGTCGGCGGAGAACCGGGTGCCGTCCAGATAGTTTTCGAATGCCTCCACGGCAGCCGGGCGGTCGAGTCCGACCAGGCTGCGTACGAAGATGCCAAGACCGCCGCCAGACTCGGTCGCCCAGGCGATGTCGACCTGCTGACCGCCCGAGGCGACGAGCATCTGCTCCAGCTCCGTCAGATCCTCGGGCGTGAGCTGCTTGTTCCGGCGCAGGCGCTGGAGGGCGAGATTGTCGAGGTGCTCGCGCAAGTACGCCTCGGCCTTGGCCCGGAAGCGCTCGAAGTTCGTGCCGGGCGTGACGCGGGGGAGCACGACCTCCACGCCTTCGCCGATGGTGTCCTCGAAGTCGGTGTAGATCGGGTTGCGGGGCGTCTTCTCGATGAACCGCGCGAGGCCGCGGATGCGCAGCCGCGCGAGCTCCAGCATCGGGAGCGTGACGTCGATCCACCACTCGTCTCCGGCCACCGACTCCAACAGGACGGCCTGCTCGGCGACGCTCGGGATGGTGGTCTTGCCGAGCAGCGCAGCGGCGATGCGCTGCACAGTCTCGCGCAGCCGTTCGGCCAGGACGGCGTCGCCGTCGAGTTGGGCAAGCTGGCGGCGCAGGATGAGCAGGTCGAAGCGTTTTGCGTCCTCGTCGTCGTCACGGACGGACGACGGGAGACCAGCGAGCGTGAGCAGCCCCTCGGAGTCCTCCGGCACGATGCTGCTCCAGGCCTCCGCCGACGCATACTTCTCGACCATTCGGCGGTGCGGGCGGACCACGAAGTTGTCCAGGTTCATGCCGGCGACGACCTCGTGCAGGGTCTCCTTCGTGGACGACCGGAGCTCAGGCTCGGCGTCGCCGAGGGCGATGACGAGCCCAAGCCGCGCCTCGAAGAGCCGCTGGGACAGTGACTTCTGGGTCTGCCCCTGCGAACCGGGCAGGTCCTGGCTGAAGTATTCGAGGTTGCCGCAGAAGTCGAAGACGAGGAAGTCCTCCTTGTCCTCGCCGGGGCCGAACAGGTCCGGACACAGGCGCGTGCCGCGGCCGATCATCTGCCAGAACTTCGACTTGGAGCGCACCATCTTGAAGAACACGAGGTTCACGACCTCGGGTACGTCGATTCCGGTGTCGAGCATGTCGACGCTGATGGCGATGTGAGGCGCTTTGTCCTTGATCGAGAAGTCGTCGATCAGGGACTGGGCGTACGGGGTGCCGTGGGTGATGACGCGGGCGAAGTGGCCAGCGAGCTCGGGGTAGGCGAGGTTGAACCGCTTCTCGATGAACTCCGCGTGCTTCTGGCTCTTGGCGAAGATGATCGTCTTGCCCAGCCGGTCCCCGCCGGCGACCTTGTAGCCCTGCATCATCAGGGTTTCGAGGACCTTGTCGACCGTGTCCTCGTTGAATAGGAACCGGTTGAGCTCCTCGGCGCCGACCTCGTCCGGCGGACCGTCCTCACCCCAGTCCAGCGCATCCCACTGGTCCTTCTCCTCCTCGGTCAGGTCGTCGTACTTGATGCCCGAACGAAGGAACTGAGTGCCCACGCTGATGCCCTTGGGCGGTACGAGATAGCCCGCATCGACGGCCTCGTCGAGCGAGTAGTTGTCGGTGGGGACGCCGTCCTCGAGATGGAACAGCCGGTAGGTGTTGTGGTCGACCTCGTCCTTCGGCGTCGCGGTCAAGCCGACGAGCATGGCGTCGAAGTAGTCGAAGATCGCACCGTACTTGGCGTAGACCGAGCGGTGTGCCTCGTCGATGACGATCAGGTCGAAGTAGCCGGGACCGAACCGCCGCAGGCCGCCGTCGACCTCGTTGATCAGGTTCATCATCGTCGGGTACGTCGACACGTAGACGCGGCCCTCGCCGGCCTTCTCAGTCACCAGATTCACGGTCGTAGAGCCGGGCAGATGCTCCTTGAACGCGTTGGCGGCCTGGTTGACCAAGGCGGTGCGGTCCGCGACGAAGAGCACTCGCTTGGCCCAGTTCGCCTTCTGCAGCAGGTCGACGAGCGCGATGGTGGTGCGGGTCTTGCCCGACCCTGTCGCCATCACCAGCAGCGCCGCGCGCTGCTTGCGGTCGAACGCGTCGCCGACCGCCTTGATCGCACGCACCTGATAGGGCCGACCGGCGATGTCGGTGTTCACCGGAGCACTCGACAGAGCCTGCTTGGTCCGGCGGCGCTGGATCAGCAGCTCCAGCTCGTCGTGGGTGTAGAAGCCCTGGGTCTCTCGGGGCGGGTAGCCACCGGCGTCGTCCCAGATCCGGTGCTCGTAACCGTTGGTGTAGAAGATCACCGGACGACGGCCGAACTGCTTCTCCAGACAGTCGGCGTACAGATTGGCCTGCTGCTGGCCCACCTCCGGTGACTTCGCGGTGCGCTTTGCCTCCACCACGGCCAGCGGCAGGCCGTCTGCGCCCCACAGGACGTAGTCGACGAATCCCTTGCCCTCGGCGTTGGGCATGCCCGCAACCTCGTACTCGCGATCGCGCTCTTCAGAGAGCTCCCAACCGGCCTCGTGGAGCAGAACGTCGATGAACAGGTCCCGGGCGGCAGCCTCGTCGTAGTCGCGGGTGTCCGGCGCGGCAGCAGCTTGAGCCGCGGCAATCTGCGCCTTCAACTCCGCGATCTCGGCCTCGTGGGCAGCGAGACGCTCGTCCTTCTCGGCCAACTCTCGGGCGTGGGCCTCGTCCTGCTCCTTGAACTTCGCGGCCAGCCGCGCAACCTCCTCGCGCGACAGCGGAGCGGCCTTGTCGGCGAGGGCTGGGTCGAACTGGTCCTGCAGCGGCACCACGTCGGGGGACGGTGAGTGATGATACGACGTCCACACCACGACGTTGAACAGCTCGCGCAGCACCGCGAGCGACACATCTGGCCGGATCTGGCGGTTCTCGTGCACCGCGGTGTTAGCGATCCGGCGAATCGCGGTCAGCTTCTGCGCGATGCCCTGCGGCACCTTCGCCTTGAACGCGGGGTCACCGATCTTGGCGGCAAGATCATCGCGGTACGGAGTCCGTAGCGACAGGACGTCGTAGAGGTAGCCGACCAGCTCCTCCACGACGCGACGGCTGTAGAAGCATGCGGAGCGCGGATCCGACGACAGATACGACTCAGCCCGGGCGCAGTCGTCATGGAGTGACGGCAGCGTCTGGCGGACGAAGTCGAAGTTCCCCATCGCAGTTGTCTACTCGCCCTCGTCGACGTTGAAATGGTCGGCCAGTCGGCCGAGGGTGAACTCCTGGCGCAGCTTGCAGGCGCTGTGCTGGCTCGCGAACATGCCCTTCTCCCAGAAGCCAGCGTCGAGAGGACGGGCGTCGATCCACTCGACGGGCACGACCCACTCGGCGTTGTCGTCTGGAGTCGCCGGATCGTCAGGGTAGGTGCCTTGCAACGCTTGGGCGCTTAGCGGCCCCCAGTTGCCGCCGATGCGGACCTGGGCGTCCTCGAAACGTGCCGCCGGCGCCAGGACTCGTCCGACCGCCACGTAACGCATCGGCGGCACGTTGACCCAGACGCGAGCGGCCTTCGGGAGGGCCCGCATGTCCTGCGACCACATCTTTCCGCCGCCACCAGAGATGAAGCCATGCTGGCGGGCGTCCTCCCACACGCGGTCGCCGCCACCGAAGGAGATGTACCAGTCCTTCCCGTTCCACGCTGCGCGCTTGCTCTTCTTGCTTCCCGTGGTTGCCTGCGGGGTCTCGTCGTCCGATGCCGTGAGCCAGGAGCGGGCAAGGTACCGACGCCCGTCGTCCTCGAGATAGGAGAAGAAGACCGCGTTGACCGGGACCCCGAAATCACGCAAGTAGTTGACGATGCGCTCCGAGCTGGCATCGAGCTCGGCAGCCACGATGGTGAGGCTGAGATGTCCGTTGAGCTCGTCGGGCGGAGCGCTGCCGAAGACATCCTCGAACGCGGCTTCGAACGGCTGGTCGAGGTGCTTCGTTGCGATGTCGATGATGTCGTCCCGGGACAAGGTCGAGGCCCACGAACCGTAGTCGAGCACTTGGGCAACGACCTCTCGCGGAGTCTTGTCGCGCTTGAGCTCCAGCAGATTGAGATTGCCCTCGGCATCGATCGCGAGCAGGTCGAGCCGTGGTCCGTACGGCGTGATCACCTCGCTGCCGATAACCAACAGGCGGTCGCCGAGCAGGGAGGGGTCGCGCTTGAGGAACTCGTGCAGGTCCTTCTCGGCAGGGAGCACTGACGTCGCCAGCGGCTTCGGCTCGTCGCCGTCGATCCGCCACATCCTCATCTCAACGGGCATCGGTCACAGCTCCCCTCGGAAGGCGTGGGACTCGAGAGAGGCAAAGAGTTCGTCGTCGGACTCGGCTGCGCGACGGACCGCGCGGACTTGTTCGCCAACACGAGCGACTCGCGTCGCGAAAGCATCTTGAAGATCCAGCGGCGGCACAGGGACCATTACGCCAGCGAGGGTCTTCTGGTTCACCTTGTAGGTGCCATTCGTGGTTCGAGCAACTGCCTCGATCTGCGCGCGAACCTCGCGGCGCTTCCATGCGGCTTCGAGAAACGGCAGTCTCACCATCGCCGTGTCGACGGTCCCCGCGATCACGGTGTCAGGAAAGACCAGGTCGGGACGGTTCTCCTTGGAGTAGGTGCCAACCCCAACAAGCGCCTTATTACCGTTGCCACGGCACATGAGGAAGTCGCGGTCAGTGATCCGCTTGTCGGCGGGCGGCTCAACGGCAAATACTCCAGCCTTCACGGACGACGGATCGAAGGGCCCCTGCGTGACGGCAGACAAGGTCAGAACCTGAGCCTGGTGTGTTCCAGCGGTCGCCGGTGATAAGCCGTTGCGCATGTCTGGCATGAGCGCTCCCGCGCGTTCCAACGGAAACGCACCTTCCGAGAACATCTCTGCGAAGACCGACTGCGTCAGCGAGTCGAGGTGGGCGAGGACTTGGCGGCGCTTGGCGCGGAGGGCGTCAGCGTGGTCGAGGATCGCGGCGATGCGGCGCTGCTCGGGGAGGGGTGGGAGCCTCAGGGTGAGGCTGCCGATCATCTCCCTCGTGATCACGCCCTGGGCTGCGCCTTGGCTGCCTCCTCGGAGGCGGGCCACCGTTGTCGATAGGAACCGGTAGAGGAACTCGGGGTCGATGCTGTCCTTGCGCGGGCGGACTGCTGCGACCGAGCGGCCGATCGCGCAGTCGGCGCCTTGGTTGACTTTGCCTGCGGTGGCGCCAACGACACACACGAGTGTGTCGTCGTGCTGCGCCATCCTGAGCGGCTTGGTCGTCCACTCGCGAATGACGGGACGTCGATCTTGAAACTCGCCGGCCTTCACGAACGGTGTGCCAACTCCATCCCTCTTGCACGCGTTCCCTGGCGGCGCCTGTCCCATGACGATTTCGACGACGTCGGCCAGGGCGGTGGCCGTCATCAGAGCATTGCCTTCAACTCGGCGAGATCCTTGGCGATCTCGTCCTCAAGCACCTCGATGTCGGCGATGATGTCGAGCGGCGCGCGGTGCTCGATCTCGTCGTGGACGATCTCCTTGTAGCGGTTCAGCGACAGGTCGTAGCCCTGGGCGACGATGTCGGCCTTGGGGACGAGGAAGGACTGCTCGGTGCGGGCACGGTCGTTCTCGGCTTCGAGTGACTTCCAGCGGGCAAGCACGTCCGGCAGGTCGTTGGTCTCGACCGGGTTTCGCTTGTCATCCAGGGAGAACCCATCGGCACGGACGTCGTAGAACCAGACGTTGTCGGTGCCGCCGGAGTTGGTCTTGGTGAAGAACAGGATCGCAGTGGAGACGCCGGCATACGGCCGGAAGACGCCGGACGGCAGCTTCACCACGGCGTCGAGCTTCTGGTGCTCGACGAAAGTCTTGCGCAGAGCCTTGTGCGCCGTGCTGGATCCGAACAGGACACCATCGGGGACGATGACGGCGGCGCGGCCACCGGGCTTGAGTAGCTTCAGGAAGAGCGCGAGGAAGAGCAGCTCGGTCTTCTTGGTCTTGACGGTCCGCTGCAGGTCTTTGGCGGTCGACTCGTAGTCGAGCGATCCGGCAAAGGGCGGGTTGGCGAGGATGAGCGTGTACTTGTCGGCGTCGCCGGCGGCTCCCTCCGAGAGGGAGTCGCGGTAGCGGATGTCGGGTGACTCGATGCCGTGCAGCAACATGTTCATGCTGCCGATGCGGAGCATCGTGGAGTCGAAGTCATAGCCGTGGAACATCGAGGCGTGGAAGTGCTTGCGCTGCGCCGAGTCGAGCAGCGCTTCGGCGTGGTTGTCGCGGACGTACTCGCTGGCGGCGACGAGGAAGCCGGCGGTGCCGCACGCCGGGTCGCAGATCTCATCGGAGGGCTGTGGCGCGGTCATCTTGACCATTAGCTCGATGATGTGGCGCGGAGTGCGGAACTGGCCGTTGACCCCAGCGGAGGCGATCTTGGAGAGCAGGTACTCGTACAGGTCACCGTTGGTGTCTCGGTCGGCCATCGGGATGTCGTCGAGCATGTCGACGACCTTCGACAGCAGCGCCGGGGTTGGGATCGTGAATCGAGCGTCCCTCATGTGCTCGCTATAGGTCGTGCCGTCACCCATGCTCCGCAGGAACGGGAAGACCTCGTCCGCGATGGTGTTGTGCATGACCTCCGGGGAGGCGTTCTTGAACTGGCTCCAGCGCAGATGTGCCTGGCCCGGCAGGAACACGGGGTTCTCGACGTCGGCCTTGGTGATGCGCGCCTTCTTCTCGGCCAGCGTCTGGATGTCGTCGAGGCGGCGGATGAAGAGCAGGTAGGTGATCTGCTCGATGACCTCGAGAGGGTTGCTGATGCCGCCCGACCAGAAGGCGTCCCAGACGCGGTCGATCTTGCTCTTCAGCTCACCCGTGATCACTGACGGAACTTTACTGACGGAGTCGGCCGCTGACCGGGACATTGCTGGACTTCCTTCCGCTGTCCCGGCGCCTCCGGAACAGCGGGGCAGATTCGCAGACGCCGCCGACACTTCACCGTTGGGCCAGCTTGTTCACCGAGTCCCGCAGGGGTCTTCGCCGGCGCGGACATAGTGGTTCAAGACAGTGGTGAGCTTGTCGCCGAGGTACTGGGCGACGACCTCCCAGGGCTCGCCGAGCTCCTCGTGGAACCACTTGGTCGCGGCGTGCTGGCGGAGGTTGCGGTAAACGATCGTCCTTGGCCAGGCGTTGTCGGGATCGTGCTCGTCTACCCAGCGGCGGACGCGGTGCCAGCGCTCGTTGTGCATCTCCGGCTTCACGGGCAGGCCGGTCACGGTGTCGACGAAGAGCCACTGCTCGTCCTCGGGCGCGCCGGCATAGATCCACCAGGTCAGGTTCGAATCGCCGGAGCGCTGGGCCAGCCGCGCCCGCCGCCGGCGTTCCTACTCCTGGGCGTTGAGCACCTGCTGCATCGACGCCGTCGGCGGCAGGGCGAGAGCTCCTTCACCCGCGGCAGCAGTTCGTCGTGCATCAGGGAGCGGGGGAGGGGAACTCGTGGATGACGTGGTTCTTCACGGGGCCGCGGAAACCGGGGGCATGCCTCGGCGTGGTCCACGAGCCGTTGACGTGCACGTACCCGCGGTCGAAGAAGACGTCGATCGCGCGGAGGCCGTTCTGTTCGCTGAGTCGGAGGCCACCGAAGCCGGCGACGCGGATCTTCGTGCCGAAGAGCGGGAGGCGGGTCATCAGCGGGTCGGTGCCGTCCGGCCCGCAGAGCGAATCGGCGCCGGCCGCCATCGCCCGGACCTGACGGGTCTCCGGGCGCAGGCGCGGGTCGACGTAGTGCGCTGTCGCGCCATGCAGCACGGTCGAGCGACCGATCTCCAGACCGTCGAGCGGATCGATCGACCGGTCGAGCCAGTCCAGGCGCCAGGCGAGCTTGCGCATTGCGGCCATCGCCCCGCGCTGGTCCTCCTTGCCACGAGCCGAATGGAGCGTCTTCGACGCCTTCTCCATCACCTTGCGGCTGTGCTCGATCCGCCACTTCGCGACCTGGACGTCGCCGATGGTCGGGATGATGTGGGCGTTGAGCCGCGACTCACGACCCTGGATGGTCCGGACCGCCTTGCCGCGCTTTCGGCCGTGCTCGAGGTAGGCACCGCCGGGTGCGCCCCCGGCCCCAGATGCGCAGGCCTCAGGTCTGAGGGGGTCTGGCCCGGCGTGCCATGGTGGGAGGGTGCCGCCCAACCGCTTAGCGTCAGCCACCTCGCCGTACCTCCTCCAGCACGCCGACAACCCGGTCGACTGGTGGGAGTGGTCACCCGAGGCGTTCGAGGAGGCACGCCGACGGGACGTGCCGGTCCTGCTGAGCGTCGGGTACGCCGCCTGTCACTGGTGCCAAGACGGCTCAAGCTCGACGGTTGTTAGCGGTCGTCGACGTTTCCACAGGTCAGCCCGCATTTTCTCGGCCGTTGCTTGTTAGCAAGGTTCGCCGTTTGACGCCGATTTCGGGGCAATATGCATCAGAGTTTGCATCGGTGGGCGCGCTCTGTGGCGGTCGATCCGGGATCGGATCCCGTGCGCCGGCGGTCGCGTGCAGCGCCGACCGGGAGGTCTTCAGCCTACCGCTTGGAACCTGATCTGGACCGACCGAGATCGAGGTCAGGGCCCCCGCTGGCCCTTGGTGCGCTGATAGGTGTTGAGCAGCCAGATGCGGACCGAATTGATCTACTCAACTCGTCCCTTCGGCGCGATGGCTTACATCGCTCCCAGGCGTGCAGAGTGCTCGCGCGTCCATCCCGTCGACCTTCAGCCCGGCCCCGCCTGGTCACCCCACCGCTGAGAGCAGGTCTTGTGCGAGGAAGCTGACCGACGCCGAAACGGTGGCAGGCTGGCCGACGCCTTCCTCGGCGCGCCCGGCCATCGTCGCGCCGAGCGCATTCGCGCTGGCGAAGAGTTCGGCCAGATAGATCAGCGCCTGGGCCGTGACATCGTGGGCGATCTCGTCTTCGCGCAGGCGCTGCAGGGCCTCTGCTAGGTCGCTGGTCTCGGTGGCAACCAGCAGCCGATAAATGTCGTGCGCGTCCTTGTCGTTGAGCCGATCGGGAGTGCCGACCCGTTCGCCAAGCTTGTGGAGCTTGGCCACCAGGAGCGCGGCGGGTCCCGCGACATTGATGACGGCACTTCGGCCGTCGCCGTCGAGCGACTCCACGGTCATCGAGGAGTGATCGATGACGGCCGCTTCGAGGCCCGCTGCGCGTCGGGCCGCGTGCTTGGAGTGGGGTGGAATGCGAACCCCGCGCCGGCTCCCGGCGCCCGCGAGATGTTCGGGCACCATCAGGTCCACGGGTATCCCGTTGGGCGACATCCAGGCACCTGGCTGCTTGCTGACGGGGTTCAGAATGAAGCCCGCTTCGGTCATGGCTTGCTCAAGGCGCGGATCCTCGCCGAGTGTCCGCGGGTCGATGGCGAGGTCAGAGTCCTTGGTGGCCTCGGCCAGCGCGAACGAACCCTTGCCCGTGCGAAGGTAGATGGCCTGAGCGCCGATGAGGATCACCGAGTCCAGGTGAGCGTCGAGCGCTGCGACCGCGTCGAGCAGGGCGGATCGCGCCTCAACGATCAGGTTGTCGCCGCCAGACATCCTCGTTCTCCTTCATCCAGTCCAACAGGTAGTCGCCCTCCGCCGGGTTCCGGCCCGGGCTCCCGAGGAGGTCGGCAGCGGCTTGGCTGGGGGCGACGATGTCGACGCCTCGCCAGGTCGAGGTGCGTTCGAAGACCACGGGGGATCGCGGCGTCGCGAGCAGGATATTGGCGCCGGTCTCCACTGGCCGCAGCCCCAGTTCCGACGCGAGTGTGACAGGGTCCTCCGTGTAGATGAGCGCCAAGCGAGCTTCGGCATACGGCGCATATGGCCGGGTGGCCAGCGAGCCGCTCACCGCGTAGCGCGTGGGGCCGCGGTTGCCGAGCTTCTCGACGAGGCTGTCCAGCCCGCGGGGCTCCAGAAATCCGCGCGTCATGCTGGTGTCGAGGTAGCGAGCTTCTTGGCTCCACCGACGAAGCAACTCGGCCCAGTCGACTTCCGTGATTGGCCCGCGCTCGGTGCGGGCGAGTAGCCCCTCGTCGGCGAGGTAGTCGACGAGCCGGTACGCCGCGCCGAGCGATGCTCCGGCCAGTTCAGCGAGCTCGGCGACGGAGTACGGCGGAGTGAAGTCGGCAAGTGCGCGTACAAGCTTGGCGGCGGGTAGGCCCTTGAGGCTCGTCGTTGGCCGTCCGGGTCCTCGCCACGGGTCGGCGGTGGCACCTCGATCCGACACCAAGATGAGCGGGTCCTCGGAGGTCAGGTACAGGTTGCCGGTTGCGTCGGCGTAGGTGATCCCGCGTTCTCGCAGCCTGCGCTGCTGCTGCGAGCTGACGTAGCGTGCGATCAGCATCGGACGCGGGGACGGCCTGCTGGGCGACTGCCTCCTCTGTAGGTCGAGGAGTTGATTCATGGCGCGCTGCAGGCTGCTCGACGCCAAGG
This sequence comes from Nocardioides sp. Kera G14, assembly GCF_020715565.1. Taxonomy (NCBI): domain Bacteria; kingdom Bacillati; phylum Actinomycetota; class Actinomycetes; order Propionibacteriales; family Nocardioidaceae; genus Nocardioides; species Nocardioides sp. Kera G14. The sequence goes on along the minus strand of NZ_CP085839.1, from coordinate 2,596,679 downwards.
CGCGCTTGACCTCGACGACGTAGGTCGCCACCGCCTTCCCTTCGCGCATGAGCATGAGACGTGAGTCGGGGCCGCGATAGCTGTTGGTCGAGTCGTCGAGCCCGCCGAGTTCAGTCTTCGTCCGAACGGTCCAACTCGCAGGGAGAGCTGCCTGGATCCGAGCGGAGGCCGTCAGGAGCACGTCCATCTCGCTCTTGGGCTCGTCGCCGTACCCTGTGGTGGGTAAGGCAAGAGTGCGTTGGGCGCCGGGCATTTCTCGATAATATCCGGGTTCCGCGTGTTGCGGAAGAACAGGATTATCGAGATGTGCGGCCCCCCGTAGATCGGTCCAGTTCTTGTGAGGCTTGCTCTACAAGTGAGAGGACCGGTGTCAGTACTCGATGGCTGCAGCGAAGAGGTTGAGTCCGGAGCAGATCGTCGCGCGGTTGCGTGATGCGGAGAAGCTCCAGGCCCAGGGCGCGACGATCCCGCAGGTGTGCAAGAAGCTCGGGGTCAGCGAGCAGACGTTCTACCGGTGGCGTCAGAAGTACGGCGCGATGAAGGAGGACGAGGCGATCCGGCTGAAGACGCTGGAGCAGGAGAATGCCCGTCTGAAGCGGATCGTGGCCGAGCAGGCGTTGGACATCTCGATGTTGAAGGATCTGTCGAAGGGAAACTTCTGAGCCCGGCCCGGCGGCGGGACGCGGTGGCGATGCTGATCAAGAAGTACAAGGTCAGCGAGCGCCGTGCCTGCCGGCTGGTCGGGCAGCACAGGTCGAGCAATCGCTACGAGCCGAGGCCCACCGATCTGGAGGCCAAGCTGGTGGAGCGGATGCACGCGTTGAGCCTGGAGCATCCGAAGTGGGGCTATCGGATGATCCACGGGCTGCTGGTCGCTGAGGGCTGGCCGGTGAACAAGAAGCGCATCGAGCGGTTGTGGCGCCGCGAGGGGCTGCAAGTGCCCCCGCGCAAGGTGAAAGCCTCAGGTCAGAAGGCGGTGGGTGAGGACGCGAACTCCACGCGTCGGCTGCCGGCGCGATACCGCAATCACGTCTGGTCCTATGACTTCATCAAGCGCAGGACCAGTGACGGGCGCCCGTTGCGGGTGCTCAACGTCATCGACGAGTTCACGCGGGTCGGGCTCGGGTCCCACGTCGCCCGAGGTATCGGCGCCAAGGGCGTGCGCGAGCATCTGGAGAAGCTGTTCGAGATTCACGGGAAGCCGACTCTGATCCGCGCCGACAACGGGCGGGAGTTCATCGCCGACAGCCTGCTGGACTGGCTCGGGGAGCAGCAGGTCCGCGGGGTGTTCATCGCCAAGGCCAGCCCGTGGCAGAACGGCATCAACGAGCGGTTCAACGGCACGATGGAGCGCGAACTCTTCGGCCACGAGGTCTACCACTCGATCCTCGAGGTCCAGTTCGTCGTCGACGCCTGGACCGAGAAGTACAACACGATGCGAGTTCATCGGAGTTTGAAGGGACAGACCCCGGCGGCGTACGCCAAGATGCTCCAAGAAGCGACTCCGTACAACCTAGGTGGTGGTAGCCGATGAGAGGCCCTACCGCCACTGCGCGTGGACCAGTCGCAACAACCCGACCCCGGTGTCCCAACCGGGTCGGACCAACCAGCAGCTCACACGGATGCTGGACCAGATCTTCGGGGCCGGACAGGGTCATCACGATGCGCGTCGAAGATCGCGTTCGCCAGATACGCCTCGGCCAGCTCGCTGTGGGTCACGGGCTGCTCGAGCCACCGGTAGTACGGCTGCCGTGCGATGTTCAGGACCCGGCACGTCACCGTGACGGGGACACCGTCGCCGGCCAACTCGCGGACGAGCGGGTAGATCATTTTCCCGGCAGATTCGCCTGCGCGAAGTACGCCGCTGCGCGGCGCAGGATCTCGTTCTCCTGCTCCAGGAGCCGGACCCGCTTCTTCAACTCACGCGTCTCAACCGACTCCCGCGGAGCCTGCCGACCCGCATCCGGACTGACTCCGCGGGCCTTGTCATCGATCTGGATCCACCGCTGCAGGCACGACTCGGAGATCCCGAAGTCCTTCGCGACCTGAGCCATCGACGCGTCCGACTCCCGGAACACCCGGATCACGTCCTCACGGAACTCCTTGGGGTACGCCTTGGGCATGGTGCACATCCTTCCAGCGCCGACCCTCGTCACCGCAGCTTCAGATGTCACCTATCCGTGCAGCAGTCCCAGCGCAGAGCGTGGTGGCTGGGAATGGTTGTTCCACAGTTGATCGCCACAGCCTCAATCGCTTGGTTGCCGACCGAAGCAATCAGGACCAATGACGGTTCTTTCTTCACGGGCTACGTGTTGGCCGACTCGCGCGACGAAGTCAGCGTCCTCCGTATTGGAGATGTCAGGCAGGTTCAGAGCTATCCGGCAAGCGCCGTCGTAGCAAGAGACCTATGCCGTTCTGGGAGCGACTTTTGGGGCGCTTCGGTGATAGGACTGCTTCATCGCCCGCGCTACAACAAGTGCCCGACCTAGTCCTTGACCGGCCGAGGGTTTGAAAGACTCGGCCCGCAGTCCGCGCGAGTCAAACCTGCGTCACTTCGCCGCGGGCGACCGGCTTCGACACCAGCCATGAGCACGGCGGCTCCTCGCTGCCCGCAACCCCTAGTGGTTACGACGTCGTTAGTCATGCTTCCCGGTGGTCTCGCGAGTCACTCGCAGCGCGGCGCGCGACCTTGCCTCATCCATACGAGCCTTGACGTATGCCTGCTCGTCGCTTTCGGCCCATGCCAGCTCTCGAAGGAAATGTGTCGCGCCTTCGGCGCGAATACGTTCCGCGTTCTGAAGGAGGAGATTGCGCCGCTGCTCGGTCCAGCCGAGCTCTTGCATCGCCCTCTGCTGCCACCAGAGGTCGTCCTCTGCAACTGACTCCGCAAGAGCGATCTTGAACAGCTCAGCAATCAGGCTCGACTCCGAGAGTTCCTTCAAGTAGTACGCGGCGGTAAACACGTTGCCATCGTTCAGGCGCCGTTGGATTCCAGAGATGTACTCACTAACGGCCTCTGCAGTTCTACCAAGATCACGCAGCCTCCTCGCGCGGCTGGTCCAATCGGACGTATCAGTGAGAGCCTCTTCGATCTCGGCCGTAGTGACCAAATTCGCGCACCCGGCAATCCGCGTGCACAACAACACCTTGGTCTGGACTGACACGCCCGCCTCGATCGCTTTCGACGTGTACCTTGCGGCAAGGTCGTCATTCCCTATCGACCAGTAGTGAAGCGCGAGCCCGACCCAGTCTTCCTGGTCTCGATAGATCTCGGCGAGCGAAGTCGCGAGCTCCACCTCTACACCGACGGTCCGATCCTCGTCTCGAAGTGATCCTGAGGTAGCTCGGGCGTCAGCGACGACACGTAGCCAATCATCGCGGTACAGGGTCACTTGGGCGGCATCCAACTTACGATCGAAGCCCCCAGATATTTGCGTCTCCCGGTGGCATTCGAGACACAACACAGACAGGTTCTGGACGAGGTTGTTGCCCGGATCGTCGTCGATGTGGTGAATCTGGACCGGCCTATTACGGTCACGACAGACGCAGCACGTCCTGTCGGCCAGGAACAACACCTCAGCAGCGACGTGTGCGGGGATCGGGACGCGGTTCTTCTTGGGACGAGGGGACACCAATCAATCGTGGCGCATCGCGCGCTCAGACCGGGCCGGAACCGTGGCCCAGGTCGAGGTGAGATCCCGTGCCTGGCTCCGGAGCGCGAGAGGCGGCCCCCACGGCGATGCGTCATTCCGCTGCGATCGACGCCCGAGCCCGTTCATGGCGTGATCAGTTCCAGGTCGTCAACTGGCCGGCCGCCGCCGCCCTAAGCGGATCGCCGTCGCCGCTTGGGCCGGGGGAGGAGGTCGGTCACGGTCAGCTCTTGCCGCTCGGGGGCGGCGATGGCGTCCAGCGCCGCCTCGGCGAGCTTGATCCGCCTCTCCTCCCAAGTCAGCAACTGATCGAGCCGCCAGCGGTCGGGGTGAGTCATCGCGGGCGGCGGCACGAGCGTGCGGTCCTTGAGGTTCTGGTAGCCCTTCGTCTTTCCCCAGCCGTAGCGCTGGATGACATCGGTAGCGTCGAGGAAGGTGTGCCGCGGGTCGAGCCTCGCCAAGTCGCGCGTCGGGTGCATCGTCACACCGCCTTCGGCCGATCGATGACGGGCTGAGCGGCAAGGCGCTGCTCGCGGATGAAGCGGCGCAGCTCGCCGATAGTCGTGTAGAGCCGCCGGCCGATCTTGAAGAACTCCGGGCCGGCGCCGGTCTGGCGCCACCACCTGACGGTGTTGACCGGGGTCATCAGGATCTCGGCGACGTCGTCGAGCGTCAGGAGCTCGTCGTCGTGGCGGGCGTGGAAGGGGATGTCGCTGTTGCTGTGCATGGTTCCTCCTGGTTGGTGCGAATCCGTGTGATCCGCTGCTGACAGGGAGGTGCGGGAGCCGCGCCACTCAGAGGGTCAAATACGTTCGATCGGAGTTATGGTCAACAGATGGATCGGAATCACCTGATCGAACAAGCGCGCCGCTCGTGCGGCTTGACGCAGGTCGAGCTGGCCGCACGAGCAGGGACGTCGCAGGCAACGCTGTCGGCGTACGAGCGTGGTCTGAAGTCGCCCTCGCTGAAGGTGGCGGGCCGAATCCTCGCCGCTACGGGTCACGAGCTCACGCTGCGCACGTTCGTCGACTGGACCGAGCACCGGGCTCCGGGGATCAATGACTTTTCCGTGCCCGACCGGCTGTGGCCGGTGGCCCCGCCGATGTGCTTCGCGACGATCACGATGATGCCTGACCTCATCGGCCACAGCGGCAAGAGCGAATGGAACCTGCTCGATCGCGGCGAGCGCATCGGAGCGTACGAGCAGCTGATCCGCTTCGGCCTGTCGCATCAGATGATCCGCTGGATCGACGGCGGCCTGTTGATCGACGTGTGGGGCGAGCTCGAGCTGCCCGATCCCGTGCGTGCAGCCTGGGAGCCCGCGATCCGTACCGCGACGGAGGCGCCGCGAGACGACGCGCTGCGGTTCATGAGTGGAACGGCTTGGGTCGCGGCCTCGGCGCGGATCGGCAGGACCAAGCGGTTGTCACCTCCGCCACCTCCAGCGCCTTCGCCGCCTCCGCCGCGGCCGCGGCGCTCTCGGTTCGATCCGCGTCCACCGCCCTGAAGTGCCGGTGTCCGTAGCGTCAGAGTTCCGTGAGGCGCGCCTGCTGCCGCGAGAGGACCCAGATGGCTGCTCCGCCTGTGCCTGCCTTCTCCCAGACCACGTCTCGGTGTCGGATGAAGACCCCTGCCATCTCAGCGGAGCGCAGGCTGCCGGACGCGAGACAGAATGCGGTCACGCCCGCTGCGATGAGGGCTTCACCCTCCGCCGCGCGGTAGCGAAGCTTCTCGTACTTCATGAGCACCGGCCAGCCGCGCTCGCCGCACAGAGCGAGCCAGTCCACGTCGGCGATCGACTCGTCGGCCGGCTTGCCGTAGTGCTCGACAAGCGTCGTTAGCGTCCAGCCCGCGCGCCGAAGTAGCTCTGGGACCTGCACCGCTCCGAGACTTCGGCCAACGAAGAAGAGGCGACTCCACGCATGGCTCCGGTCAGCTCTTCTTGGCGGTTGCGGATGGCATCCTCGACCTCGAGCACTGTGAGGCCGAACTCCATGGCGACCGTCGCGATTGCTTCTCCGGCATCGAACAGGCCGAGCACGTCCTCGAGGCGCGCGCCGCCGTGGGCGAACGTTGGTTGTCCGAAACCGCGCCGCACGTCGGCGATGAGATCGGCTTGCTCGAAGCCCGGGAGTGGAATGGCCAGGGCGTAGCCGTCGGCGCCGAAGGTGATCCTCTTGAGATTGCTCTCGACCACCTCGGCGAACACGCGCTGGTTCTGGCGGACGACCACCAGGTCGCTGACGGCCTCTGCTTGCTCGCCGTCATTGCGCTGCGCGTAGTCGTAGAGCACCTCGGCGCCGTCGGTGTAGAGACGCTGGGAAGCGAGCGCATGACCGATGCCCATCTCCCTGTTGAGCTGCTCCAGTGCAGGCCGGACCCGCTGAAGGGGAACACCCGCCCGTCGGATCGCGGCGAGGGCGTAGCCCTCGGCGAGTCCCACGAAGGGGATGGAGGCGGCACGTTGGCCCGGGGTGCCGAGGGAGGTGATGACTGGGTTGCCAACGACGCGGCGTCCATTGACGCGGACGTCGTATCGCCGTGCCCAGGAGCGGAACGTCGACTCCGACAAACCGAGGAAACGAGACGCTTCGGCGAGAGAGTAAAGCGGGTCGGCGAATCGATCGACGGCCGACTTCTCCGGTGCGAGAGCGGTCACGACAGTCTCTCTCGGCAGGGGAAGCGGACGCCTCAATCATGCCGCAGGGTTCCGACAGGTGCCGGATTCTGGCTCGGCGCGGCCGTCGCGGCTCAGAGCCCGATTCCAGGGGACGACGACGGTGGTCGGGGGTAGGTAGGGTCGGGTGGCGGGGCGGCCGGACGCGGCCACGCCCGGCGCGGTGCTGGTCGACGCGCGGGAATATAGGGGGTCCGCATCGGGCCGTAGCGGTCAACGGCCTCGGTGGCCATGCCAGCAGCGTAGGTGGGTCCGAGGTCGGCGCGTTCGCGGGCGAACACGGCGACCCACTGCCGGCGGGCGTCGTCGACGTCCGCGGCGACGAGGTGGGCGGTGTTGTGTTCGCGGCCGCGGGTCATCCCGACGTACGCCGACGCGGCGCCGGTGTGCTCCCCGACCACGACGTGGGAGGTGTCCACCGTCGAGCCTTGGGCGCCGTAGGCGGTGGTGGCGTAAGCGAGTTCGACATGCTCGCGGACGTAGTCGGGTGGGAGGAGGCGTTGCCCGTTCTCGCCCTTGACGTGCAGACCGGCGGAGGATGAGTCGACGATCGTCCACAGCTCGCGATTGGCGACTCCGAGCCCGGCGTCGTTGTGGCGGGTGGCGATGGTGTCTCCGATCCCGAGCTGCTCGCCGTTGGCAGTGACGAGTTCATCGCGCGCCTCTCCGGTGATCACGCGGACCCGGTGCGCGGTGTGGTTGAGACGGGCGACCTGCTCACGCGTGTCCGCCACGACGAGCTCGCCACGTGAGGCCTTGGCGGCGAGGGCATCGTCGCGCTCGACCTCGCTGGGATGGATGGCGATCTCGCCGCGGGCCAGGAGTTGGTCGAACAACTCCCCGGGTTGAGCACCGGTGCGCATCTTGAGGGAGAGACCGGCATAGGCGGGATCGGTGAAGCGGCGTACGCCGTCCATGTCGATGTGTCGGTCGGGGGCGAACCGGGCTGCGAGATCCAGTACGCCGCCGCGGCCGACGGCGGGGAGCTGGTGCCGGTCGCCGACCAGCGCGACCTGGGCTCCGCTCGCGTCCGCCAATGCGAGGAGGGCGCGGGCACTGTCCTGGTCGAGCATCCCGGCCTCGTCGACCACGAGGAGGGTGCGAGCATCGAGCGGCGGAGCGGTCGGCGACGGTGTGGTCTGGTCCCAGTGTCCTTCGTCGTCCCATCGGTAGCCGTGGTCGTGCAGCAGCTTCGCCACGGGGCTGGTCTTGGTGCCGATCTCGTCGGCAGCTACCTGGGCTGCTTTGCGGGTGGGGGTGACCACGATCATCCGGCCACCGCGGGCTTCGACCTGTTCCCGGGTGGCGGCCAGCCGGCGAGTCTTGCCGGCGCCGGCGGCGCCTTCGACGACGGTGATCCTCTCGCGCGCGTTGGCGCGGATGATCTGGTCGACCAGGTCGTATTCGACGGCGAGCACGTCCGGCGACGACAGCGCCCGTACGTGCTCGGGCATGTCCGGCTGGTTGACCAGTGGGACACAGGTCGCGATGGCGCGAGCGGTGAGGTCCTCGGCGAGCTCACGCCGCACCGACCCCTTGGTGACGACGTCGGAGACGGCGATGAGCTTCTCGACCTCGCCGCGGAGGTCGGCGGCGTTCCAGGCCGAGTGCTTCGCCCCGATCCGGTCCACAGCTCGCTGGGCGAGGGCGTCGCGGTCCAGGGCCCCGATGGGCGTGGACCGGACGGGGGAGGGGCGACGGGTGGGGTCGCGGTAGCGGAACCCGAGTTCGATCAGCTCCTCGATCCACCGGGCCCGCAGGTCCACCCCGGACACGGGCGCGACCTTGTCTGGGCGGGCTTCGGCCCAGGCGTGACGGTCCCACGAGCGCCGGATCGCAGGGCCTGGCTCCTGGTCGGGGTGGTCGCGTCGCCAGTCGGCTTCGTAACGGTCGATGTTGCCCTCGATCTGTCGCGACCGCGCGGAGAACACCGGGGCGTAGCCGGCGAGTTGGGTGACCTCGCCGGTCTCGGGGTCGAGTGTGTAGCCGTGCGCGGCGAGCGCGGCCCGGAAGTCGGGGTTGGTCATCACGGCTGCGTGCCCGATCCCGTTGATCGCCTCGAGGCTGTCGCGTACGCCGACGGTGTGAAGCCCACGCCACCCTCCGCCGTTGGTTGAGCCTGTCGAAGCCCAGACGCGGGCATTGATCTGAAGGTGCAGGTGCCGGTGCGGATCACCAGCCCGTGACGTGAAGTGGCGGACGACCGCGGCCTCGATCTCCTCGACCGGCACCTGCACCTGCCGACCACGTGGACCGATACGTGTAGTTGAGTGGGAGGCGACCCAGGCGATGATCTCCTCGGCCGCGGCCATCTGTGCGGTGTCGTACGCCGCGGCGATGTCGTCATGCAGAGCGGCCGCGAGGGACCAGGTCTTCGGCCCGTTGACGGTGACCTCGACGAACCGCACCGCCTGGTCGTCCTTGCGCAGCCGCCCCTTCGCCCGGCCGTTCTCCAGGTCGATGCCGGCGACCCAGGCCTCGTACGCCTCACCGTCCATGTCGGGCCGACGTTCGATGTCGACGCCCGCGGCCTCAGCGTCGCGGCGGGCGACGAACCGCATCGCGAGCCCACTGCCCTCGGCCAGGTAGTAGTCGTCAGCTCGGGAGCAGTCGGCCTCGACGTAGTGGCGCGCAGCCGCTGCGGCGCCGCGGTAGACCTTCATCCCGCCGTGCATCGAAACCGCCTCCGTCAACAACCGTCGACAACCACATGTCCGCAGGTCAGCGCCCACTTTCGAGGCGCTGGGTTACCTACTTTCGTAGCATGCGTGCCGCTGGTTGGGGAGTTGTGAGGAGCCGGATGCAGGAAGGGATCGGGGAGCCATGAATGGTTGGTGATGGCGAGCTAGGTGATGGGCGCGAGTGAGGGATGAGCAATGGATCGAGGGCGCTTCCGGTCCTCGAAGTCGGCGGTCCTTGGGTGACGCCGGCTCGAGTAACGGCGACCCAATGTGGCAACGCCTCCTCTAACCTGGCACCTGCAGCCGGATCAGGCCCTCTCGCCGCCTACTCGTTAGGAGCGTCCGATAGCCGCATCGTTTGATCGCTGACGTGCCCCGTGACTGCGGACCTGCGGAGCTCAGACCTTGCTGACAAACCGACCCCATGAGCGCGGCCGTGCCGCTAGCGTGCCGTCGTGACACGCGTCGAGAGTTGGGAGCGCCGCAGCGAGGTCCCGCTTCTGCTACTTGCCCTCGCCTTCCTGGTGGCTTACGCCTGGCCCGTCCTCAATCCGCACCTCGACCACGAGCTGGAGACCTCGCTCAGCATCGTGTCGTGGACCGTTTGGGTCGCCTTCTTGGCCGACTTCGTCATCCGCATCGGGCTCGCCGAAGAGCGTCTTCGGTACGTCCTCCGCCATTGGTACGACGTCGCCCTGATCGCGCTGCCCATGCTGCGTCCGCTCCGACTCCTGCGGGCCCTAGCGTTTGCACGTCTCCTGAGCCGAAGCGCCACCCGGACCTTCACCGGCCGGGCAACGCTCTACGTCATCGGCACGGCGATCTCCTCCGTCTTCCTCGGCGCGCTGACCATGCTCGACGCCGAGCGCGGCGTACCGAACGCGAATATCAACTCCTTCGGCGACGCCCTTTGGTGGGCGTGCGAGACGGTGACAACGGTCGGGTACGGCGACCGATTCCCGGTCACCACAACCGGCCGCTCCATCGCGGTCGCCCTGATGGTGATCGGCATCGCACTAGTGGGATCTGTGACCGCTGCTGTCGCCACCTGGTTCATCTCGCACGTGCAGGCCGAGCGTGAGGACGACCTCGATCGCGATAAGGGCGAGCGCCAGTGACAGAGGACTAGGCGTGAACTTGTAGGCGTGCCGCCGCCTGTCACTGCGAGCGTGCGTTTCAGCCGCCGAGGAACTGTGGCGCGTGACCACAGGCGGCGGTAAGACCTACCTAGCCAGCGCGCGGATCGCGGCATGAGCAGACTCTATTGCTCGAAGGGCCATCGACAACCGTCGGCGAAGTCCGGATGGTCTCCTAGACCCCGACGAGCGCATAGGTCTGGAACGTGAAGTCCATACGGCAACTCTGTGCACTTCGCAGGGCTAGTTCCGTTCGGACCGCCAAGGACGCCTACCAGCAACTCGTGAACTGTGTAGGGGAGCCGATCTCTGGCACGCCCATAGGCGGCACACTCCTGTCCGTCGCTGAGCCTAAATCGACGCCGATACGGTCTGCGGTAAGCCCCTTGACCAGTACCCGAAACTTGATGGCATGACCGCGGCGACACAACCTGGGGCACCCATGGGGCAGCACACGGTGTCGCGCTTCCTCATCAAGGGATTCGCCGACAAGCACGGACAGGTCGCCTTCTACGACCGCGCCGCATCTCGGCACCGGCGCGTGCCCTTCGGGTCTCGCATCTTCGAGACTGTCTTCGATGCGCATGCCCCGGACGAGACCGAGATGATGTGGGGTCGCGTCGAAACGCGCGCCGGACATGTCCTTGCTCGGCTCAAGGAGAAGCCGACGCTGCAGCCAGGCGACGAAGAACCCTTGCGGGATCTGATCGCCGTTCATTGGGCACGTAGCCGCGGCATGATGACCGCACGGATGAACCTCACAGGCCAGGTCGTCGAGCAGAGCATCACCAGTGTCCTCGGCCAGCACCTGCCGATGATCGCCACCGCCTACCGCAACACGTTTGGTGAAGAAGCCACCAGCGCCGAGGAGCTCGTCGACTTCACCATCCAGCTGCACGAACGCGCCATAAGCGAAGGCTCGGATGAGTGGCACTGCGACAGGAATCCGATCAACCTGGAGGGTGCTCGCGCCATCTTGGGGAAGTGGAAGGTGCAACTCGGGCTCGCCCCGGAAGGCTCCGAGTTCGTCATCGGCGACAGTCCCGTTATCGTTATGAAGCCCGGCCACGTCGGCGTTGGCCCACACCAAGGTGTTGCCCTCGGCGACGCCAACCAGATCGCCATGCCTATCAGCCCGCGCATCTTGCTCGGCCTCGGACCGACGAGCGAGACCACCACAGTCACGTCCGACGTCGCGCGTTGGTACAACGAACGCCAATGGCAAGGCGCTCAGCACTGGGTCATCGCGCGCCCCGGCGGCATCGAAGAAGACTTCATGCGGATCGGACAGGCCTACCAAGAACTGAATCGAGAAGGGCAGCTCCCTTAGAAGGAGTCACCGACGAGTCCGCCGTAACGTCGGCCCTCCGCGGTACGGCTCTTGTTACGGCCTAGCCTCACGCGTTCCCCGAGGGTCTCAACGCTCTGACTCTGGCCTGTCCAACGCTGAACGCGGATCGCACCTGTCCCTCAATTTCTGCCGGGAACGCCGGAAGTCGGCGTTCGTAGCTGGCGTGTGGCCTCGCGTTGCTCAAGCCGTATCGAGGGTCGCCTGGTCCACCCACCGCGCCAGAAGACTGAACGCGGCCAACTGCTCTAGTGCCAACTGCTCCTCGCCGCCGTCGCTCTGTTGCGGCTTGTGCATGCCGGGATTACGAATTGCGGTGTAGAGCCCGTCCGCGAACGCCCGGGCGCCACGGTGGAGATTCTGATAGGTCTTGCCGCCGTCATCCTTAGTAAGCCGAAGCCGAGGCGCTCCGTCCTTCGGAGCGTCGAGCGAGAAAGCTTCGTTGAACAGTGCGACCTCCGACACGTCCATCCGGCCCAACTTCGCCTGTGTCTCCGCGTTGATCCGGATAGCGGCCTGCATGACGGCCTGGTGGTAGTGCCCCGTGTTCCAGTAGGACTTCCCGTTTTCCCACGCCCACGGGTGGAGGTTCGAGGCATCCATGTCGGGCGCGTTGTCCCCCAACTTCTCAGCCAACTCGGCCTGTCGCTGCAACGCGGCCTTGGCCCGAGAAGCCTGGTCTCGGAGCCACGAGAACTCGCTGTCCTTCTTCGGGCGGTCCTTCTCCCAGCCGGGGAGCGCCCGATCGAGAATCTGCTCCACCACGTGGGCACGTTGCGAGGCTTCGGTCTCGGGGCCGCGCATGACCGTTCCGAAGTACGCGATACCAGGTCCCATGTCGGGCACTACCTGTGTCGTGACATTCAGGAACGCGTTGATCTCTTCGATCGCCCACTCAGGGTCCAACTTCGCCATGCCGACATCATGCCGGGGAGCACCGACAGTAATGATCGGAACACTCCACCGGGGTCGTGGCTCGATGTGTCCGACTGACGTCCTGCTGGGCTGTCTTGATTCTGTAATGCCCGGCTCTGGTGGAGGCCGTTGAACGGCGCCAGCCGGGCGGACATGACTTCATAAGAGCCTGGCAAGCGCCTCATTACTGTCCTGTCTGCCCACCCGGCTGGGGCCCACCCTCACGAGTGGAAGGCAGTTCCAGCATGACAGTCGAAGCACAGTCCGGGCAGGTCTACGGCGGCGTGGACACCCACGAGGAATCGATCCATGTCGCCGTCATCAGCGCCTTGGGCCACGACCTGGGCGACAAGGAGTTCCCCACCAGCCCCGAGGGCTACCAACGCACCTTGGCGTTCATCACCAGCCACGGCGATGTGGCCGCGGTCGGGATCGAGGGCACCTCCTCCTACGGAGTCGGCATCGCCACCGCGGCCCGCGCCGCCAACATCGAGGTCGTCGAGGTGATGCGGCCCGAACGCGCCGAACGTCGTCGCCTGGGCAAGTCTGACCCGATCGATGCCTACCAGGCGGCGCGCGCGGCGCTGGGCTCCCATCGCACGGCTCCCGCCAAGGACCCCGCGGTCATTGAAGGCATCCGGGCCCTGCACAACGCCCGCCGCTCGGCACGCAAGGCGAGGACTGCAGCGATGATCCAGATCCACCACCAGCTCATCACCGCGCCCACGGCGATCCGCGAGCGCTACCGCTCGATGGGACGCGAGGAGCGCATCAAGGTCCTCGCCCGCATCCAGATCCGACCAGACCGTGAGTCCCTCGAGCGGGCCATCATGCTGGCCCTGAAGACCCTGTCCCAGCGCTGCATCGAACTGCAGCGTGAGCACGACAAGCTCGGCATCGAGCTCGACCAGCTCGTCACCGCCGCCAACCCCGGGCTGCGGGCCGCCTACGGCGTCGGCCCCGACACCGGTGCCCAACTGCTGCTCACCGCCGGCGGCAACCCCGAGCGCCTACGGTCCGAGGCAGCCTTCGCAGCACTCTGCGGCACCAGCCCGATCCAGGCATCCTCGGGCAAGATCACCCGGCACCGGTTGTCCCGTGGCGGGGACCGTGCCGCTAACAGCGCACTGCACAGCATCGCACTGGTACGCATGGCCAAGGACCCCCGCACCAAGGACTACGTCACCAAGCAACGCCAGGCCGGCCTCAGCTCGATGGAGATCATCCGCAAACTCAAGCGCGCGATCGCCCGGGAGGTCTTCCGTTACCTGACGACCCCCGTCACCGTCCCGGCCGTCGACGACCTGCGTCCGCTGCGCCAGGCCAAGAACATCACCCTGACCACCGCAGCCAACGAGCTCGGCGTCTGGCCCATCACCATCAGCGAGCTCGAACGCGGAATCCGCCGCAACGACAACCTCGCCCAGACCTACCGAAACTGGCTCCACGTCGCTTGACGGACGATAGGAGCATCAGAAAGGACGACTCTCTCCGAACCACTACCGTCGCGAGCCGACTATAAGGACGCTACCTCCTCCCTAACAGGATTCTTGATCGAGGCGTCGTCGGTCTCGGTCTCGCGGGCTCGGACGGATGCGCAATGCGGAGGTGCGTCTATGTGGGCGCAGTGACGCGGCGTGCCGCGTTAGGCACCGCCGATCGACGGTTCGGCATAGGTCCGGGCAGAAGCCGTGCTATCGCCTGGCAAGTTTGGCGACGGAATCCCGGAGCGCGTCCTCGCCGGCGCGGACGTAGTGGTTGAGCACAGTGGTGAGCTTGTCGCCGAGGTACTGGGCGACGACCTCCCAGGGCTCGCCAAGCTCGTCGTGGAACCACTTGGTCGCGGCGTGGTGGCGGAGGTTGCGGTAGACGATCGTCTTCGGCCAGGCGTTGTCCGGGTCGTGCTCGTCGACCCAGAGACGGACGCGGTGCCAGCGCTCGTTGTGCATCTCCGGTTTCACCGGCAGGCCGGTGACCGTGTCGACGAAGAGCCACTGCTCGTCCTCGGGCGGGACGGGATAGTTCCACCAGGTCAGGTTCGAGTCGCCGGAACGCTGGGCCAGTCGGGCCCGGCGTTCGCGCTCCTCCTCCTGGGCGTTGAGCACCTGCTGGAGCGAGGCCCTCGCTGGCAGCCCAAGCAGATACTTCACGCGCGGCAGCAGTTCGTCGTGCATCAGCGAGCGGGGGAGGGGGACCTCGTGGATCACGTGGTTCTTCACCGGCCCGCGGAAGCCGGGAGAGTTCCGGGGCGTGGTCCATGAGCCGTTGACGTGCACGTAGCCGCGGTCGAAGAAAACGTCGATCGCGCGGAGCCCGTTCTGTTCGCTGAGCCGGAGGCCACCGAAGCCGGCGACGCGGATCTTGGTTCCGAAGAGCAAGAGCCGCGTCATCAGGGGATCGGTCCCGTCCGGCCCGCAGAGGGCGTCCGCACCCGCGGCCATCGCCCGCACCTGGCGAGTCTCCGGACGCAGTCGCGGGTCGACGTAGTGCGCTGTCGCGCCATGCAGCACCGTCGAGCGACCGATCTCCAGACCGTCCAGCGGATCGATCGACCGGTCGAGCCAGCCCAGTCGCCAGGCGAGCTTGCGCATCGCGGCCATCGCCCCGCGCAGGTCCTCCTTGCCACGAGCCGAATGGAGCGTCCTCGATGCCTTCTCCATCACCTTGCGGCTGTGCTCGATCCGCCACTTCGCGACCTGGACGTCACCGATCGTCGGGATGATGTGGGCGTTGAGCCGCGACTCACGACCCTGGATGGTCCGGACCGCCTTGCCGCGCTTTCGGCCGTCCTCGAGGTAGGCAGCGCCGAGTGCAGCGATCGTCTGTGTCGCCTTCACCCGCGCGCTGGTCGGCGTGGCCTGCTCGGTGTCGAGCGCGGCCTCGGCTTGGGCGAAGATCTTGCGAGCCTCGTCCTCCGTTGCGGCGCGTCTGAGGACTCGCTTCCACGGCTCGCCCTCGCCGGCCGGCGCCTTGAAAAGCACCTGGTAGCCGCTGTCGGTGGCGTACATCCGCACCCGCCAAGCCTTGCGCCCTTCGTCGAGCCGGCGCTCCTTGCCCTGCGCCAGCAGCAGCGACCGCTTGCGAGTCGTCAATTGCTGCTCCCTTCTACGCTGGGCTGAGCGAGCCCCGAGAGGGCTCATCCTACGCTCGTTTCGGATCGAATATGCATCACGAATATGCATCAGGAGGGCTGAGCGATGCATATTCGCACTGGCGGAAGGTGGCAGGCATGGCCGACAGATTGGCTAGCGCGACAAGCCCGTATTTGCTCCAACACGCGGAGAATCCAGTGGATTGGTGGGAGTGGGGGCCCGAAGCGTTCGCCGAGGCAAAGCGCCGTGATACACCAATTCTGTTGTCGGTCGGCTACGCCGCCTGTCACTGGTGCCACGTCATGGCTCATGAGTCGTTCGAGGACGAGTCGACGGCGGCGTACATGAACGAGCACTTCGTCTCGATCAAGGTCGACCGGGAGGAACGGCCCGACGTGGACGCGGTCTACATGGCCGCGACGACGGCGCTGACCGGGCAGGGCGGGTGGCCGATGACGGTCTTCCTCGATCACGAGGGCTCGCCGTTCTTCGCCGGCACGTACTTCCCGCCGCGACCGGCGCACGGTATCCCGGCCTTCACGCAGCTCCTGCAGGCGCTCTCCGACGGCTGGGTGAACCGGCGCGACCAGATCGACCAGGTGGCGGCGAACGTGCGGGAGCACCTCGCGCAGGGCAGTGGTCTCGATACGGCCGCTGGCGCGTCCTACTCGACGAGCGAAGCAGTCGAGGCGTTGGCGGAGCAGTTCGACCCAGCGGCCGGCGGATTTGGCGGAGCACCGAAGTTCCCGCCGTCGATGGTGCTCGAGTTCCTCCGCCGCAGCAGCGGCGACAAGGCCCGGATGATGCTGAACCGGACCGTGGCGGCGATGGCGGGCGGCGGGATATACGACCAGATCGGTGGCGGCTTCGCGCGCTACTCGGTCGATCGCGGCTGGGTGGTGCCGCACTTCGAGAAGATGCTCTACGACAACGGCCTGCTCCTCGGCCTCTACGCGCGCCTCGGCACCGATCTGGGCGACCGCATCGCCGGAGAGACGGCCGACTTCATGATCCGCGAGCTGCGCACACCCGAAGGCGGTTTCGCCAGCGCCCTGGACGCCGACTCCGAGGGGGAGGAGGGCCGCTTCTATGTCTGGACGCCGGCCCAGCTCACCGAGGCGCTCGGCGTCGAGCGCGGGCAATGGGCGGCCGAGGTCTTCGACGTCACCGAGGCCGGCACCTTCGAGCACGGTACGTCGACACTCCAGCTGAGACATGCGCCGACTGACCCGGACGAGCTGAGACGACTCAGCGAGGTGAAGGCTCGACTCCTCGACGTCCGTGCACAACGCGTCCGGCCGGCACGGGACGACAAGGTCGTCGCGGCTTGGAACGGGCTGGCGATCAGCGGGCTGGTCGACGCCGGACTCCGTCTTGGACGTGAGGACCTGATCGAGGTGGCGGTCAAGGCGGGCGAGGTTCTGGTGGCAATCCATTCGCAGGGTGAATGGAACTGGAACCCAGAGGAGCCGGAGTCATGCACCCTCCGGCTGCTTCGCGTCTCCCGCGACGGGGCGGCAGGCAAACACGCCGGCGTGCTGGAGGACTACGGCTGCGTGGCCCAAGCCTTCCTCGACCTCGCGCGAGCCACGGTCGACGCGGATTGGCTCGCGAGGGCCACAGCGCTCCTCGACTCGGCGCTCGCACGATTCGACGCAGGCGACGGCGGCTTCTTCGACACGGCCGCCGATGTGCCCGCCGCCGAGCGCCTGTTGATCCGGCCGCGGGACGCGTCCGACAACGCGAGCCCGTCGGGCACGAGCGCGATGATCCACGCACTGGTGACTGCGCATGCGCTGACGGGCGAGAGCCGGTTCAGGGAGGGGGCGGAGGCGGCCCTGACCACGACGAGCCAGCTCATGGAGAAGGCCCCACGATTCGCCGGTCACAGCCTCACCGCCGCCGCCCTCCTCGAGCATGGCCCCGAGGAGATCGCGGTCGTCGGCCCGCTCGGGCCGGCGCGTGACGAGCTCGTCCGTGCCGCCATGGCCCGACCCGGAGGGATCGTGGCCGTCGCTGGCGAAGCCACTCCGGAGATTCCGCTGCTCGCCGACCGCCATGCCAAGGACGGCAGCCCGACGGCGTACGTCTGCCGTGGTTTCGTCTGTCTCGCTCCGGTCACCACGGTGGAGGATCTGACGAAGATCGTGTGAGGGCCCTACGGTGGGTGCGGCGGCAGTACGACGAGGGGGTCTCGATGGAGGTGGCGGCAGCGATCGCCGTGGGCCTCGCGGCCGTCCTCGTCATCGTCTCCTTCGCGCGGACCCCGCAGGCCGCCGGCTGGCCCTGGATCGGCCTGATCAACGTCGCGGTCCTGGGGTGGTGCTGGTGCGCGTACCTCGACACCCGTGACGGGGGCACGTCGACGCAGGTCCACGGGGTCTGGTTCGCGTTCGTCTCCTTCACGACGATCGGCATGTACCTCTTCGCCCGCCGTGCCGTGGGCGTTCCCGGGCACCCGCGCGCGGCGCTGCTCGTCCTGCTGGCGCTCGAGCCGGTCCTCCTCGTGGCGCTGAGCTTCGCCGACGTCCCGTGGTGGGAGCGGCAGTTCACCCTCGACGCCGGCTTCGGCGGCGGCCGTGGCGTGGGCTATCTCGTCCACGGCGTCTTCAACATCGCGCTGATCGTCCTCGCCGCGGCCATGCTCGGCCGCCGTGCCGACTACAGCCGCGGCCTCCTGCGCTGGTCCCTGTACGGCATCATCGCGGCCGCCGTGCTCGGCGTCGCGCTGCAGGCCGTCGGCGCCGACCTGATGCAGTGGTCGGCGCTCGCCACCGGGCTGTCGGTGCACTTCGCCTATGCCGAGCTCTCCCGCGACCCCTACGCCGCCGTCGACCCGGTGGAGATCGACGCGCTCACCGGCGTGCTCAACCGCGCCGGCCTCGAACGGCTCCTCATCGGCGCGGTCGAGCGAGCGGAACGCTACGGCGAGGCGCTGGCGCTGATGCTCATCGACATCGACAAGTTCAAGTCCTTCAACGACACCCGCGGACACCTCGCCGGCGACACCGTGCTCACCACCACCGCCCGGCGGCTCGCGGGGCTGGTGGGCCGCGGTGGGAGTGTGGCGCGCTTCGGTGGCGACGAGTTCGTGATCTTCGTGACCGGGCTCGACGTCGCCCACGCCGTCTCCTTCGCCATGCAGACGGTCGCCGCCGCCTCGGAGCCCATCGACGCCCCCGGCGGTCCACTCCGGCCCACGGTCAGCGTCGGTGTGGCGACGTACCACGGGGGCACCGCTACCGACCTGATCGCCCGCGCCGACGAGGCGATGTACGACGCCAAGGCCCGCGGCGGCGACACCTTGGCCGTCCGCGCCTGACCCGTCGCGCTGACCCGTCGCGCTGATCCGTCGAGCGGACTCAGCGCACGGCGTACGTCGCCAGCGAGACTCCCGTGTAGTGGGCCGCGAACGCGAGGATCGTGAAGACGTGGAAGACCTCGTGGAAGCCGAACCACTGCGGCCACGGGTTGGGCCGCCGGAAGCCGTAGACGACGCCGCCCAGCGTGTAGAGCGCTCCGCCGACGCAGATCAGCGTGAAGACCGCGACGCCGATGCCGACCCCGAGCGCAGTGGCGCCGTGGAAGAAGGCCGGGATGAAGAAGATCGCCGCCCAGCCCATCGCGATGTAGATCGGCACGTAGAGCCAGCGCGGCGCATGTGTCCAGAAGATCCGGAAGAAGACCCCGGCCAGGGCGCCTCCCCACACGAGCGACAGCAGCGTCGTACGGGTGTGACCGTGGAGCAGCAGCAGGGTGAAGGGCGTGTAGGAGCCGGCGATCAGCACGAAGATGTTCGCGTGGTCCCAGCGCTTGAGGACAGCATGAGCGCGACCGCGCCAGGTGCCGCAGTTGTAGACCGCGGAGACGCTGAAGAGCAGGAGCGAGGAGACGCCGAAGACCGCCGCCCCGATGCGCGGCGCCCCTGAGGGTGCGAGCACGTAGAGCACGATGCTCGCGGCCAGGATGAGGGGCACGCTGCCGGCATGGGGCCAGCCGCGCAGCTTCGGCTTGATCTCCGCGAGACGCTGGCTCGCCGTCTCCACCGCGTCGTCGACGAAATCCGAGACGCGGTCGCGGAACTCCCCGGCTCGTGCGCTGTTCATGCGGAGACCGTACCCGCCACTCGATGACCCCATGCTTCGACGCGATTAGGCTGGCGGGGTGGCTGACTGGAAGGACGGCGTCCGCAGGACGCTCTACCCCGCCTACGAGGCGCGGATGCTCCGTCGGCTTCCTCCGGAGACGCTGCCCAAGCACGTCGGTGTGATGCTCGACGGCAACCGCCGCTGGGCCAAGGCCGTCGGCCGCGACACGGCCCACGGACACCGCGTCGGCGCCGCCAACATCGAGCCGCTCCTCACGTGGTGTGAGGAGGTCGGCATCGAGATCGTCACGCTCTGGCTGCTCTCGACCGACAACCTCAACCGCCCCGAGGCCGAGCTCGTCCCGCTGCTGGCGATCATCGAGGAGGCGGTCGACTCCCTGGCCGATCAGCGTCGCTGGCGGATCCATCCGGTCGGCGCGCTCGACCTGCTTCCCTCCCGCACGGCGGAGCGGCTCAAGGCCGCCGCCGAGGCGACCCGCGACGTCGACGGCCTGCTGGTCAACGTCGCCGTCGGGTACGGCGGTCGCCGTGAGATCGCCGACGCCGTCCGTTCCCTCCTCGCGGAGCACATCAGCCGCGGCACCTCGCTCGAGGAGCTCGCGCAGGACCTCACCCCCGAACACATCGCCGACTCCATCGAGGGCCACCTCTACACCGCAGGCCAGCCCGACCCTGACCTTGTCATCCGTACGTCGGGCGAGCAGCGTCTCGGTGGCTTCCTGCTCTGGCAGTCGGCCAAGTCGGAGTTCTACTTCTGCGAGGCGCTCTGGCCCGACTTCCGTCGTGTCGACTTCCTCCGCGCGCTCCGCGACTATGCCCGCCGCGAGCGCCGCCTCGGCCGCTGAGGCACTCGGCGCCGAAACAAACTGTTCACCGGTGAAATGCGGCGTGTTGCCGCGCAACGTTGGATGCCCGGCGTACGTTCGCTGCATCGGTGGGCGGGGAAGCCCATCGAAGCCAGGAGGCCCGTTCGTGAGCGTTCACGACCTGATCACACACCACGCCGAGGCGTGCTGTGGTGAGGGAGGCCGCCACCCCGGCCTTCGGGTTCCTTCCCGGTCCATCTGCATGAACTGAGGCCGGGCGAGGGGTGTGCGCGCGGTCGTGATGGGGTGAATCGCGTGGCCAAGTCGCCGCAGAAGCCGGCCGTCAAGACCTATGTCCTGGACACGAGCGTGCTGCTCGCGGATCCGGGCGCGCTCAAGCGTTTCGCTGAGCACGAGGTCGTCCTCCCAGTCGTCGTGGTGACGGAGTTGGAGGGCAAACGTCACCACCCCGA
Organism: Nocardioides sp. Kera G14; assembly: GCF_020715565.1. NCBI lineage: Bacteria > Bacillati > Actinomycetota > Actinomycetes > Propionibacteriales > Nocardioidaceae > Nocardioides > Nocardioides sp. Kera G14. The sequence continues at coordinate 2,575,793 of NZ_CP085839.1, read as the reverse complement.
GCTGGGTTTCTTCGCGCGGACCGCGCTGCGCACCCTCGACGACCTCCGGATCTCGCACGGCCGTCTCGACGCCCCGGTCCCGATCGGCGACGAGGGCGGCACACTCCGGGTCGAGCTCAACCACACGTCGCCCGACGCCCTGCCGTCCGGCTTCCGCCTCGGCGACAACGACACCCGCATCCTCGCGGTGGCGAAGAACCTCGCCGACGAGGGTTGCGACGTCGTCCTGGTCTCCAAGGACCTGCCGCTGCGGATCAAGGCCTCCGCGGTCGGCCTCGAGGCCGAGGAGTACCGCGCCGAGACCATCTCCGACTCCGAGGTCGGCTGGTCCGGCATGGTCGAGCTCGAGCTCGCCTCCGCCGACCTCGACGAGTTGTACGACGACGGCGTGATCGACCTCGATGCGGGCCGTGAGCTCCCGGTCAACACCGGTCTCGTGCTGCTCTCCGACCGCGGCACGGCACTCGGTCGCGTCGGCGCCGACAAGATGGTCCACCTGGTGCGCGGCGACCGCGAGGCGTTCGGCGTCCACGGCCGTTCGGCCGAGCAGCGGATCGCGCTGGAGATGCTGCTCGACCCCGAGGTCGGGATCGTGTCTCTGGGTGGTCGTGCCGGCACCGGCAAGTCGGCCATGGCGATCGCGGCCGGTCTCGAGGCCGTCATGGAGCGTCGCCAGCACAAGAAGGTCGTCGTCTTCCGGCCGCTCTTCGCGGTGGGTGGTCAGGAGCTCGGTTACCTGCCGGGCTCCGAGGCCGAGAAGATGGGCCCCTGGGCGCAGGCGGTCTTCGACACGCTCGGTGCGATGACGTCGCAGGACGTGATCGACGAGATCGTCGACCGCGGGATGCTGGAGGTGCTGCCTCTCACACACATCCGTGGTCGCTCGCTGCACGACGCGTACGTGATCGTCGACGAGGCCCAGTCCCTCGAGCGCAACGTGCTCCTGACGGTGCTCTCCCGCATCGGTCAGGGCTCGAAGGTGGTCCTCACCCACGACGTCGCCCAGCGGGACAACCTGCGGGTCGGTCGCCACGACGGCGTGGTCGCCGTGGTCGACAAGCTCAAGGGGCACCCGCTGTTCGCCCACGTCACGCTGACCCGCTCGGAGCGCTCGCCGATCGCGGCCCTCGTGACCGAGATGCTGGAGAACTACGTGCTGTGACTCCTGTGCCTTCTGTGACTGCAGAGACCTAAGGGGCCCTGCGTGACAGAAATCTTCCACAGATAGTCGTGTTCGGTTTGCGGCCCCCACCGTGCTCAGGCATGGTGGGGGCCGACTTGCACGACGATGAAGGTTTGAGGGGACACAGAGTGGGGAAGCACGCCGCGCCGCGCCGCCGCGCCGAGCGCACCGTGTCGACCCCCTCTCGCACCGCAGTCCCCGCCTTCATCGAGATCTCCGAGGCGCCGGTCGTACCGGCTCCGCGCGTCACGCAGGGCGGCAAGCGCAAGGCGGTCAAGCCGCCCCGTCAGGCCTCGCACACCGTCGTACGCGCCACCGCGATCCTCGGCGGCGTGGCCGCTGCCGCGACCGGTGCCGTCGTGGTCGGCGGCGTAGCCGCTGGCGGGGAGGGCGTCGTCAACGCCGCCGCCACCATCAGCAGGCCGACGACCTCGGCGACCGTGACCCGCACGCCCGAGCTCTCCCGCTCGAGTGACCGCCGCGCGGCCGCCGACCCGGCCAAGGCGGCCTCGCTCGCGGCTGCTGCCGCCACCGACGTGCAGGCAGTGACCCAGACGGTCGACGCGGCCGACGGTGATCCGAAGGCGATCGCGTCGGCCCTCCTCGGCGACTTCGGCTGGAGCGGCGACCAGTTCGGCTGCCTCGACAGGCTCTGGACCCGAGAGTCCGGCTGGCGGGTCAACGCCGACAACCCGTCCTCCAGTGCGTACGGCATCCCGCAGGCCCTGCCCGGCTCCAAGATGGCCTCGGCCGGCCCCAACTGGCAGACGAACCCGATCACCCAGATCAAGTGGGGCCTCGGCTACATCCAGGGCCGCTACGGCTCGCCCTGCGGCGCATGGGGCCACAGCGAGAGCTACGGCTGGTACTAGGCCTCCCGCGGGCTCACTTCTTCTGGTCGTTGTCGCGCTCGTTCTCCTTGGGCGCGCCGCCCGGGTCGGAGCCTCCCTCCGGCACGGTGTCGCCGGCATCGGTCTCCTGGCCGTCGAAGCTCTGGACCTCGGAGACCTGGCCCTCGGACTGGTCCTGATCGGTGGCGGCGTTCTGGTCGGGCTGTTCAGTCATGCAGACGTCGTACCCACCCAGCGGCGGTTCTTGCGGCGCAGAGATGCGACACGCCGCACGGTACGGCGTGTCGCGCTCGTGGGCCGCACGAACGGACGCCTGTGGATGAGCGAGGACGACGCGGATGGAACTCGGGCACCATCCCGGCATGCACCCGGTCGAACTCGCGCAGGTCAATGGCGGACTGGTCGGTACAGCGGTCCTGATGCGCAACTGCGGCCGAAAGGCCGTCCGTCGGGCACTGCGCGAAGGCCTGCTGGTGCACGTGGGTCGAGATCGCTACGCCCTACCCACGACCGACGAGGCGCTGGAGATCGCACGGTCGAGCAACGGTTACCTGCTCTACGAGAGCGCGGCGCTCCACTGGGGCTGGGAGGTGCGGCTGCCACCGGTCCTGCCGAAGGTCGGCGTTCCTCGCGGCAGGCCGGCACCGGCGGGGACGGTGCGGGTCGACGTACGTCGGGAGGCGCTCGATGGATGGGCGACCGGCAGGCTCCAGACGGCCCTGATGTGTGCTGCGGACCTCCCCTTCGCCGACGGACTCGCGGTCGTCGACTCGGCTCTCCGCCATCAGGATCTGACCGAGCAGGACCTGCGGGACGGGGCCCTCGCCTTGCCCGGTGAGCGCGGGGTTCGGGCACGGCACGTCGTTCGATTGGCGAGCGGCCTGGCTGCGAATCCGTTCGAGTCGGCGCTGCGGGCCTGCGCGGTCGAGTCCGGGCTCGAGGTCGTACCTCAGTTCCGGATGCAGGTCGGTGACCTCGTCTTTCACCCCGACCTCGCCAATCCGCTCCTGGGCATCGCCATCGAAGCGGAGTCCTGGGAGTTCCACGGCAAGGTCCGGGCAGAGTTCAACCGGGACTGTGCGCGCTACTCCGCCATGACGTCGATCGGTTGGCGCGTCCTGCGGTTCACCTGGCGCGAAGTGATGCGTGAACCCGAGAAGGTGGTTTCCACGATCCGCGCCACGGCGGAACTCGCCAGGACGTGCACGTGCTGATGTCCGTTCTTGCAGCCGGATCTGACGACACGCCGGGAATGTCGGCGTGTCGCCACGGTGGGGCTCAGGAACCGTCAGGGGTGGGTCATGGACTCGACGTCGAGGAGCGTGTCGAGCTGGGCCTCGGTGACCTCGCCGCTGCTGACGTGCCCCTCGAGCACCACGGCCTCGCGGATCGTGATGCCCTCGGCCAGCGCGCGCTTGGCGATCTTCGCGGCGGCCTCGTAGCCGACGTACTTGTTGAGCGGCGTGACGATGGAGGGGGAGGACTCGGCGTAGGCGCGCATGCGCTCGACGTTGGGGACGATGCCGTCGATCGTGCGCTCGGCGAGGACGGTCATCGAGTTCGCGAGGAGGCGGATCGACTCGAGCACGCTGCGCGCCATGACCGGCATCGCGACGTTGAGCTCGAAGGAGCCGGACGCGCCGGCGGCGGTGACGGTCGCGTCGTTGCCGATCACCTGGAAGGCGACCATGAGCGTCGCCTCGGGCAGGACCGGGTTCACCTTGCCGGGCATGATCGAGGAGCCCGGCTGCAGGTCGGGCAGGTGGATCTCGGCGAGTCCGGTCGTCGGGCCGGACGACATCCAGCGCAGGTCGTTGTTGATCTTGATCAGCCCGACGGCGAGCGTCTTGAGCACGCCGGAGAGCTCGACGAGCGAGTCACGCGTGCCCTGGGCCTCGAAGTGGTTCCTTGCCTCCGTGAACGGCTCGTGCGTCGACTCGGAGAGCGACTCGATCACCCGCTGGGGGAAGCCGGCAGGGGTGTTGATGCCGGTGCCGACCGCGGTGCCACCGAGCGGCAGCTCCCGCACCCGGGGGAGTACGGCGTCGAGCCGCTCCTGCGCATAACGGATCGTCGCCGCATAGCCGCCGAACTCCTGCCCGAGCGTCACCGGCGTGGCGTCCATGAGGTGAGTGCGGCCGGACTTCACCGCACCGGAGAACTCGACCGCCTTGGCCTCCAGGCTCGCCGCGAGCCGGTCGATCGCGGGCCGCAGCTGTTCCCGGACGGCCAGGGCGGCCGCGACGTGGATGGCCGTGGGGAAGGTGTCGTTGGACGACTGCGACGCGTTGACGTGGTCGTTGGGATGGACCTCGATGCCCTCGCGAAGAGCGAGCGAGGCGATGACCTCGTTGGCGTTCATGTTCGACGAGGTGCCGGAGCCGGTCTGGAAGACGTCGATCGGGAACTGGTCGTCGTACTCGCCGGCGGCGATGATCGCGGCGGCGGCATCGATGGCGTCGGCCTGCTCGCGGGTGAGGACGCCGAGCTCGGCGTTGACCCGGGCGGCAGCTGCCTTGACGTGCGCGATCGCGTGGATCAGCTCGGGCTCCAGCGGCGTGCCGGAGATCGGGAAGTTCTCGACGGCGCGCTGGGTCTGTGCCCGCCACAGCGCGTCGACGGGGACCGTCACCTCTCCCATGGAGTCGTGTTCGATCCTGAATCCATCGTTTGAGGAAGTCACATCCCCATAGCACCACGAGGGTGGTTGTTATGCCCCGGACGGCTCGGGACGGAAGACGCTGACCCGGTTCCGGCCGGCCGCCTTCGCCTCGTAGAGCGCGGTGTCGGCGCGGCTCATCAGGGTGGTTGTCGTGACGTCCTCCACCCGCAGGTCGGCCATCATGACGACCCCGGCGGAGGCCGAGACGGCAGCGCTCGCCTCACCGAAGCGCAACGCCTCCTGCCGTACGGCGTCCACGATCCGTTCCGCCACCGCGACCGCCTCGACGGGCTCGGCGCGGTGGAGCAGCACGAGGAACTCGTCCCCGCCCTGTCGCGAGATGACGTCGGTGTCGCGGAGTGCCGCGCGCATCGCGTCGCTCACGGCGATCAGGAGCCGGTCACCGGCGTCGTGGCCGAGCGAGTCGTTGACCTCTTTGAAGTGGTCGAGGTCGACGTACAGCAGTGCACCCTCGGAGACGTTGCTGCGGCACAGCTCGAGGTGCTGGATGAAGGCCTTCTCGAAGCCTCGCCGATTGGCCAGGCCGGTGAGCGGGTCCTGCTCGGACATCAGCCGGTAGCGCTCCTGGGCTCGCGTCAGGGCCGCCTCGGTCTCCCGCTTCTGGGTCGCGTCACGGAGCGCCGCGACGGTGACCCGCCCGGCCGAGGTCTCGACCGGTCCGAGGCTGATCTCCACGGGGATGTCGTGGCCGTCCTTGTGGCGGGCGGCGAGGTGGAGGCCGCTGCCCATCGACCGGCGGGCCGGACGCGACTGGAATCCTTCGCGCAGCGCCGAGTGCCGTGGGCGCACCGAGTCGGGCACCAGCATGTCGACATGCCGGCCGACGAGCTCGTCGATCTGATAGCCGAGCAGCTCGACCATCCCGGCGTTGGCGTAGCGGATCAGCCCGTCCGCGCCGACGACGACCGTGGCGTCGGGCGCGGCGTCGAGGAACGCGCGGACATCCCGCGACGAGGGCGCGGTGGAGCGACCGAGCACACCGGACAACGCTCCGAGCAGCGTCGACAGGACAGGAATCCTGGCGACCCCCACCGCGACACACCTCCCGCGGATTACCGTAGACGCTCGCAAGCCGCCGTGTGGGGCATTCGAGACACCTGACCACTAGCCTCTGTCGACGTGGATGAGGTTGCCCGAAGCGTCTCTGATCGTGGCGAACTGGTGCTACGGATGCGGGAGGACGGATCCCTCGAACTGCGGGCCAACGGGGTCTTCGTGATGGACACCGTCGAGACGTCGACCGAGGTCGCGCTCGCGACCCGGGCGCTCGCGCTGCACCACGACCCGCGGGAGGTGCTGGTCGGCGGGCTGGGACTGGGCTTCACCCTCGAGGCGATCCTCGCCGACGAGCGGGTGTACCGCGTGACGGTGGTCGAACTCGAGGCCGCCCTCGTGACCTGGATGAGCGAGGGGACGATTCCGTTCGGTCCGTCGCTGCTCTCCGATCCACGCGTGGTGGTGGAGACCGCCGACGTCGCGCACTACCTCCGGGTCGCGCCGCCGTCCCACTACGACCTGGTGCTGCTCGACGTCGACAACGGCCCGGGCTACCTGGTGCATGAGGCCAACGGCGACCTCTACCGCGAGCCGCTGCTCGAGGAGTGCCGCCGCGTCACCCGCCCCGGAGGTTCGACGGTGATCTGGAGCGCCTCCGAGGCACCGGAGCTGCTGACGGCGATGGAGGCCGTCTTCGGGCGCTGGCGGGCCGAGGCCGTCGCCTTCCCGGTCGAGCTGCAGGGTCGCGAGGAGCAGTACTGGCTGTACGTCGGCCACGTCTGACCCGCGGCGACGGTGCTACTGCGCGGAGCGGACCCGGATCCCCGTCAGGGGGACGGTCACGGAGCCGGCGGGATCTGTGAAGAAGTCGTTGCCCTTGTCGTCGACGACGATGAAGGCCGGGAAGTCCTCAACCTCGATCTTCCAGATCGCCTCCATGCCGAGCTCCGCGTACTCCAGCACCTCGACGGACCGGATGCAGTCCTGCGCGAGCCGGGCGGCCGGGCCGCCGATGGAGCCGAGGTAGAACCCGCCGTGGGCATGGCAGGCCTCGGTCACCGCCTTGGAGCGGTTGCCCTTGGCCAGCATGACCATCGAGCCGCCGGCGGCCTGGAACTGGTCGACGTAGGAGTCCATCCGGCCGGCCGTGGTCGGGCCGAACGAGCCGCTCGCCATGCCCGAGGGCGTCTTGGCCGGGCCGGCGTAGTAGACCGGGTGGTCCTTCATGTACTGCGGCATCCCGTCGCCGGCATCGAGGCGCTCCTTGAGCTTCGCGTGGGCGATGTCGCGGGCCACGACCAGCGGGCCGGTGAGCGAGAGGCGCGTCTTCACCGGGTGCTTCGACAGCTCGGCCAGGATCTCCTCCATCGGCAGCGACAGGTCGATCGGGACGACCTCGCCGCCCTCGATGAGGTGCTGCTCGGTGGTGTCGGGGAGGTACTGCGCCGGGTCGGTCTCGAGCTGCTCGAGGAAGACGCCCTCGGCGGTGATCTTGCCCAGTGCCTGGCGGTCGGCCGAGCAGGAGACGGCGATCGCCACAGGCAGGGAGGCGCCGTGGCGGGGGAGGCGCACGACCCGCACGTCGTGGCAGAAGTACTTGCCGCCGAACTGCGCGCCGATCCCGAAGCCCTGGGTCAGCTTGAAGATCTCGTCCTCGAGCTTGGGGTCGCGGATGCCGTGGCCCGCCACCGTGCCGGTCGTCGGCAGGTGGTCGAGGTAGTGCGCCGAGGCGAGCTTGGCGGTCTTGAGCGCGTGCTCGGCGCTCGTGCCGCCGATCACCACGGCGAGGTGGTAGGGCGGGCACGCCGCCGTACCGAGGGACTTGAGCTTCTCGTCGAGGAACTGCAGGAGGCGCTCGGGGTTCAGGATCGCCTTCGTCTCCTGGTAGAGGAAGGACTTGTTGGCCGAGCCGCCACCCTTGGCCATGAAGAGGAAGTGGTACTCCGGCTTGTCCGTTCCCGGCGTGGAGTAGAGCTCGATCTGGGCCGGCAGGTTGTTGCCCGTCGGCTTCTCGTCGTACGTCGTGATCGGCGCCATCTGGGAGTACCGCAGGTTGAGCGAGGTGTAGGCGTCGAAGATGCCGCGCGCGACCGTCTCGGCGTCGTCGGTGCCGGTGAGGACGCCCTCGGACTTCTTGCCCATCACGATCGCGGTGCCGGTGTCCTGGCACATCGGCAGCACGCCGCCGGCGGAGATGTTGACGTTCTTCAGCAGGTCGAGTGCGACGAAGCGGTCGTTGCCCGACGCCTCCGGGTCGTCGATGATCTTGCGCAGCTGGGCGAGGTGCGCCGGGCGCAGATAGTGCTGGATGTCGTGGATCGCCTCGTAGGTGAGGCGGCGGATCGCCTCGGGATCGACCTTGAGGAAGGTACGGCCGTCGACCTCCATCGTGGAGACTCCCTCGGCGGTGACGAGCCGGTAGGGCGTGTCGTCGTGATGCGCGGGAAGCAGGTCGGAGTACTGGAACTCAGGTGCGGTCGCCACGGTCGGCAAGCCTAACCAAGCGCATACGTTCGCCGGGATTCGCCCCGTGTCCGTCGCCTCCCGGATGCGCTACGTTGCCGAGTGCTTCACCAGGTGCCGACAGTCTCCGCCCTCGGAATACCCGAGATCCCGAACCCCGATAGGGAGCAACAGTGAAGATCCGTACCTCGCTCGTCGCGATCGCAGCATTCGCGAGCGTCACCAGCCTTGCCGCGTGCGGCGCACCGGAGAAGAAGGCCGACGACTCGTCGGCCTCCGCGGCCACCGCCGCATCGGCCGACGACCTCGGCGGCCTCGGCAAGCTCCAGGCCGCAGCCGAGAAGGAGGGCGCGCTCACGACGATCGCGCTGCCCCACGACTGGGCGAACTACGGCAAGATCATCGACGGCTTCAAGGCGAAGTACCCCAAGATCAAGGTCACCGAGCTGAACCCCGGTGCGGGCTCGCAGGACGAGGTCGACGCGATCAAGGGCCTGCCGAACGACCCCGACGTGCTCGACGTCGGCCAGGCCGTGGCCTACGCCAACTTCGACAAGTTCGCGCCCTACAAGGTGGCCAACTTCGACACCATCCCGGACAACCTCAAGGACCCCGACGGCACAGTGGTCAACGACTACTCGGGTTACATGGCCATCGGCTACGACTCCTCGAAGGTCCCGGCAATCACCTCGCTGGACGACCTGCTGAAGCCGGCGTACAAGGGCAAGGTCGTCTTCTCGGGCGACCCGACCACCTCGGCCGAGGGCGCCAACTCGGTGCTCTACGCCGCGCTGATCAAGGGCGGCAGCACGGACGACATCCAGCCGGGTCTGGACTTCATGAAGCAGATGAAGAAGGCCGGCACGTTCAACCCGGTCGAGGTGAGCAAGGACACGCTGGCCAACGGCACCACGCCGGTCGTCTTCGGCTGGGGCTACAACCAGCTCTCCTACGCCTCCGCGATCCCCACGTGGAAGGTCTGGGCCTCTGACCAGGTCGGCCTCGCCGGTCCCTACTTCCAGGCGATCAACAAGGACGCTCCGCACCCGGCGGCTGCCCGCCTGTGGGAGGAGTACCTCTACTCCGACGACGTGCAGAACCTCTTCCTCGCCGGCGGTGCCGTCCCGGCCCGTATCGACGACATGACCAAGGCCGGATCGGTGGACTCCGCCGCGCAGGCTGCGCTGCCGAACACGCCGGCGAACGTCACCGTCCCGACCGTGGACCAGACCGAGAAGGTCGGCACCCAGCTGGCCGCCGGCTGGGCCAAGGCCATCGGCTGACGCTGTCGGTCTGACAGAACAAACAGGAGAGCAGGGCGGGCACAGGTGACACGTCTCCGGCGTTGGTTGCCCGCGCTCGCCCTGCTGCCGTTCCTGGCCTACGTCTTCGCGTTCCTCCTGGAGCCGACGATCGAGGTGCTCGTCGGCGCCTTCCAGGACAAGGACGGCGCCTGGACGTTCGACAGTCTCGGTGGTGTCTTCGACCCGGTGCTGCTCACCGCCCTGCGGCACTCGGTCATCCTCGCCGTGACCAGCGCCATCGGGGGCGCGGTGCTCGGGGCGATGCTCGCGGCCGTCGTCGTCTCGATGCCGGCACACAGCCTGCTGCGTCGCTGGATCATGGGCATGGCCGGCGTCTTCGCGCAGTTCGGGGGCGTCACGCTCGCCTTTCTCTTCATCTCGACCTTCGCGGCCAACGGCTTCCTCACCCGCTGGGCCGACGCGCAGTTCGGCATCGACCTGTACGGCGGCAACTGGATCGCCACGCTCAAGGGCCTGATCGTCATCTACCTGTACTTCCAGATCCCGCTGATGGTGATCGTCTTCATCCCGGCGCTGGAGGGCATGCGCCAGGAGTGGCGTGAGGCGGCGGTCAACCTCGGGGCGACCCGTTGGCAGTACTTCGTCCAGGTCGTCGTACCGGTCCTGCGGCCGGCCTTCCTCGGGGCCTTCCTGCTGCTCTTCGCCAACGGCTTCGCGGCCTACGCGACGGCGGCGGCGATGATCCAGCAGGGCACCCTGATCCTGCCGATGGCGATTCGGTCGTCGCTCTCCAGCGAGGTCTCCCTCGGACACGAGCACCTCGCCTATGCGGTGGCCTTGGAGATGGTGGTCATCGTGGCCCTCGTCATGTTCGCCTACTCCGTGCTGCTCAAGCGGACGTCGAGGTGGCTCTCATGACCCGCCTCCTGCGTGGCCTCGTCCTCGCCGCCTTCGGGCTCTTCTTCTTCGTGCCGCTGTGGTCGATGGTCGACTACTCCCTGCGGGACTTCTTCCACGGTGGCCGGCTGACGCTGGACCACTGGAAGGCGATCTTCACCCTCGACTCCCTGGTCCAGCCGCTGATCACCTCGCTCGAGATGTCCGCGCTGACCGTCGCGCTCATGCTGGTGCTGCTGCTCCCCACGATGATCTGGGTCCGGCTCCGCGTCCCGCAGGCGACGCGGCTCGTGGAGTTCCTCTGCCTGCTCCCGCTGACGATCCCGCCGATGGTGATCGTGGTCGGGATGACCAATGTCTACTCGTGGGTCTACTACCTGATCGGCTTCGGTCCACTGACGCTGACGTTCATCTACGTGATCCTCGTGCTGCCCTACTCCTACCGGGCGGTCGACTCGGCACTGTCCGGCATCGACGTCACGACGCTGGCGGAGGCCGCCCGCTCGCTGGGCGCCGGTTGGTTCACGGTCATCGCGCGGGTGATCAGTCCCAACATCCGCACCGGCGTCGTCTCGGCCGTGTTCCTGACGATCTCGCTCGTGATGGGGGAGTACACCGTCGCGATCCTGATGGGTTTCACCACGCTCCCCACCGCGCTCAACGAGGTGCGTGCCGACGACGGCGGTGCGGCGATGGCGATGTCGTTCGCCATCATGCTCGTACTGTCGCTGCTCATGGTGGTGATGATGGCCTTCAGCGGTCGTCGTGATCGGCCCGTGCTCGCGCTCACCCTGAAGGAAGACAAATGACCATGGCTGCTGGCTCCGCTGTCGGCTCGGGGACACCCGTCGACTTCAAGGACGTGAAGCGCTACTACGGTGACGTCCAAGCGCTGGACGGGCTCAACCTCACGATCGAGCCCGGCGAGTTCATCGCGCTGCTCGGTCCCTCGGGATGTGGCAAGACGACGGCGCTCAGGATCCTAGCGGGGCTCGACATCGCGACGTCCGGCCATGTCGTCGTCGGTGGTCGCGACGTCACCCGCGTGCCGGCCAACAAGCGCGACATGGGGATGGTCTTCCAGGCCTACTCGCTCTTCCCGCACCTGACGGTGGCGGAGAACGTCGCCTTCGGGCTCAAGCTGCGCGGTCGCTCCAGGTCCGAGCGGACCAAGCGGGCCGGCGACATGCTGGACCTGGTGGGCCTCGGCCAGCACGGCTCGCGCTATCCGCGGCAGCTCTCCGGTGGCCAGCAGCAGCGGGTCGCACTCGCGCGGGCGCTGGCGATCGAGCCCTCGGTCCTCCTGCTCGACGAGCCGCTCTCGGCGCTCGACGCCAAGGTCCGCGTCCAGCTCCGCGACGAGATCCGCCGCATCCAGCTCGAGGTCGGCACCACGACCCTCTTCGTGACCCACGACCAGGAGGAGGCGCTCGCCGTCGCCGACCGGGTGGGCGTCATGAACGCCGGTCGCCTCGAGCAGCTCGCCTCACCGTCGGTGCTCTACTCCTCGCCGGCGACGCCCTTCGTCGGCTCCTTCGTCGGGCTCTCCAACCGCATCCCCGCCACCGTCTCGGGCGGTACGGCGACAGTGCTGGGTCAGCAGTTGCCGACTCTCGCGGGCTCCGCGACGACCTCCGGCTTCGCCCTGGTCCGCCCCGAGTCGGTCTCGGTCACTGCCGGATCAGGCGCGAGCGTCGTGGCGGTGTCCTTCCGCGGCCCGATCTCGCAGGTCACGCTCGACATCGACGGCACGCTCGTCGACGCCCAGATCCCCTCGACGGCCGCCGCGCTCCTCGAGGTCGGCCAGCAGGTCGCCGTACAGCTGGACCAGGCGCCCGTGCTCGTCGTCGCCGATTGACGGGCGCCACCAAAGGGTCACCGTGACCTTTCGCGCGGTCGGTGACCTTTCGAAGGGTCACCGACACCTCAAGAGGTCACGGTGACCTTTTGCGGGGTCAGGCGCGGTCGGCGTTGCGGCGGATCGCGGTGATGAAGGTCGGCCAGAGCGGCTCGGGCAGGTCGTGGCCCATGCCCTTGATCAACAGCAGCTCGCTGCCGGGGATCGCCATGGCGGTTGCACGACCGCCGGAGACGTGGACCATCTTGTCGCTGAGGCCGTGGATGACGAGGGTGGGAGCGGTGACGTCGCCGAGGGCGCGCGTGCGGTTGGGCTGGGTGAGGATCGCGAGGGTCTGTCGTCCGGTGCCGGACTGGCTGACGCCGTACTCCCAGGTGTCCTCCGCACGCTTCCGGATCGACTCGGGGGCGTCGGCGTAGGCGGGGGAGCCGATCAGGCTCCACATCCGCGCCGCGTGCGTGTAGTAGGCCTCCTCACCGCTCTTGGCGGCGAGGATGGTGCGCAGGACAGCCGGGTGCTGCCAGCCGACCAGGCGTCCGCCGGTCGTCGACATGATCGACGTCAACGACAGCACGCGCGACGGATGCTCGATCGCCATGGTCTGCACGATCATCCCGCCCATCGACATGCCGACGATGTGGGCGCGGTCGATGCCGAGGGCCGTGAGCAGGCCGATGCCGTCGGCGGCCATGTCGGAGACGGTGTACGGCGGTTTCACCTTGAGGCCGAGGAAGGCCCGCACCACCTGAGACTGCTTGACCTTGGCGCGGATCTTGGTCGACCGGCCGGCGTCACGGTTGTCGTAGCGGATGACGTAGAAGCCGGCGTCGGCGAGCTGCGCACAGAACTCGGAGTCCCACCAGGTCATCGGTCCGCCGAGGCCCATGACGAGGAGCAGCGGCTCCGCCTCGGGGGAGCCGAAGGTCTCGTAGGCGATCTCCAGATCCCCTACGGCGGCGGTGCCCTTCGTCCCGGTGGTCGCGCCGCTCACTGGCCGAAGTCGATGGCCGAGTAGGCCTGGAGCTTGGAGAGCTGGTGCTCGGAGGTGATCTTGCGGATCGTGCCGGAGCGGCTGCGCATCACGAGCGAGTCCGTGAGGACCGAGCCGCCGGGGCCGAAGTGGACGCCCTTCATCAGGTCGCCGTCGGTGATGCCGGTGGCGACGAAGAAGCAGTCGTCGCCGGTGACGAGGTCGTTGGTGTGCAGGACGAAGTCGGGGTCGAGGTTGTGGCCGGCGTCGAGGGCCTTCTGCCGCTCGTCGTCGTCCTTCGGCCACAGGCGGCCCTGGATCGTGCCACCCATGGCCTTCATCGCGCAGGCCGCGACGATGCCCTCGGGTGTGCCGCCGATGCCGAGCAGCAGGTCGACGCCGGAGCCGATGCGCGCGGCCGAGATCGCGCCGGCGACGTCGCCGTCGACGATGAAGCGGATCCGGGCGCCGGTGGCCCGGATCTCCTCGGCGAGCTTCTCGTGCCGCGGACGGTCGAGCAGGATCACGGTGACGTCGGAGGGCTTGGAGCCCTTGGCCTTGGCGACCGCCTCGATGTTGGCGGCGACGGGCATGCGGATGTCGACGACATCGGCCGCCTCGGGCCCGGTGACGAGCTTCTCCATGTAGAAGACGGCGCTCGGGTCGTACATCGTGCCGCGCGGCGCGACCGCCATGACCGCGACCGCGTTGTTCATGCCCTTGGCCGTCAGGGTGGTGCCGTCGATCGGGTCGACGGCGACGTCGCACTCGGGGCCCGATCCGTCACCGACCCGCTCGCCGTTGTAGAGCATGGGGGCGTTGTCCTTCTCGCCCTCGCCGATGACGACGGTGCCGTTCATCGCGACGGTCGAGATCATCACGCGCATCGCGTTGACCGCGACGCCGTCAGCGCCGTTCTTGTCCCCGCGGCCGACCCAGCGGGCGGCCGCCATGGCCGCTGCCTCGGTCACGCGCACGAGCTCGAGGGCCAGGTTGCGGTCCGGGGTGTGGGCGGGCACGTCCAAGGGCTCGGGCAGGCTCATGTTGGTCACCCTATCGGTCCCTGTGACAATGGATCTGTGACCCAGACCGCCCCGTCTCCCTCTGCGGGACAGCCGACCGAGCCCACCCAGGGCGCCCGTCGCTATCCCCGTACCTTCGGCGGCCTGATCGGCTCGATGGTCGTCGCCGTGATCGCGATCGTCGCCTACTGGGGCATCCAGAACCTCACCCACGACCACCCCGAGGTCAAGCTCGACGCCGTCGCCTACACCGAGACGGTCGGCACGGTGCAGGAGGCCGGGTACACGGTCGCCTATCCCTCGAGCCTGCCGACGGGCTGGAAGGCGACGTCCGTCCACTTCACGCCCGGCGACCACCCCACCTGGGGTCTCGGCATCCTGACGAAGTCCGGCACGTACGCCGGCGTCGCGCAGGCCGACGTCGACCTGAGCAGCCTCCTGACGACGTACGTCGACAAGGCGGCCCGCCAGGGCGCCGACGCCACGATACGGAGCCAGATCGGATCGACGTGGTCGACCTGGTCGGACAGCGGCGGCGACCACGCGTTCGCCACCACGATCGACGTCAAGGGCGCCAAGCAGGCGGTGCTGGTCTACGGCTCGGCCCCGGTCGCCGACCTCCGCGACCTTGCGGCGTCGCTCACCACTGCGCCGACGAAGTAGGACTCAGTCGGAGTCATCTTCGAGGGCCGCGTCGAGCTTGGCGCGGGCGCCCTCGAGGAAGGCCTGGCACGTGGTGGCCAGTGCCTCCGCGCGCTGCCAGAAGGCGAGTGAGTCCTCGAGTGTCAGGCCTCCGGCCTCGAGCGCCTGGACGGTCTCGACGAGCTCGGCGCGGGCCTCCTCGTAGGACTGTTTCGGCTCACTCATCGGACTCCTCCTGGGACTGGTCGGGCAGGTCGTCGGCCTCGCTGCGGGTGGTCGTGGACCAGATCCGACCGTCGGCGACGCGCACCATGATCTCCTGCCCGGGCTCGGTCGTCGCGGCCGAGACGAGGTGACCGTCGGCGTCGACGGCGACCGCGTAGCCCCGGCGCAGGGTCTCGAGCGGCGACAGGGCACGCGCCTGGAGCCGCAGCGCGTGGATCTGGTCGCTCGCGCGGTCGAGGCGGTGGCCGACCACGCGCCGCGAGCGGCGGCGCAGCTCGGCCACCTCCTCGAGCCGCAGGTCGATCTGGGTGCGCGGGTCGGCCATCGCCGGCCGCGACCGGATCTGGTCGAGGTGTGCCTGCTCGCGGTCCACGAGCCGGTGAACGGCGGCTCGGGCGCGTGATCGGCCGGCATCGATCAGGGCGAGCTCCTCGGCGACGTCCGGCACCACCCGCTTGGCGGCGTCCGTCGGAGTCGAGGCACGGAGGTCGGCGACGAGGTCGAGCAGCGGTGAATCCGGCTCGTGGCCGATGGCACTCACCACGGCCGTCGTGGCGCGGTGGACGGCACGGATCAGGGCCTCGTCACTGAAGGGCAGCAGGTCCTCCACCGAACCGCCGCCTCGGGCGATGACGATGACGTCGACCTCCGTGTCGGTATCGAGCCGCTCCAAGGCGCCGACGATGTCCGGCACGCAGCGGGTGCCCTGCATGGGGGCGTGGATCACACGGAAGGCGGCGCCGGGCCAGCGTCGGCGTACGTTCTCGAGGACATCCCGCTCGGCGGCCGAGTTCGCGGCGGTCACGAGGCCGATGGTGTGGGGAAGGAAGGGCAGCGGGCGCTTGAGCTCGGCTGCGAAGAGACCCTCGGCCGCGAGGAGCTGGCGGCGCTGCTCGAGCCGGGCCAGGAGGGCGCCGAGGCCGACGGGCCGGATCTCGCGGGCGTAGAGCGACAGCGTGCCGCGGTTGGCGTAGTACGACGGCTTCGCATTGATCACGACGCTCGCGCCCTCGGTGAGGGGAGTGGCGAGCGAGTCGACGACGTGCCGGGGCGCGGTCACCTGGAGGGAGATGTCGGCGACGGAGTCGCGCAGCGTCATGAAGACAGTCGCCATCCCCGGCCTGCGTGAGATCTGCGCGATCTGGCCCTCGACCCACACGCCGCCGAGCCGGTCGATCCACCCGGCGATCGCGTTGGCGATCTGCCGGACGGGTGCCGGCTGCTCGGGGGAGGTCTCAAGCGCCATGCGCGCGACCCTATCGGCCGCCACCGACAACCGGAGTGACATATCCCACGAAGCGGAGAGATTGTCCATTTCTGTGGTTCTTCGGCAGACTATGGATCCTCATGACTGATCTCGCCACACCGGTCCACGACGCCGACATCGCGTCCCACACCTCGCCTGCCCGAGCCCGCCTGGAGCTCCTCCTGGTCGGTACGGCGGCCTTCGCCGTCTCGCTGAGCATGTCGCTCCTCGTGCCGGTGATGCCGCTGCTCTCCGGGCCGAACGGCCTGATCCCGTCGCACCCGAGCCAGGACGCGGCGCAGTGGTTGCTCACCTCGATGCTCATGGCGGGCGCAGTCTCCGTGCCGCTCTTCGGCCGTCTCGGCGACATGTTCGGCAAGCGCCGGATGCTCATCATTGCGACCTCGCTGCTCGTCGTCGGCTCGGTCATCTCGGGGATGACGTCCAATCTGCCGCTGATGATCGCCGGCCGTGCCCTGCAGGGCATGTCGATGCCCGCGATCCCGCTCGGGATCAGCCTCCTCGCCTCACTGCTCCCGCGCGAGCGCGTCGGCAGCGCCGTCGCCCTCATCTCGGCGATGCTCGGTGTCGGCTCCGCACTGGCACTGCCGATCGGCGGTCTCGTCGGCGAGCACACCGACTACCACTGGCTCTTCTGGATCACGGCGGTCGGCGGTGCGGTGGGCGTCATCGGCATCTGGCTGGTCCTGCCGGAGGCGCCCGACCGGTCTCCGGGTCGGATCGACCTGCTCGGCTCCGTGCTCCTCACGGCAGCCCTCGTGACCCTCCTCCTCCCGCTCGCCGAGTCCGCTTCGTGGGGCTGGGGTTCGGCCCGCACGATCGTCCTGCTGGTCGTCTCGGCGCTGCTCTTCGCGGTGCTGGGTCTGGTCGAGTCGCGCACCGCCGTGCCGCTGATCGACCTTGCGGCCCTGTCGCGCAAGCCGATCGTGCTGACGAACATCGCGGCGGTCCTGCTCGGGTTCGCGATGTTCGCGATGATGATCGGGACGGCGTCGTACGTCCAGGCGCCGAAGGCGCTCACCGGCTACGGCTTCGACGCGAGTCTCGTCGTCAGCGGGTTCTGCCTGCTTCCGGCCGGCGGGATGATGCTCCTCCTCTCCTCCTCCGCCGCCCGCCTGATCCACCGGATCGGCGCGCCGAAGACGCTCGCCTTCGGCGCCGTCGTCCTCGCGGTCGGCTGGCTCGTCCGGCTCACGCTGCATGGTCACCTCTGGGAGATCATCGTCGGCACCGCGATCATCGGCGTCGGCATCGCTTTCGGCTTCGCGGCTCTGCCGACCCTGATCAACACGCACACGCCCGTCGCCGAGCTTGCTGCGGCCAACGGCCTCAATGCGCTGGCGCGCTACATCGGCACCTCGCTCGCCTCGGCAGTCGGCGGCTCGATCCTTGCCGGCCACCTGATCGACGGCACAGCGCTGCCGACCTTCGGCGCCTTCCGCGTCATCTTCATCGCCTGCTGTGTCGCCGCCGTCGCGGCCGCGGTCGTGGCGCTGCAGGTCCCGCGTCACCCCGACGTGGATGCGATGCCGGAGCTCTGAGCCTCAGGGGCTCTGGCCGAGGTAGGCCAGCACGGCCAGCACCCGGCGGTTGGCGGCTGAGTCCGCATGCAGGTCCAGTTTGGTGAAGATCGAACTCACGACCGGTTCGACGGTCTTGATGCTCAGGTGCAGCCGCTCGCAGATCGCCTGGTTCGAGAGGCCCTGCGCGATCAGGTCGAGTACCTCGTTCTCCCGTGCGGAGAGGCTGTCCAGGCCGCCTGCCGCCCGACTCTCCTCGACAGGTCCACCGAGCCCGATCCGCTCCATCACCCAGCCCGCCGCGAGCGGCACCAGTGGTGTGGCGAGCAGGCCGGCGCGCGGCGAGTGCCAGATCGCCAGGCCGACGATCAGCGCCGCCACCGCCACCCCGACGGCCACCGCCATCACGGCGAGCTGGCGTCGCAGGATCCCGTTGGCGCTGCGCCACCGCGCGAGCACCACCGCCAGCCACGAGAGCTGGAAGAGGGCGTACGCCGGGTGGGCGATCGCCGACCAGACGCGATCGGCCACGTCGGCGCCGCCGAGGGTCAGCGGATGGCGGCTGAGTCCGGCGGCGTCGTACTCCACCGGCCAGAGGGCGGAGACGAGCGAGCACGCGGCTGCGATGACAGCGACCGCGAGGCCGAACCATCGCCAGCGCCGCGACAGGAACCGTCCTTCCGGGAAGCAGAGGACGGTCCATGTCGTCAGCGCGAGGATCAGGGCCAGCGGCCAGACGCCGAGCCAGCCCCACCATCGGTCGGCGGTCGAGGTGCCCGTGTGGCCGACCTGGCGGCCGAGGAAGAGGACGCCCTCGCTCACGCCCGTGACGGCGAAGAGGAGGCCCTCACCATGCCACGGCCGGCGCAGCAGCAGCCACGCACCGATGCCGCCGAACGCCAGGGCAAGGAGTCCGTTGTGCGCGTTGGCCACCCAGAACCCGCGGGAGAAGCCGGCCACGGCAAGCGCGATGACGGCGCCGAGGGTCAGCAGCGGGACGAGGATGCCGGTAGGCTCCTCCGTGCGGGACATGGAAGACATCGTGGCGGAGATGGGCGCCTCGTGCGGTACAGGGTTTCCCCTGGAGCTCGTTGCCGACGCAGGTTCAGGGAGAACCCCGTCGTCGCCGGTGACCCATCGCGCCGAGGGTCGAGCCATGACCATGACACTCTCGACGCCCGCCGGGCGCCTGCTCACCACGACCCTCGTCCTCGGACCGCTCGCCTTCCTCGCCCTCGACTGCACCTACGCCG
This sequence comes from Nocardioides sp. Kera G14, assembly GCF_020715565.1. Lineage (NCBI taxonomy): Bacteria > Bacillati > Actinomycetota > Actinomycetes > Propionibacteriales > Nocardioidaceae > Nocardioides > Nocardioides sp. Kera G14. Next base: position 2,556,698 of record NZ_CP085839.1, on the reverse strand, counting down.
CCCGGGGCTGGTGGGACGCCTCCACCGGGATGGCCCACATCCTTGCCGCCGCGCTCTACGGCCTCACCGCGCTCGCGATCATCGTGCGCACCCGCGGCCGGATCCAGGCCGTCCTGCTCGTCATCGCCGTGCTCGGCCTCGTCGGCAACGCGGGGGTCGGCGACGACACGCTGCACGTCGGCCTCGGCGGCAACGACCTCTTCGACGAGGAGGGGCCGGCCGGCCAACCTCTGGAAGATGCTCGGCTTCTTCTTCCCACTGACGTTCCTCGTCGGCGCGGTGGCGCTGCGTCGGCGTACGCCGGTCTGGTGGGCGCCACTGCTCGTCCTCGGCGCCGTGATCTTCCCCGTCGCACACGTCGCCAACATCTCCTGGCTGGCCATCGTCGACGGCGTGATCATGCTCGCAGTCCTCGGCAGCCTGCCGCGGGTGCTCGCCGAGGAGCAGCCGGAGCCCGACCCGACCTAGACTGGCGGGCATGGTCGACCTCGCAGCGCCGCGCGTCCTCACCGACACCGAGAAGCAGGTCCTGCTCGCCTCCCCGCGGGGCTACTGCGCCGGTGTCGACCGCGCGGTGATCACGGTGGAAAAGGCGCTCGACCTGTACGGCGCCCCCGTCTACGTGCGCAAGGAGATCGTGCACAACAAGCACGTCGTGGACGACCTGCGGTCGCGTGGAGCGATCTTCGTCGACGAGCTCGACCAGGTGCCGGCGGGGGAGACGGTGGTCTTCTCCGCGCACGGCGTCTCGCCGGCCGTCCACGCCGACGCCGCGACGCGCGGGCTCAAGACGATCGACGCGACCTGCCCGCTTGTCACCAAGGTCCACCACGAGGCCGTCCGCTTCGCCAAGGAGGACTACGACATCGTCCTCATCGGCCACGCCGGCCACGAGGAGGTCGAGGGCACGATGGGCGAGGCTCCCGGCCACATCCAGCTCGTCGAGCACCCGGCCGACGTCGACAACCTCGTGATCCGCGACCCCGCCCGCGTCGTCTGGCTCTCCCAGACCACGTTGAGCGTCGACGAGACGATGACGACCGTCGCTGCGCTCAAGGCGCGGTTCCCCGAGCTGATCGATCCGCCGAGTGACGACATCTGCTACGCCACGCAGAACCGCCAGGTCGCGATCAAGGAGATCGCCACTGGCGCAGATCTGGTGATCGTGGTCGGCTCCCGAAACTCCTCCAACACCATGCGCCTGGTCGACGTCGCCCTCGAGGCCGGCGCCCGCGCGGCCCACCGCGTCGACGACGCCACGGAGATCGAGGAGGCTTGGCTCGACGGCGTCGAGACGGTCTCGGTCACGTCCGGCGCGTCCGTGCCGGAGTCCCTCGTCGAGGGCGTGCTCGCATGGCTCGCCGAGTGCGGCTACCCCGACGCCCGTGCCGTGACCAGCGCCGAGGAGTCGCTCGTCTTCGCGCTCCCGCCGGAGCTGCGTCGCGACATCAAGAAGGCTTCTGTGAGGAGCAACTGATGGCCCGGTACGTCGACATCCACCCCGACAACCCCCAGCCGAGGCTCATCGCCCAGGTCGTCGAGGCCCTGCGCAACGACGAGGTCATCGCCTACCCGACCGACTCCGGCTACGCGCTCGGTGCCCGCATCGGTTCCAAGGACGGACGCGATCGGATCCTGTCGATCCGCGACCTCGACGACAAGCACCATTTCACCCTCGTGTGTCGCGACTTCAGCCAGCTCGGCCAGATGGTGCACGTCGACAACTCGGCGTTCCGCGCGATCAAGTCCGCGACGCCGGGGCCCTACACATTCATCCTGCCGGGCACGCCCGAGGTGCCGCGTCGGCTGCTCCACCCGAAGAAGAAGACCGTCGGCGTGCGGATCCCCGACCACGTCGTCGTGCAGGCGATCCTCGAGGAGCTCGGCGAGCCGCTGCTCTCCTCGACGCTGATCATGCCCGGCGAGACTGAGCCGCGCACCAGCGGATGGGACGTCAAGGAGACGCTTGACCACGTCGTCGACATCGTCATCGAGACCGGTGAGGACACTCCCGCCGAGCCGACCACCGTCGTCGACTGGAGTGACGGCACTCCCGAGGTGGTCCGCGTCGGAGCCGGCGACCCCGACCGCTTCGCCTGACGGCGCGTTGGCGAAGCAGAACCGCTTCGCCTGATCAGCCCAGGCCGGCCTCGCGCGCCTTGATGATCGCGGCGGCGCGGTCGGAGACCTGCAGCTTCGTGTAGATGTTGGAGACGTGGTTGCGCACGGTCTTCAGGCTGATGGTGAGCTCGTGGGCGATGGTCGCGTTGCCCTTGCCCGAAGCGACCATGTCGAGCACCTCGCGCTCCCGCTCGGTCAGCTGGGGGAAGGCCGCTGTCGTCCACCCCGAGCTCGTCGCGAAGTGCGCGATCACGCGACTCGCGATCTCGGGGCCGAAGATCGCCTCGCCGGCGGCCACCGCGCGGATGGCGCGGACGATCTCCTCCTGTTCGGCGCCTTTGAGCAGATAGCCCCGAGCCCCGGCACGCATCGCGGCGAAGACGGAGTCGTCATCCTCGAACATGGTCAGCACGATCACCGCCGGAGCGTCCGGTTCCCGTTGCAGACGGCGCGTCGCCTCGATCCCGTCGAGGTCGGGCATCCGCAGGTCCATCACGACCACGTCCGGCGCCAGCTCGGCGACGACCTCGACAGCACGCAGGCCTGTGTCGGCCTCGCCGACGATCTCGATGTCCTCGACCTCCTCAAGCATCTGTGCGAGCCCGCGGCGGTACGCCGGGTGGTCGTCCACCACCACGATCCGGGTCGTCATGCCGTGACCTCCTCGACCTGCTCGTCCAGCGGGAGGACGGCCCGCACGACCATGCCGCCCTCAGCCCGGGAGCTGATCGTGCACGACCCGCCGAGCTCGGCGGCCCGCTCCCGCATCGAGGTCCAGCCCACGCCGGAGCCGGTCTTCGACGCAGCACCGGTGCCGTTGTCCGCGATCGAGAGCTCGAAGGCGCCGTTCACCGCGATCTCCACCACGCAGCGCGAGGCGCCGGAGTGGCGGGCGACGTTGGTGACCGCCTCCGACGCGATCCGGAACGCTGCCACCTCCACGGCCGCCGGCAGGGCCGGCAGAGCCTCCGGCCCCCGTACGTCGACCCGGAGCCGATCACCGGTCACGGCCGCGGCACGCTGGCGAATGGCTGCGAGGAGACCGACCTCGTCGATGGCCGGCGGCCGTAGATCGTCGACGAGCCGACGTACCTCCGCGATGGCCGCCTTCGTCTCCTCACGCGTCTCGGCCAGCACGGCGTTGCGGGCGGCCTCGTCGGTGCGGGACTGGGCGGCGTTGAGCTTGAGCACGATGGCCGCCAGCGAGGGGCCGACGCCGTCATGCAGGTCGCGCCGCAGGCGGCGCCTCTCCTCCTCGCGCGCGGAGACCAGTGCTGACCGTGAGTGTTGGAGGTCGCGGGTGAGCTGCCCGGCTCGGACCAGGACCGCCGCCTGGCGGGCGAGGTCGTGCAGGAGCGCCGTGTCGGCCGCCGAGAACTGGCGTCCGGCCGGCTGCTCGACGGCCAGCGATCCCAGCGCGGTGCCGCGGTGGGTGAGCGGGATGCGCAGGATCCGCTCGCCCGGCTCGGGCTCGCCCTCCTCGACCCAGACCCGGGCGACCTTGAGCGCCTCGGCGATCGTGGTCGTGATCTCGTCGACCAGGTGCAGGGGATCGGCCTCGTCGGCGCGCCGGGAGAGGAGTCGCAGCGCCTCGTGCGGCTCTCTCCGGTAGCCGTAGACCCAGCGGGTGATCCGGCGCTGCAGGAAGGCCTGGGTCGGGGCGACGGCGACGGCCAGGACGACGACGGCGACCACGTCCCCGGCCGTGCGGCTGCCGCCGACCTGTTGGGCGAGGGCCAGGAGGCCGGCGTAGACACCGGCCACCAGGAGGATCAACACGGCGTACACCAGGGTCCGGGAGAGCACGACCTGGATGTCGTAGAGGCGCCAGCGCAGGATCGCGATCCCGATCGTCACCGGCAGCGCCGAGCCGAGCAGGGCCTCCGTCACGAACGGTGTCACGCCGTAGGTGTGGTCGTCGAGGACGAAGTAGCCCACCCAGTTGAGCAAGAGCGCGAGCGGGATGCTCAGCGCTCCCCAGACGAACCACAGCAGCGCGAGCCGGTTATCGTCGTGCGCCCGGCGCAGCCGCAGGGCCACGGCCGGGACGGCGCCGAAGAGGAAGGACACGAGCACGAGCAGGCCCGCCACGCCGAGGAGTCCGGCGAAGGTGGGCGGGAGCCACGGGACCGGGGCGGCGTGCCCGGGGTGCGTCTTCGCGAAGTCGCCGTCACCGGCGGCGCCGATCGCAAAGAGCACGAAGCCGCCGAGGCCGACCCGGATCCACCAGCGCCAGCGGCGGTTCATCGGGTGGCCGTCGGGCAGCAGGTAGGCGCTGACGACGAGGAAGAGGAAGAGCAGCGGCCAGAGCCCGGCCGTGAGCTGGTCGACGGCGAGGTCGAAGCTGCTCACGCCGTTGCCGGCCGGGCCCAGCAGCATCACCGGTGCGCAGACGGCGTGCGCGAGCAGGAGCCAGCCGATCCGGTGCCGAGGGTGGTGCCGCAGGATGACGTACGCCACCACGGCAGGGACGAGCCCGACCAGTGCGGCGGCGACCAACCTCATGGCGCCCAGTGTGGAGTCGTACGTCGTCGCCTGTCAGCGATCCCGGGAACTCTTCCCCAGCCGCACGGGACAGCTGGCCCGTGCGGTCGGGTCGATGCGCCGTCGAGCGTGGGGGCACCCGAGAGAAAGGAGCGGAACGATGCCGCCCAGCACGTTCGAGAAGATCCTCCCCTGGACCGGAGCCGTGGCCGGTGTCTGCTGGGTCGCCCAGGACGCCCTGCAGAAGGTCTACACCGTCGACAAGCCGGGCGCCGCCTCGGCCGCCCTGATCAACGACAACATGGCCCTCAACATCGGCAGCCTGGCCGGCCGGGTTCTGATGGGGATCGCCCTGCTCTGCTTCGCCGCGGCCATCCGGAACCTGTTGCGCTCCGGTGAGGCGCGTGAGGCGACGTACTCCAGCGTCGCCTATGGCGCCTTCGTCACGGTGGCGGCGGCCGTCGGCCAGATGGCGATGTGGCAATGGATCATGTTCGGTGCCGCAGAGGACAAGAACGCCGAGGCGGTGAAGGTGCTCGGTTATGCGCAGTACGCCGGCTGGATGGGGATGGGCATCGGTGTGGCCGCCGGCTTCCTCGCCGTCGGCCTCGGAGGCCTGAGCACCGCCACGCTGCCGCGGTGGTTCGCGATCGCATCCGTGGTCCTCGGTGTCCTCGAAACCCTGGGTGCCTGCCACATCCCGCCCGGCGGCCTGGTCGCCTACGTGTTGCTTCCGCTGTGGCTGGTCGGAGCGGCGATCATCGTCGCCCGCCGGCAGAAGGCAGCGGCGGTCGCGGGCATGCCCGACCACCTCATCGCGGCGTGAACTGCTCCGCCTTATGCCGTCAGGCGGAGCGGCCGCCTGCCATCGCGGTCAGGCGGGCGATCCGGTCCTCCATCGGCGGGTGCGTGCTGAAGAGGCGGGACGCGCCCTCGAAGTTGAACGGGTTCGCGATCATCATCGAGCTGACGGTCTGCAGCTGCGGCTCGGGCGCAAGAGGGGCGGCCGCCGTACCGTATTCGAGCTTGCGCAACGCGGACGCCAGCGCCAGCGGATCACCGGTGAGCTTCGAGCCGTCCTCGTCGGCGTCGTACTCACGGGTCCGCGAGATCGCCATCTGGATGACCGCGGCGCCGAGGGGCGCGAGGAGCGCCAACGCCAACGCAGCAAGAGGATTGACGCCCTCGCCGTCCTCGTCGCGACCTCCGCCGAAGAACATCATGAACTGCGCGAGGCTGGTGATCAGCCCGGCCATGGCCGAGGCGATGGACGAGGTGAGTATGTCGCGGTTGTAGACGTGCATGAGCTCATGGCCCAGCACCCCGCGCAGCTCCCGCTCGTCCAGCAGGCGGAGGATCCCCTCCGTGCAGCACACGGCGGCGTGCGACGGGTTGCGCCCGGTGGCGAACGCGTTGGGTGCCTGCGTGGGGGAGACGTAGAGCTCCGGCATCGGCTGGCCCGCCTTGGCGGAGAGCTCGCGCACGATCCGGTACATCGCCGGCTGCTGCTGCTCCGTCACCGGATAGGCCCGCATCGCCCGGATCGCCATCTTGGCGGAGTTCCAGTAGCCGTAGAACGTGGTGCCCAGACCGATGAGCACGAAGATCCAGAGCATGCTCGACCGGGCGCCCATCACGGCCCAGATGCCGAGGATGACCGCCCACATCACGCCGAAGAGCAGCGTGGTCTTCAGTCCGTTGAAGTGGTGATGCACAACCGGTACAACGCTACGGTGCCCGAAAAAGTTCTCATCTCCCGTCTCCGGGCCGCTGGCTGCGTCTTCGCCGAGGAGGAGGCCGGCCTGCTGCTGGAGGCGGCCTCCGGTCCCGAGTTGGAGGAGCTCGTCGTACGCCGTGAGGCCGGTGAGCCGCTCGAGGCGATCCTCGGCTGGGCCGAGTTCGACGGGCTCCGCATCCAGGTGCTGCCGGGGGTCTTCGTGCCGCGGCAGCGGTCGCTGCTGCTGGTGGAGACGGCCGCCTCGCTCGCGCCCCGAACGCTGCTCGACCTGGGCTGTGGCTCCGGAGCCCTCGCTGCCGCCGTACGCCGACGTCTGCCCGACCTCGAGGTGTGGGCGACCGACCTCGACCCGGTGGCCATCGCCTGCGCGCGACTCAACCTGCCGCCGGAACACGTCGTGCACGGTGATCTCTTCGAGCCCCTGCCCGCGCGACTGCGCTTCGACGTGATCCTCGCTCACCTTCCCTACGTGCCCTCACGGGAAGTGGAGCTGATGCCGCGTGAGGCCAAGGATCACGAGCCGCTGACCGCCCTCGACGGAGGCGACGACGGGCTCGACCTCCAACGTCGGGCGATCGCGGAGGCCCCACGCCGGCTCGCGCCCGGCGGGGCGATCATCGTCGCCAGCTCGGACGCCCAGGCGCCGACCTCCGTCGGCTTCATGGAGTCGGCCGGCCTCGAGGCCGAGGTCGTTCGCGACGAGGAACGCGACGCCACCGTGGTCGTCGGCAAGAATGCCGCGCATGGCGATCGTTCCTGACGACAAGGACTGGACGTGGGTGCTCGAGCGCCCGTGCGGGGAGTGCGGTTTCGACCCGGCCGCGTGGCCCTTCCCCTCGATCCCGGCGACGGCCCGGGAGCTCGCAGAGCAGTGGGCCGAGATGCTGGGGGAGCGCTCCGCAGAGGAAGTGACGACACGGCCCGACGACGCGACGTGGTCGCCGCTGGAGTACGCGGCGCACATCCGTGACGTCAACCGGATCATGCTCTCCCGCCTGAACCTGATACTGGTGCTGGACGACCCGGAGTTCGTGAACTGGGACCAGGACGGCTCAGCCGAGGCACTCGCCTACAACAGCCAGGACGCCGACGAGGTCGCGGACGAACTGCTCGCCGCCGGCGAGGCGATGGCGAGCGCGCTCTTCCTGGTCAAGGACGAGCAGCTCCAGCGCACCGGCAAGCGCTCCAACGGCTCACGCTTCACCGTCGAGACGCTGGCCCGCTACTTCCTGCACGACATCGTCCACCACACCCACGACGTCGGCCTCGCCTGACTCAGGCCGACGCGCGGCGGGCGAAGGCGAGTACGCCGGCAAGCGCGATCATCAGCCCGCCGCCCGTGGCGGCGAGGCGCTCGGCGCGGTGGGGTGAGTGGGCGAACCAGTCTCGGGCCGAGCCGGCCGCGAGCGCCCAGATGCCGTCGGAGCAGAACGCGATGATCGCGAAGACGACTCCGAACACGAGGATCTGGGTCGTCGCCGAGCCGTGCGACTGGTCGACGAACTGCGGCAGGACGGCGACGAAGAAGGCGAGTGACTTCGGGTTGGTGGCGCCGACGAGCATCGCCTGACGGAAGACCGTCGGTAACGACGTACGTCGGCCGTCGGCCGCCACGGAGACATGCCCGTGCTTCCGGTCACGGATCGCCGTGACGCCGAGGTAGAGCAGGTAGGCGACGCCGACCACCTTGATGACTGTGAAGGCGACCGTCGACGCGGCGATCAGCGAGCCGATGCCGAACGCGACGGCACAGATAAGCCCGAACGTTCCGAGGGTGTTGCCCGCAACGCTGACGAGTCCGGCCGTGCGGCCGTACGCGATCGCCCGCCCGATCGAGAACAGCACGCTCGGCCCGGGAATGACGATGAGGACGAAAGCGGCCGCGGAGAATGCCGCGAGGTGGCCGGCGGTGGGCATGACCCTGTCTCAGTCCGCGAGGTCGACGAGCACGGGGGCGTGGTCGGACGGGGCGCCGGTGCCCTGCGCGGGGTCGCGGGCGTCGGTGTCGATCCAGGCGTTCGTGACTCGCGAGGCGAACGACGGCGAGCCGAGGACGAAGTCGATCCGCAGTCCGCGGTTCCGCTCGAAACGCTGACGGTAGTAGTCCCAGTACGTGTAGACGTCGGGCCCGGGGGCGTGGGGCCGTACGACGTCGGCGTACGTCGACTCGATGGCGAAGAAGGCGTCGCGCTCGGCAGGAGTGAGGTGCGTGGAGTTCTTGAACTGCTTGGGGTCGAAGCAGTCCTCGTCGTACGGGCAGACGTTCCAGTCGCCGACCAGGGCGGTGGGCTGCTCCTTCCACGCCTCGGCCGCATCCCGCAGCCGTGCCAGCCAGTCGAGCTTGTAGGCGTAGTGCGGGTCGTCCGGCTTGCGGCCGTTCGGCACGTAGAGCGAGCCGATGCGTACGCCGCCACAGGTCGCGAAGATCGCGCGGGCCTCGTCGGCCTCCTTGAAGAGCGGCATCCCTTCGAAGCCCACCTGCACATCGGAGAGGCCGACGCGGCTGAGGATCGCAACGCCGTTCCACTGGTCGTAGCCCACCGCGGCCATCTCATAGCCGCGCGCCTCGAGCCCCATGGTCGGGATCTGGTCCACCCTGGCCTTGGTCTCCTGGAGGGCCAGCACGTCGATGTCATGCGTGTCGAGGAAGGCCTCGACCCGGTCGATACGGGTGCGGAGGGAGTTCACGTTCCAGGTAGCGATGCGCACGGCCACCAAGGTATCGGCCCTGCAGTATCGGTACTCTCGCACGGTGGACCGAGAGCAGGCAGCGATCGTGATCGACGGCGCCTGTCGCGCCTACGAGCTGCCCGATCTCTCCCGCCTCGTCGCGCTCCACGAGGTGGACCTCACCATCCCGACCGGCAGTTTCGTCAGCATCATCGGACCCAGTGGGTGCGGTAAGTCCACGCTCCTTCGACTGATCGGCGGCCTCGAGCAGCCCGACCGCGGCACCGTCACCGTCGACGGCATGACGCCCAAGCAGGCCGCTGCTGACAAGCGGCTCGGCCTCGTCCCCCAGGGCGCCGCGCTGCTGCCCTGGCTCAGCGTGCTCAAGAACGTCAGCCTCCCGGCCAAGGTCAACAGGCGCCACAACCGCACGCCGCTGCCCGACATGGAGGCTCTGCTCCGCCGTGCCGGCCTCGGCGACGCGATGTACAAGCTGCCGAGCGAGCTCAGCGGCGGCATGCAGCAGCGCGCAGCGATCGTCCGTGCCTTCGGTCTGCGGCCCGACGTGATGCTGATGGACGAGCCCTTCTCGGCACTCGATGAGTTCACCCGCGAGAGCCTGCAGGAGCAGCTCCTCGACCTGTGGGAGGAGACCCGCTCGACGGTCGTCTTCGTGACCCACTCGATCAGCGAGGCCGTCCGGCTCTCCGATCAGGTGATCGTGATGGCGCCCCGGCCCGGCCGCATCGTCGAGACGATCGACATCGACCTGCCGCGCCCGAGAACCCCTGAGCTCGTCGCCAGCCAGGAGTTCCACGCCTACGAGCTGCAGATCCGCGACCACCTCCGTTTCGCCTTCGACCATTCCGAGGTGGCCGCGTCCGAGGTGGGCGAGGCATGAGTACGTCGACCCGACTCTGGCGTCGCCGCCTCCACTTCCTCAGCCCGGTCTGGTGGGGTCCCGCCGCGGTCATGGTGGTCGTCCTCGGTGTGCTGTGGCAGTGGGCGGCCGGGAAGTGGCCCTACCTGCTGTCGCCTCTGGGCCAGATCGTCACGGTGCTCAAGGAGCAGCCGCACTACTTCCTCACCAGTGCGTGGATCACCCTGCGCGAGGCACTGATCGGGCTCGGCATCGGCTTCGTGGTGGCCTTCGTGCTGGCCATCATCATCAGCGAGCTGCCGGTCGCGCGGCGGGCGATCATGCCGGTGGCCGTCGTACTGAATGTGACACCGCTGGTGGCGATCGCACCGGCCCTCGTCATCGCGTTCGGTTTCGGGCCCGCACCCAAGCTGATCCTGACCAGCCTGATCTGCTTCTTCCCGATCCTGATCAACACCGCGGCCGGCCTGCGCACGGTGCCGAAACCGGTGCTGCAGGTCTACCAGTCGGTGGACGCATCGCGCTGGGAGCTGTTGCGGCACCTCAGGATCCCGAGCTCGCTGCCGTACGTCTTCGCCGCGCTGCAGATCGTCTTCCCGCTCTCCATCGTCGGCGCCTTCGTCGCCGAGCTCACGGCGGCGGGCTCCAGCGCCGGTCTGGGCACCACGATCCAGCAGGCGCAGTCGATGAATCACCTGTCCACGGTGTGGGCTGCGATCTTCGTCCTGGCCCTGATGGGGTCACTCTTGCTGTTGCTCGTCACCATCGTCGAGCGCAGGGTCCTCCGCTGGACCCACTGACAAGGAGAGAACGAATGAACATCCGCACCCGACTGCGCCACCCCGTGGCTGCCCTGGGAGCCGCTGTACTCGTTGCCTCGCTCGCTGCCTGTGGAGGTAGTGACGAGAAGAGTGCCGTGGCCACAGGAGATCCGTCTGCGATCTCGTCCTCACGCTGCGCCGCCAACAAGGCCGCCGGACAGATCACCTACATGTCCGGCTACTACTGGCAGGCCTCCGCCTCCATCCTCGAGATGATCGCGGCCGACCAGCTGGGCTACTACAAGGACCTCTGCCTCGACGTGAAGATGGAGCCCGGCCAGGGCGACACCTCGGTCAACGCCAAGCTCGTCCAGGCCGGACAGGTGCAGATCGGCCCGCTCTCCGAGCAGGACATCATCACCTCCAACCAGTCCACCCTGGAGAACGGCGGCGAGCCCAAGATCCTCGGGGTGTCGTCGTACTCCGACGCCGGCCTCGACATCCTGATGACCAACCCGGACATCACGGACCTCAAGCAGCTCGAGGGCAAGACGTTGGGCCAGAAGGGTTACGTCCCGCTGTCCGTCAGCGCGATGCTCGGCAAGGCGGGGGTCGACATGAAGAAGGTCAAGACCGTCAAGGTCGGCTACGACCCGACGATCCTGCCGCGCGGCCAGGTCGACGCCCTGACCGGCTTCATCTCCAACGAGCCCAACCTGCTCAAGGACGCGGGCGACAAGGTCACCGTCTGGGAGCCGACGAAGTACGGCGTCCCCGGCTCGGTCGGCTCGATCGCGGTCAACGCCGACTGGGCGAAGAAGAACCCCGGGACGGTGGAGGACTTCCTCCGCGCCACCTTCAAGGCCTTCCAGTACTGCGCCGAGGACGCCCACGTCGACGAGTGCATCGGCTACCAGCAGAAGCAGAACGCCGACCCGAGCGACGACAAGGACCACGAGAAGGACGTCTGGACGACCGAGGCCAAGCTCGTCGCCGACAACCCGCTGCCTACCGGCTGGGGCACGGTGGACCCGGACAACGTCACGGTGATGGTCGCCAACGTCAACAGCTACATGGGCGGCAACGTCGATCAGGCCACGGCGTCGACGTGGTTCACCAACGACTACGTCAAGGCCGTGGTCAGCAGTGACGGCAAGGTCGTCTGGCCCGCCAAGTGATCCACTGATCACATGACGGAGTACGGCGTCTTCCTGCCCATCGGCAACGGTGGCTGGATCGTCTCGTCCACCGCCCCGCATCCCGAGGCCACCTACGCCTACAACAGGAAGGTGGCCCTGGATGCGGAGGCGGTGGGCCTCGACTTCGTCATGTCGATGGCGAAGTGGAAGGGCTTCGGCGGCGTCACCGACCACTGGGGCGAGACCCTGGAGTCGATGACGATGATGGCCGGCCTCGCCGAGTGCACGTCGCGCGTGAAGATCTGGGCGACGATGCACGCCAACGTCCACCACCCCGTCGTCGCGGCGAAGATGTTCGCCACCCTCCAGCAGGTCTCCGGCGGCCGTGCGGGCATGAACATCGTCAACGGTGCCTATGCCGACGAGTTCGAGCAGATGGGCCTATGGCAGGACATGACCAAGGAGGACCGCTACCGCATGACGGCGGAGTGGACCGAGGCGGTCACCCGGCTCTGGACCGAGGACTCGGTGACGATGTCGTCGGAGTTCTTCACGCTGGACCGGGCGTCGTCGCGGCCCCATCCGTCACCTCTCCCGACGATCATCAACGCGGGCGCATCCCAACTGGGGATGGACTTCCAGGCTCGATGGGCTGATGGGGCGTTCCTCGGAGCGGACTCCTTCGAGCAGATGACCGAGAAGTCGGCGTACGTCCATCGGCGGGCCGCCGAGCTGGGGCGGGAGTGCCGGACGTACGCCATGCTGACGGTCGTCCTCGCGGCTTCCGATGCTGAGGCTGCCGGGCTCGTTGAGCGTTATGGCGAGGGTCTCGACCGCGAGGCGCTGCGCAACATCAGCATGGCCTGGGGCATCTCCGAGGACCGCGCCTATGCCTGGGCGGAGGCGGCCGCGGGGGAGAAGGCCTTCCAGGTGCCGTACGTCGCCGGATCCCCGGCCACCGTCACCGACTCCATTCTGAGGTTGGTCCGTGAGGCCGATCTCGACGGGCTGATGCTGGTCTTCCCCGACTTCCACGCGGATCTGCCCTACTTCGGGGCCGCAGTGCTGCCGGCGCTGCGCGCCGCGGAGCCTGCCGATGTCTGAGTGGGGACGCTACGGCGCGGACGCTCCCGAGCGGTTGGCACTCGTCGCGCTGTCCGCTCATCTGGGTGTCGAGCTTCGGCCACGTTCCTTGGAGATCGAGCGCGGAACCAACGTCGAGATCGAGGGCGTCGACCCTGCCGGGCGCTATCTGGTGCAGTGCGTGCTCAACCAGGGCGCCTACACGTCGCAGCAGCGGAACAAGACGCTCGCCGACCTCTTCAAGCTGCAGTGGCTGCGGGATCGAGCGTTCCCCGGGGCGGTGATCGGGCTGGTCCTCTCGCCGACGACGGTCGAGGCGTTCAAGCCGCGGTCGTGGACGTCGATCGCCGCGCGTGAGCTCGGCGTACGGCTCTTCCTCCTCGAATCGGGATCGATCACCCCGCTCAACTAGTCTTGCCCGACGTGGCACTCACCATCGGGATCGTCGGTCTCCCCAACGCTGGCAAGTCGACGCTCTTCAACGCGCTGACCAAGAACAACGTGCTCGCTGCGAACTACCCGTTCGCGACGATCGAGCCGAACGTCGGCGTGGTCGGTGTGCCGGACCCGCGGCTGGCGCAGCTCGCGACGATCTACGGCTCGGAGAAGCTGTTGCCCGCCACCGTGCAGTTCGTCGACATCGCCGGCATCGTCCGCGGTGCCTCGCAGGGTGAGGGCCTGGGCAACAAGTTCCTCGCGCACATCCGTGAGTCCGACGCGATCTGCCAGGTCACGCGGGTCTTCCGCGACGAGGACGTCACCCACGTCGACGGCGAGGTCAACCCCGCGTCGGACATCTCGACGATCCAGACCGAGCTGATCCTCGCCGACCTCGAGACTGTCGAGAAGGCGATCCCGCGGCTGGAGAAGGAGGCGCGGATCAAGAAGGAGACGGCGCCTCGCCTGGCTGCGGTGGTCGAGGCCAAGGCGGCTCTTGAGGCTGGCACGCCGATCTCCGCCACGAAGATTGACCGTGACCTGATCCGTGAGCTCACGCTGCTCACGGCCAAGCCGTTCATCTACGTCTTCAACTGCGACACCGATGAGCTCGCCGACGAGTCGCTCACGTCGAAGATGCGCGAGATCGTGGCTCCTGCGGAGGCGATCTTCCTCGACGCCAAGATCGAGTCCGAGCTGGTCGAGATGACCGACGAGGAGGCACTGGAGATGCTCAACGACCTCGGCATCGAGGAGTCCGGCATGAGCCAGCTCGCCCGCGTCGGCTTCGCCACCCTCGGCCTGCAGACGTACCTGACCGCTGGGCCGAAGGAGGTCCGTGCCTGGGAGATCCCTGTCGGTGCCACAGCGCCGGAGGCTGCCGGCGTGATCCACACGGACTTCCAGAAGGGCTTCATCAAGGCCGAGATCGTCTCGTACGACGACCTGATGGCTGCCGGCTCGGTCAACAAGGCCCGCGAGGTCGGCAAGGTCCGCATGGAGGGCAAGGACTACGTCATGCAGGACGGCGACGTCGTGGAGTTCCGCTTCAACGTCTGATTCTCACGCTGCGTTGCGTGGGCTAGGACTGCTTGCGCTCGGCCTTCATGGCGTCGGTGAGCTCCTCGAGGCGCTCGGCGTCCTGGCGGGCGTCGGCGGCGGCCTTCTGGTTGTCGCGAGCCTCGTCGAGCTCCCCCTTGGCCTCGCGCTCGGCTGCCTTCTCCTTGGCGGACGCGGCCTGGTCGGCGCGCGCCCGGCGCTGGTCGGCGACGGACCTCTTGGCGGTGGCCTCGCGGTCGGCTGCGGCCTTTTTCTCCGCGGAGGCCTTCCGCGCCGCAGTGCGGGCGTCACGCTTGGCCTGGGCTTCGACGGCCTCGGCCTCGCCAAGGCCGTCGGCCAGCTTCTCCTGGGCCGCCTCGCGCTGGCTGTCGGCCTTCTGCTTTCCGGCTGTCTGGGCCGTGCGGGCCTTATCGCGCTTCTCTGCGGCCTCACGCTCGAGGGTCGCAGCCTCGGCCAGACCCGCGGACCGCTCGAGGCGCTCGGCGCCGCGCTGCGCAATCCCTCTGTTGTGCAGCACGCTTCCGGCCAGTCGGTCGGCCGAGCCGATCGCCTTGTCGAGGTAGACGCGCGGGACTGCGTCCTCCCGTAGCCGTCCGGTGAATCCCTCACTGACGGCCACCAGCGGCCGGCGAACCAGCTCATAGGGCAGGGAGATGAGTGTGCTGATCATGGGCGCTCCTCAGTTCTCGTTCTCGGCGCGCAGCACCGCTGCGCGGGTGGCCGCTTCGGCAGCTTCGCGCTCGAGCCGGGCGCGCTCGGCATCGGCCTGCTGGTCGGTGACGTCGGCTGTTCGGTCCAGCCGGTCGGCCTCGTCGGCACGGCGAGCGGCGACGTCGTCACCCCGCTCTTCGGCGGCCTCAAGTCCATGGGCCTCGCGCTCCTGAGCCTCGCGCTCTGCGGAGACATGCTCGGCGGCGCGCCGGCGCTCGGCATCGGCTTCCTCGCGTTGCGCGATCGCGCCAGCTTCCTGCCGCTGCGCCGCAGTCTCCTTGCGGGTCTCCTTCAGCTCCTCGACGGCCTCTTCGCGCTTGGCGTCTGCGACGGCTGACTCGGCCACCGCGTCCCGGCGGTTACGGGCCTCGGCCTGCTGGAGTTGTCCCTCGGCGACGAGGTCATCCTTGCCTGCGACGGCTCCGGCGACCTCCTTGGCCTTGCCGGCCACTGTGTCGAGGAGCCCTTCGCGCGCTTCTGATGCGTGGTCGTTGGTCATTTGCTACGGGTGCCCCAGCCATGAGCGACCACACCCGGCGGCGATGTGATCTCCATCGCACAACCGATCGCAGTGCCCGTGGAACCGGCCTCGCACTGCTCTGAAAACGCGTTTCGGACCTGCGGAAACTCCTTGTTCTTCGAACTCCTGTTCGATAGAATGGAGGCATGTCGCTCGCCCTCTCGGAACTCACCGCAGCCGACGTGCTGTCGCGTGCCGAATGGGCCGTCCAGGACCGACGCTCCGTGGCCGTGGAGGAGTTCGACCTCGCCCTGCGGTGGGCCGACCTCCACTCCATCGAGCCGGAGGTCTCGGTGCCGGGCGGGGACCGCATGATCACACTCGGTGGTGCGGGGACGCCCCCGGTGCGGGACCTCTGCCTGGAGGAGCTCGCCGTCGCGCGGGGTGAGCACGTCTACGCCACCCGGTCGCTTCTGGCGGATGTGTTGGACCTGCGGCACCGGCTCCCCGGACTCTGGCTGGCGACGAAACTCCTCCAGGTCGAGCCGTGGGTCGCCCGGAAGATCGCCTCGATGTCCCGCAAGGTTGGGGTCATCTCGGTGGCGTACCTCGACGTCGTGCTCGCCCAAGCCGTCGACCTGCCGAACGGGAAGCTCCTGCAGCTCGCCGAAGCGGAGATCATCAAGGCCGACGAGGCTCTGCGCGCCCGGGAGCTGGAGGAGGCGAAGCAGACGAAGGGCGTCTGGCTCGCCCGTCGTGACGACGAGGCAGGTGCCGGGCTGCGGGAGATCTTCGCCCGCACTGAGGCCGCCGACGCGATCTGGTTCGACGCCACCTGCCAACGCGTCGCCGACCTCCTCAAAGCCGACCCCGACCTCCGGAAGCAGCATCACCCCGAACTCGGTGACGACCCGTCCATGGACGAACTCCGCGCCGCAGCCTTCGGCTGGCTCGCACGACCCTACGACCTCGCCGAGCTCCTCGGCCTCCTCGACGAGCAGGAGCAGGACACCGACGACCCAGACGAGGCTGAGGCCACGAAGCGTGCCGCCCGCCGCCACCGCGCGGTCCTCTTCCTCCACCTGCACCAGGCAGCGCTGGAAGGCGCCGGCGGTGTCGCCCGATCGGCCGGCCTCGGACCACTGCTCCTCCAGCAGGTCACCCAGCTCCTCGGCCACAGCGACGTGACCGTGAAGCCGGTCATCGACCTCAACACCGGCACCCACATCAGCGCCTACGAACACCCCGCGAAGGTCAAGGAGCGGACCATGCTCCGCACCACCGGCCCCGTCTTCCCCCACAACAGCGGATCCGAGGCGAGCGGGGTGGATCACGACCACGCCACCCCCTACGTCCCACCTGATGCGGGCGGTCCGCCCGGGCAGACCGGGGACCACAACGACGCACCCTTGAGTCGACATTCACACCGAGCCAAAACCCACCTGCCCTACACGGTGGAGCAGCTCGGGCCTGATGCCTACCTCTGGATCACCCCGAATGGCCTGATCCGCCTGGTCAACAACCGAGGCACCCACAAGATCACCGAAGAACACCTCGACCTCATCCGCCGCATCTACGGCGGCTGAGCGCGCCCGGCTGCCATAGCCGCTATCGCCGGAAGGTGAGGTGGACCGTCCCGCTCTCGGCGGTCTCGCTGGTGACCTCGTAGCCCGACTCGAGACCGCGCAGGTCGTCCCAGAGGCGGATGCCGCGGCCCAGGAGAATGGGCGCGATGGCGACGTGCAGGTGGTCCACGAGCCCCAGAGACAGGAAGTCGCGAACCACGCTGGGGCCACCGCCGACGCGGATGTCCTTGCCGCCCGCCACGTCCACAGCACGAGCCAGCACCTCGTGAGGGGTGGCGGTGAGGAAGTGGAAGACGGTGCCGTTCTCGAACTCCAGTGCCTGGCGGGCGGTGTGGGTGAGGACGAAGACCGGGATCCGGAACGGTGGTTCGTCGCCCCACCAGCCACGCCAGTCGGGGTCGTCGGGGAAGTCGTGCAGGCCGAACATCCCGGCGCCCATGATCTCCGCGCCGAGCTCGTCGAAGTACGCCTGCGCATACGAGTCATCGACGCCGGTCGTGCCTGCACCGGACGTGTCGCCCAGCACGCGCGAGCGGAAGGTCCGGGTCGCGGTGTAGGCGCCGACGAGCCGTGGCCAGTCATCGCCGAAGGGGTTCTCCGGCGTCTGGTCCGTCGTGGTCGCGAAGCCGTCGAGGGAGATGTTGAGGTCCACGCGTACTGCCATGCCCTCATCGTGCCGCACCGGCGACCCGCTTAGCCTGCCCAATTGCGGGTACCGGGCCCGCATGGAGACGTCGCTCGAGTTCATCGGCACAGCCACGACGCTGCTGCGGCTCGGCGATCACACCATCCTCACCGACCCCGACTTCCGGCGGGAGGGACGACGGGCCTACCTCGGCAACGGGCTCTTCTCTCGACGGCGCACTGAGCCCGCCCTGCAGCCGGCCGACCTTCCGTCCGTCGACGCGGTCCTCCTCTCGCACCTGCACGCGGACCACTTCGACGCCACCGCACGCCACGAGCTCGATCACGCGCTGCCGGTCCTGACGACTCCGGCGGCCAGCCGCAAGCTCCACCGTTGTGGCTTCGGCGATGCCTACGGCATGGGGACCTGGGAGGAGGTGCGTCTGGCGGACGACCTCACGGTCACCTCGGTCCCCGGTCAGCATGCGCCGGGCCTCGCCCGCGGACTACTGCCGCCGGTGATGGGCTCCGTGCTCGAGCTGGAGGGGGGGCACGGACGGCGCTCCTCCATTCAGGGTCTACGTCACGGGCGACACGCTGTACCGCCCATGGTTGCGCGAGGTCACCGACCGGCTGGGTCCGCTCGACGCGATGGTCATCCATCTCGGCGGCACCAGGGCGCTGGGCCTCCTCGTCACGATGGACGCCGACCAGGGCGCCGACCTGGTCGAGCTCATGGAGCCGGCGCTCACCGTTCCGGTTCACTACGACGACTACACGGTCTTCCGCTCTCCACTTGCAGACTTCGTGCGCGTGGCGGGCGACCGTCGGCTGCCGACGGTGGTGCGCACGGTGGGGCGCGGTGAGACGGTCCCGCTCCGGCCCTGAGTGCGACTCAGGCCTGGCCGGACCGGCGTCCCGCGGCGAGGTAGGCCAGCGGGCCGACCGGCTGCACCATCAGCGCCAGTGCCCAGAGCGCCTTCGGCCCACGCACGGAGGAGGGCGGGCGGCGGACGAGGTCGCGCCCGACGTACGTCGTGAGCACCAGCTCGGCGGCACCCGCGATCGCGATGGCGGCTCGCTGGGCAGGACTCAGGTCGGACCACGACTTCTTGGGCATGCGCCCATTGTGGCCGGTCGGCGCACTCAGTGCCCCTGGACCTCCGAGTTCGCACCAGCGATGAGGTAGCGACCGTTCTCGTGAACCAGGTCGAGCGTCACCGATTCGGTGACGTTCCCCTTCCCGCGCTGCGTGTAGCTGTAGGTGTACGCCGCCTCGAGCGGGTTCAGCGTGACGTCGATCGGGCTGACGGACTTGATGCCGGTGACGTCGCCCCAGAAGGACTCGTAGCCCGAGAGCCCGCCGCTCTGCTCCTGGTACTCCGGCGTCAGCATCGCGAAACCGTCCTTCGGCGACGTCGGCGCGGTCGCGAGATAGTCCTGCACGAAGGTGCGTACGCCGGCCTCCGTCGGCGCCTCGCCGGACGGGCTGGTCGACGCGGTCGGCGATGGGGTTCCGGACTGTGACGAAGCCGTGTCCGGACTGTCGCTCGAGGGACGCAGGGCCAGGACGAGGGTGACGATCACCAGTACGGCGAGGAGGCCGAGCGCCGCGACCAGCCATCCAGCGAACCGGCGAGGCTGACGAGGCTGGCGGCGGCGTTCTGGAGGCGCAGGTGCGACCGGCCCGCGGGTCGGACCCGGTGGTGTCGGCCTGACGGCGGTGAGCAGTGACGTCTGTTGTACGTCGTCGACCGGCTTGTCGGCGTACGGCGGGCTCGCGGTGGGGGAGGGCAGGGCTCCGGGGTGGTCGAGGAAGTGGGCGACCTGGTCGAGCGTCCAGCGGTGCGCAGGATCGCGGGTCATGGTCCCGGCGAGGAACGGGGCGAGCCATCCCGCGCGGTCGGTGTGCGGGACCGGCTCGTGGACGATGCGATAGAGGATCGCGACGACGTTGTGGTCGGGATCGGTGTAGGGCGGCGACCCCGTGAGCGCATGGAAGACGGTGGCACCCAGCGACCAGACGTCACTCTGTGCCGTGGCCCCCTGGCCGGTCGCGACCTCGGGTGCGAGGTAGGCGGGGGAGCCGTGCACGGTGCCCGTCGCGGTGAGGGTGGTGGTCGCGCTCTGGTCGGACATCAGGGCGATACCGAAGTCGGCGAGCTTCGCCTCGCCGTGCGGACCGAGCAGGATGTTGGACGGCTTCACGTCGCGGTGGACGATGCCCTGACCGTGGGCATGGCGAAGACCGGCCACGATGTCAGTGGCGATGCGGGCTGCCTCCTCGACCGTGAGGGGGCCCTTGTCGGCCACCAGGCTGGCAAGGGTCTGGCCGGCGACGTACTCCATGACGAGCCAGAGGTCGCCGTCATCCTCGGCGAGGTCGTAGAGGCTGACGAGGCTCGGGTGCTGCAGTCGTGCCGCGACCCGCGCCTCCCGCCAGACCCTCGCCTCCTCGCGCGCTGGACCGACCTGTCGCTTCATCGCCACCTCGCGGCCGAGTGTCTCGTCGCGTGCGAGCCAGACGGCGCCGGAGCCGCCGCGCCCGAGCTCACGGAGAAGGGTGTACCTGCCTGCGACGACCGTCGTGGCGTGCGTCGTGGGCTCCGAGGACATGAGACGAGGCTACGCGGCGTGGGCGAATGTAACCTGCGTCACATCGTCTCGTTTCCTTGGATGTGAGTCCTCGCCTCCGCAGGGGAGCCATCCCCGCCACACTCGCCCTTCTGGCCGGCCTGCTGGTCACCTCGATCTCGGTCGAGGCGGCGCACGCCGACTCCTCGTTCTCCGCGCGCGGAAGCGTGGAGCAGGTGTACGTCACCGGCCTGGCGCCGGGCGCCACCGTGACTCTGCTCGACAGCGCCTCACACGTGGTGAAGACACGCGCGGCCAACCAGCTCGGCGGTGCCCTCTTCCGTGACGTGGCGGCCGGATCCGGCTATCGCGTCACGTCAGGCGGTACGACGTCAGCGGCTCTCACGGTCGATTCCGATCCGATCGCCTCCACCTTGGCGCCGTCGCAGATCGACGCCGCGCCGGCCGACACGAGCATCTACGACCAGACGATCAACTCCGACGGATACCAGTACCTCACCACCCGCGACGGCACGCAGCTCGCGCTGACCGTGCACCCGCCGAACCAGCCCGCCGGCATCCTCGACCTTCCCGGCTCGACCGGCCTTCCCGTCCTGCCGGCGGACCTCCCGGTCTCGTGGGTGCCGCCCTACCCCACGTTGATCGAGTACTCCGGCTACGGCACCGCCGCACCGGACGCGCCGGTGAACGGCATCGCCGCAGTGGCCAACGCGATGGGCTTCGCCGTCGTCGACGTGAGCATGCGTGGCACCGGCTGCTCCGGTGGCGCCTACGACTTCTTCGAGCCGCTCCAGAGCCTCGACGGGTACGACGTCATCGAAACGATCGCCCGACAGCCGTGGGTCCGCGGCCACAAGGTCGGCATGCTCGGCATCTCGTACGGCGGCATCAGCCAGCTCTTCACGGCGCAGACCCGGCCCCCGAGCCTGGCAGCGATCAGCCCGCTCTCGACGATCGACTCCGTGCCCACGACGCTCTACCCCGGCGGCATCCGCAACGACGGCTTCGCCGTCTGGTGGGCCAACGAGCGACAGGAGGAGGCACAGCCGGCAGGGCAGGGACTCGAGGGCACACAGCCGTACGCCGAGGAGCAGATCGCCAGCGGCGACCAGACCTGTCTCGCCAACCAGGCGCTGCACCCCGAGGCCAACGACCTCATGGCCAAGATCGACGCCAACAGCACCTACAAGCCCGAGACTGCCGACCCGCTCGACCCCGTCTCGTTCGTCGACAGGATCGATGTGCCCGTCTTCATGGCCTGTCAGTGGCAGGACGAGCAGACCGGCGGGCACTGCCCGTCGCTCGCAGCTCGGATGACCGGCACCGACAAGAAGTGGTTCACCTACACCAACGGCGCCCACATCGACTCGCTCGACCCGGCGACCCTCACCCGGCTCTACGACTTCCTGATGATCTACGTCGCGCGGCAGGCGCCTGTGGTCAACGCGACGGTGCTGCAGGCGCTCGCGCCGATGATCTACCAGACCGCACTGGGTGTGCAGAGCGACGTGATGACGCTGCCGCCGGACCCGATCCAGCTGCAGCCGACGCTGGCAGGCGCTCAGTCCGCCTTCGAGGCGCTGCCGTCGGTGCGGGTGCTCTTCGACAACGGCGCCGGATCACCGCTGGTCCCGTTGGCGGCCAAGGGGACGCCGTACGCCGGCTTCGAGACCAGCTTCGCCAGCTTCCCCGTGCCCGGTACGACCGCGCGCTCCTGGTATCTCGGACCCAACGACGCACTGCTGGACAACCCCACCTCCACCGCAGGGGCGAACCGGTACACCTCCGACCCGAAGGCCGTGCCCGGCGTCGACTTCACGGGCAACACCGGCTCAGGTGGGCTCTGGGGCGACCGGACCCAGTGGTCGTGGAACTGGAAGGCCCACCCGCAGGGCAATGCGGTCTCCTACGTGAGCCAGCCGCTGAGCCAGGACACCGTCGTCGTCGGGGCCGGTGCCGTCGAGGTGTGGGCCAAGTCCTCCACGCCCGATGTCGACTTCCAGGCGACGGTCAGCGAGATCAATGCTGACGGCAACGAGACCTTCGTCCAGAACGGCTGGATGCGGGGCAGCCTCCGTGCGCTCTCGACCGATGCCGACAACGTCTTCAAGACGCCGAGCACCGTGCTCAACCCGATCCCGTCGCTACGCGAGGCCGACGCACGACCGATGCCGAGCGACAGCTACACCAAGGTGACGATCCCGCTCTACTACGAAGGCCACCCCTACCGCGCCGGGACGCGGATCAAGGTGACGATCTCGGCACCCAACGGCAGCCAGCCGACCTGGGAGTTCGACCACACCGAGCCCTCGACCGGCACGTCGGACGTCACCGTCGCCTTCTCGCCCGACATGCCCTCACGGCTGGTCCTCCCGGTCGTCCCCGGCGTCGCCGTGCCGACCGGGCAGCCGGAGTGCGGCATCCTGCGCAACGAGCCGTGCCGGACCTACGCGCACGTCGCCAACGCGGTGGCGACGGTGGGCGACGTGCCGGCAGGGGACGACTCCGGCAGCAGCACCGGCGGCACCGGCACTACAGGTGGCACGGGCAACACCGGCAACGCCGGTGGTGCTGGCCACGTCGGCGCTCAGTCGTCCTCCAAGGCCACCTGTCGCGGCCTGCGCGCCACGATCGTGGGTACGTCGGGCGCTGATGTCCTGGTCGGCACCTCGCGCCGCGACGTGATCGTGGGTGGCGCCGGCAACGACGTCATCCGCGGCCGCGGCGGCAACGACGTGATCTGTGGCGGCCGGGGCAAGGACCGAATCTCGGGCGGCCGTGGCCGGGACCGGCTCTACGGCGGTCCGGGGCGTGACCGGATCCGTCAGGCGTAGGCCGGCTCAGCGGGGCGGGCCGTCGGAGTTCTCGGTCTCGAGGATCTCGACCTCGTCGCCCACGCGGATGGTGGCGCCGGGGTTGTCGGGGATGAGGTTCATCCCGAACCACGTGGCTCCGTCGAAGCGGCGGTGGCGCGCCAGCGTCGTGATCGGCTCCTTGCCGCGCGCGGCGGTGTCGGGGTCGGTGGTGGTCATCACGCAGCGGTCACAACCCTTCGGTGAGCGGAAGAGTGCGTCACCGATCCGCACCTTCCGCCACGAGTCCTCGCTGAACGCCGGCGCGCCGGACACGACGACGTTGGGCCGGAAGCGGGTCATCGTCATCGGCCCCTCCTCAGACCGCGGCCCGTCGGCGATCCAGGCGTTGAGCTGCTCCAGTGACTCCAGGGTCGTCACGAGGATCGGGTAGGCGTCGTTGAACGCCGCCGAGTCGTCGGGCCGGGCGAAGCGTGGGTTGAGGGACCGGCGGGTCGGGTCGTCGGCATAGGCCAGGCGCACCGGCGTGCCGACGTACGCCGACAGCCACTCCTCCGCCGCCGGGCCACCGTCGGAGGCGAGGAACGGCTCTCGACCGTGCACGCTGACGAGCATGTCGGCCTCGGCCGGCACCGGCACGAAGAGCGAGTCGACGCCCGGGCCGTGCAGCCAGAGCCCGCCGTCGGCGAGCGACGGAGTCAGCAGCAGGAGCGCAGGATGCTCCCGCGCCGTGACGCACTCGCCCGCGGTGTCGACGATCATCCAGCGCCGGTCGCCGGTCAGCCCCCACGGCTCGACCACTGCGGAGGAGGCAGGGACGCCGCGCATCGACTTCACCGGGTAGGTGTGGAGCTCGGTGAGCCGGATCGTCATGCGGAGCAGAGTAGTGGCGCCGATCAGTAGGTGTACTGACCGAGCAGGGCGTCGAGCTCGGTCGCCATGCCGGCGAGGGAACCGGCAGCGATCGTGGTGTCCGCTGCGCCCTGGCGCGTGGCCCCGGCGGCCGAGGCGACCTGGGTGACGTCCTTCGCGATGCCTGTGGCGCCGGTGGCGACCTCGGTGACGGAGCGGGCGATCTCGTTGGTCGTCGCGGTCTGCTCCTCGACGGCCGCGGCGATGGTGCCCTGGATCTGGCTGATCTGGTCGATCACTGAGCTGATCTGCGCGATCGCCTCGACCGCGGAGCCGGTGTCGCCCTGGATCGTCGTGATCAAGGCGGCGATCTCGACAGTCGCCCTCGAGGTCTGCTCGGCGAGCTCCTTGACCTCGTTGGCCACGACGGCGAAGCCCTTGCCGGCGTCGCCCGCCCGTGCGGCCTCGATGGTGGCGTTGAGGGCGAGCAGGTTGGTCTGCTGCGCGATCGCGGTGATCACCTTGATGACCGCACCGATCTCGGCGCTCGAGTCACCCAGGGCCGTGACCGTCCGGCGGGCGGTGTCGGCGACCTGCACCGCGTTAGAGGCCACGGAGGTGGCGTTGGTGGCGTTGCGGGCGATCTCGCGGATCGACGCCGTCATCTCCTCCGTCGCCGAGGCGACGGTCGCGATGTTGGCACTGACCTGCTCGGCCGCCGCGGACACGTTGCCGGCGAGGTCGGCGCTGCTGCCCGCCGTACCTGCCATGCCGTTGGCGACGACGTTGAGCTGCTCGGAGGAGGAGGCGACGGCGTTGGCCGTCTGCCCGATCATCGCGAGGCTCGACCGCAACGTCGACGCCAGGCCACGCAGCGCGTCGGCGATCTGGCCGACCTCGTCGTCCGACCGCAGGTCGAGCGTCGCGGTGAAGTCACCGTCGCTGAGCTGCGCGGCGTAGGCGAGGAGCACCTCGACACGACGCTTCAGGTCGGCTGCCTCCTCGGCGGCCTGGCGCTGGCGCTCGGCCTCCGCGGCCAGGGCGGCACGCTCACGCTCCGCCTCCGCCTCCGCGGCGGCGCGCTCGCGGTCCCGCTCGGCCTCGACCCGAGCACGCTCCTCCTCGGCACGGGCTTCGGCGGCCTCACGCTCGAGTCGCTCGCGCTCGGCCTGCGCCTCACGGGCGGCGGCCTCAGCGGCGCGCTCGGCCTCGGCGAGGGTCTCGGCGGCCGCACGCTCACGGCGCTCCTCGGCCGCCTGGCGCTCACGCTCCGCCTCCTCCGCAGCACGCGCAGCCTCGAGACGCTCCATCTCGAGCTGGGCCTCGCGCTCGGCAGTGGCCTTCTCCTGCTCGAGGCGCGCCACGCGGGCGGCCTCGGCGTCGCGGGCCGCGCGCTCGCCGGCGATGAGCTCGTCGACGACGACGTCCACCGCCGAGGCGATCTGGCCGATCTCGTCGCGGTTGTCGTGCTCGACGCGGGCCGACTCGTCGCGCGCACCGCCCGAGATGGCGCGCAGGGCGTCGACGACCTTGCCGAGCGGACGGGTGATCGAGCGGATGATCATGAAGGCGATGGCGATGAAGAGCAGCGAGCCGAGGACGGCGACCGCGGCAAGAGTGGTGCGCAGCGAGCTGAGGTCGCTGCGGATCCCCGCCGAGCGGGTGGCGCTGTTCTTGGCGGCGAGCTTCGTCAGTCCGGTGTAGCCCTGGTCGACCGCGTCGTAGGGGTCGTAGCCGTCCACGATCGCCTTGGCGGCCGCGTCCTGGACCTTGCCCTGCTTGAAGAGCTCGATGGCGGGCAGTTCGATGGTGTCGCGGTAACCGGCGACCTTCGTCTTGAGCTGGGTCAGCGCCGTCCGAGCCGCCGGCGCGCTGGTCAGCGCGATCGCCTTGTCGAGCTCGTCGAGCGCCGTCTTGTTGTAGTCGGTGCACAGGTCGATCAGGTCCTGCATCAGGCCCGGCTGGTCGTGGGAGAGCGCCTTGGCGCTGGCGATCGACTGCACGACGTCGTCACTGCTGATCCAGGCGGCGTACGAGGCGTTGGTGGCGGCGATGGACTTCGCGGAGACCGCGTTCGTGTCGTTCGCGTCGATTGCCGGCCCCACCCGCAGGACCCCGATCGTCGTCATCGCGATGAAGACCACGACGGCGATCGCCGCCATCGCCCAGAGCTTCTGGCGGATGCTCACCCGTCGCCACAGCGGAAGGGTCGGCTGGGCCAGGGAGGCCTCGGTGGCGGGGGAGGGCGAACCGGGTGTCGGAGCAAGCACGGGATACCCAATCCGCACGCAGGGGCCCTGACCTGAGGGGTCGGTAAAGAACCGGGACCGCGGTCCCAAGGCGTCCCGGTCTCGCTAACCTGTGGCCATGCCCGCTCCCAAGGTCGCCAGTGTCGAGGAGTTCTTCGAGCGCCTCGAGCCGCACCAGCTCCCGCACCTCACCCAGCTGCGCGAGCTCAGCCTCGCCGGCTGCGAGGGCACCGAGCTCCACGAGGCACTGAAGTACAACTTCCCGGCGTACGCCGGCGCGACGATGGCCTGGACCCTGCAGTCCTTCAAGAACCACTGTGCGATCCGTTTCCCCGTGCTCTTCTTCGCGCAGTGGAAGGAGAAGGCGGCGGCCACCGGACTCGAGGCGATCGAGGGCTCGCTGAAGTTCCGCTGGGACCAGGAGATCCCTGAGGCGCTCGTCGCGGAGATGATCGCTGCCCGCGTCGCGGACTATCAGGCCGGCAACACGGCCTGGTCCGTTCCGGGCCAGTACGACGGCAAGAAGAAATGACCCTTGTGAGCTGAGTAACATCGAACGCCCTGCGTCGTTGGGTCGGTGAGGACCGACCGGACACCAGGAGAAACGGTGCTACGAAGCGCTCGCGATGACCGCCGCCGCGGCTTCGCCCACATCGTGGGGCCAGCCGCCCGCGCGCGCTGGGCCATCAAGCGGACGATGGACGTCGTCGCCGCCACAGCTGCCCTCGTCGTACTCGCTCCGCTGCTCGTCGTCCTGGCGATCGCCGTCCGGGTCGACAGCCCGGGGCCGATCCTCTTCCGGCAGCATCGGGTGGGTCGTCACGGCAGGCTCTTCTGGTGCCTCAAGTTCCGGACGATGGTCACCGGGGCCGAGGCGCTCCTGCCCGTCGTCGCGGCGCCCGGCGAGGACGACGGCAACGGGGTCCTCTTCAAGCTCAAGGACGACCCGCGGGTGACGCGCGTCGGCCGGGTGCTCCGGCGCTGGTCGCTGGACGAGCTCCCGCAGCTGTTCAACGTGCTCCGCGGTGACATGAGCCTCGTCGGCCCCCGTCCTGCGCTGCCCAGCGAGGTGGCGCTCTACTGCCGCGACATGGTCGGCCGCCACCAGGTGCGCCCCGGCCTCACCGGCCCGTGGCAGGTCTCGGGTCGCAGCGAGCTCGACTACGACCAGAGCAAGCTCCTCGACCTCGGGTACGTGACGGCATGGACTCTCCGACGGGACTTCCTGCTCCTTGCCCGGACCGTCGCGGCCGTCATCTCGGGCCGCGGTGCTTATTGAGCCGACCGCTCACCGCCCCTCTGTGATCCTGTGCAGGTGAGGCGCGCCTTCATCCTGACCCGGAGCTGTGCCGTCCCCGCCCCCGTCGACGAGGTCGCGGCGGTCCTCACCGACCTGGAGCACTATCCCGAGTGGTGGCCGCAGGTCGTCGCGGTCGCGAAGATCGACGACGACAACGCCCGCGTCCTCTGCCGCTCCTCGTTGCCCTACCTGCTCGACCTCGTGCTGACCGCGGTCTCGCGTGTCCCTCCGGTGGTGGAGGTGGCGCTGGCGGGCGACCTGGCCGGTTTCGCGCGCTTCTCACTCGCCTCGACGCCTGACGGGACGCGGCTCGACTTCCACCAGGAGGTCTCCGTCTCCGGGCTGCTCGCGCTGGCGGCGTACGTCGGGAGGCCGGTGCTGCTGTGGAACCACGAGCGGATGATGGCCGGGTGTGAGGCCGGCCTCCGGGCTCGTCTCGCCGAGCGGGTGTCCTAGGCTGCGAGCCATGTCGGATCGGGTGGAGAAGTCGGACCAGGTCGTCGTCGTCCACACCGACGGCGGCTGCACGCCGAACCCCGGGCCGGGTGGCTGGGGCGCGGTGCTCCGTTACGGCGAGCACGTGCGTGAGATGTTCGGTGGCTCACCGGAGCCCACCACCAACAACCGGATGGAGCTGACCGCGCCGATCATGGCGCTCGAGGCGCTCACCCGGCCCTCGCGGGTGCAGATCCACACCGACTCGCAGTACGTGCGCGGCGGGATCACGTCGTGGATGAAGAACTGGAAGAAGAACGGTTGGAAGACCTCGGCCAAGCAGCCGGTCAAGAACGCCGACCTCTGGGAGCGACTCGATGCGGCGTGCGCCCGGCACGAGGTCGAGTGGTTCTGGGTGAAGGGTCACGCGGGGGTCCCCGACAACGAGCTCGCCGACCAGCTCGCCACGCGCGGCATGAGAGAGGCGATGGAGCGAGGTCAAGCCCGCGACGAAGTCGTGGGGCTTGCGCCGAGCGACTGAGCCATGAGGCGCGAAGCGCCGATCGGCGATGGGCCTGCCCGCCGCTGGCTAGAGTCCCACCCATGAGTGACGTTGCGGACATCGTCGTCGTGGGTCATGGCCTTGCCGGCCTCGTCGCAGCGGCCGAGGCCGCTGACGCCGGGCGCTCGGTCGTGCTCGTCGACCAGGAGCCCGAGCAGTCCCTGGGCGGGCAGGCATTCTGGTCGCTGGGCGGCCTCTTCTTCGTCGACTCTCCCGAGCAGCGGCGGATGGGCATCAAGGACTCCGTCGAGCTCGCGATGCAGGACTGGATGGGCTCGGCGCAGTTCGACCGCGACGACGACCTCTGGCCGCGCCGCTGGGCCGAGGCCTACGTCAACTGGGCCGCGGGTGAGAAGCGCGCGTGGCTGCGCGAGATGGGCCACCGTGTCTTCCCGATCGTCGGCTGGGCCGAGCGGGGCGACGGTCGTGCGGACGGCCACGGCAACTCGGTGCCGCGCTTCCACCTGACGTGGGGCACCGGCCCCGGCGTGGTCGATCCGTTCGAGCGACGCGTGCGGCTGCACGTCGAGTCCGGGCGGATCCGCTTCGCCCACAGGCACCGCGTGGACGAGATCATCGTCGAGGGCGGAGTTTCTGTCGGCGTACGGGGGAAGCTGCTGGAGGCCTCTGGCATCAAGCGGGGCGAAGGGTCCTCCCGCGTCGAGATCGGTGACTTCGAGCTGCGCGGCTCCGCCGTCATCGTGACCAGCGGTGGCATCGGGGGCAACCATGATCTCGTACGTCGTGCCTGGCCCTCCCGGCTCGGGGAGCCGCCGAAGACCATGGTCGCCGGCGTGCCCGCACACGTCGACGGCCGGATGCTCACGATCACCAGCGAGACCGGTGCGCGGATCATCAACGAGGACCGGATGTGGCACTACGTCGAGGGCATCCGGAACTGGGACCCGATCTGGGCCAACCACGGCATCCGGATCCTGCCGGGACCGTCGTCGCTCTGGCTCTCGGCCACGGGTGAGCGGCTGCCGGCGCCGAACTTCCCGGGCTTCGACACCCTGGGGACGCTCAAGCATCTGCGGTCGACGGGTTATGACTACTCGTGGTTCGTGCTGACGAAGTCGATCATCAACAAGGAGTTCGCGCTGTCGGGTTCCGAGCAGAACCCGGACATGACCGGCAAGTCGATCCGCGGCGTCATCGACCGCGCGCGCAAGGGGCCGGGGCCGGTGCACGCGTTCATGGAGCACGGCGAGGACTTCGTCGTCGCCTCGTCGTTGTCCGAGCTGGTGGCGGGGATGAACCGGCTGGCCTCGGTCGAGCCGGTCGGGCCGTCGATCGACGAGGCTGCGCTGCGCACGATCATCGAGCGGCGCGACCGGGAGATCGCGAACCCCTTCACCAAGGACGCCCAGCTGACTGCCGTCTACTCCGCGCGCCACTACCGCGGCGACAAGATCTCGCGTGTGGCCAAGCCGCACCGCCTGCTCGACCCCGAGCACGGGCCGCTGATCGCCGTGAAGCTGCACATCCTGTCGCGCAAGTCGCTCGGTGGTCTCGAGACGGATCTCTCGGGCCGCTGCCTGACGTCCGCCGGCGTGCCGCTGCCCGGGCTCTACGCGGCCGGTGAGGTCAGCGGCTTCGGCGGCGGCGGGATGATGGGCTACAACGCGCTCGAGGGCACCTTCCTGGGCGGCTGCCTCTTCTCCGGCCGCGCCGCCGGCAGGGCCGCAGCTGCAGATATCTAGGCGTGGGTCGTGCCGGACAGGTTCAGGCCGATGACTCCCGCGATGATCACGCCGAGCCAGAAGGCCTTGGTCCACGTCATCGTGTCGCCGAGGAAGACCGTCGCGAGGATCGCGGTGGCGGCGGTGCCGACGCCGGACCAGATGGCGTACGTCGTCGACACCTGGATCTCACGGAGCGCGAGCGTCAGCAGCCAGAAGGAGACGCCGTAGCCGACCAGGACCGTGGCGGTCCACGGGAGGTCGTGGAACTCGCGGGTCTTGGGCAGGGACAGGGTCGAGGCGATCTCGAACGCGATCGCACCGAACAGCGCCAGGAACGCGGCCATGGAAACTCCAAGAATCAACAAATGTAGCGACTGCTACGGACTGTAGCACTCGCTACACTTCTGGTCATGTCGCGGCGAGACGAGCTCTTGGACCAGGTCACCGACCATGTCCTCGCCCACGGACTGATCGGCCTGACCCTCCGTCCCCTCGCCGCCGCGATCGGCACGAGCGACCGCATGCTCATCTACCACTTCGGCAGCCGCGACCAGCTCGTGACCGACGTGGTCACGCGCTCGTGCGAGCGGGCCCGGGCGATGATCGACGGGCTGCCGGTCGCTGACGGTGTGGGTGCCGCGGTCAACCGGCTGTGGCTGGCCTACCAACGCGAGCCGCTCTTCGGCTGTCTGCACGTCTACGTCCAGGCAGCGGCCACCGGCCTGATCGGCGAGGAGCCCTACCGCGCCGCCGTGCGCGCCAGCAACGAGATCTGGGTGGAGACCCTGCGTGCCTACCTCGTCCGCAGCGGGGCACAGGAGGACCGTGCGCCGCGGATCGTCAGGATGGTCGACTCGGCCCTCTACGGCTTCCTACTCGACCTGACCACCGACCGTCCCGAGGAGCTTGCCCAAGGTGTCCAGGACCTCGCGACGGCGGCCGAGACGCTCGCGGCCTCCTGATCGTCCGGGCGACCGGCCCAGCCCCTACCATTCGCGATGTGACTGACCGCCTGCGCGCCGTACCCGCTCCGACGATGCACCTGTGGCTGATGCTGGTGCTGACCTTCACCACCGGGATCAACGACGCGGTCGGCTACCTCGGCCTGGACAAGGTCTTCACCGGCAACATGACCGGCAACGTCGTGGTGCTCGGCATGGCCGTCGTGGGCGGCAGCGGCCTGCCGGTGCTCGGTCCCTCTCTGGCACTGCTCGGCTTCCTGCTCGGCGCCGCGATCGGCGGCCGCTCCCTGCGACGCGTCACGGGCGCCTGGACGGCCGTGACCACGGTGCTCTTCGCGGCGGTCGCGGCGGTGATGGTCGCGCTCGCGGTCGTGCTCTTCGTCGCCGGCGACGACCCGGAGCACGGGATCATGGTCACCGTCACGACGATCGGCGCTGTCGCCATGGGCATCCAGGCGGCGGCGGCGCGACACATCGCGATCAAGGACGTCACCACCGTCGTGGTCACGTCGACACTCACGGGGCTGGCTGCCGACTCGGTCTTCGGCTCCGGCAAGGGGGGCGGCTCCGGTCGGCGTTTCGCCGCCGTCCTGCTCATCCTGCTCGGCGCCGCGGCGGGTGCCGCGCTGCTCAAGGTCCACCTGGGCTGGGGGCTCCTGCTGGCGGGCGTGCTGATCGCCGCCGCGACCGGGGTGGGCGAGTGGCACCGCCGTGCCGCGGTCACGGCCTGATCACGTCAAGGTCACGGAACAATAACGGCCGCTCTCGCTGATGCGAGGCGGCCGACGTAGTGCCCTGATCACACACCATCGGACGCGCTCTGCGCAAGCCGCCACACCCGGTCACGAGTCATCGGAAGCTCATGCGGGCGGACGCCAAGCGCATCCCGGATCGCGTTGGCGAGTGCCGGGGCAACGGGGTTGTACGGCGCCTCGCTCATCGACTTCGCGCCGCGGGGTCCCTTGGAGTCGGACGTGTCGGCGAAGAGGACCCGCAACGGCGGGATGTGGCCCATCTGTGGCAGCCGGTAGTTGCGGAACGTCCGCGTGATCACCTCGCCGTCCCGGACGACCACCTCCTCCTGGAGTGCGCTTCCGATCGCCTGCGCGACACCGCCCTCGACCTGGCCGCGGAGCTGCTCGGGGTTGATCACGCGGCCGGCGTCGACGGTCTGCAGGTTGTCGAGGATCTCGACCTCGCCGGTGCTCGGGTCGACGGCCACGCGGACGGCATGGACGTTGAAGGCGAGCGACCGGTTCGAGCCGTCATGCGTGGCGGTGGCGGTGATCGACTCGGTGAGGGCACGCAGGCCGCCGAGCGCGTCGAGCCGCGCGCGTAGCTCGTGGGCCGCCTTCTGCACCGCGAGCCCTGCGACCACGGAGCCTGCCGACCCGAAGGCGCCGGTGTCGTAGCCGCTGGTGCCGGTGTCGCCGGTGACGAGACGCACGGCTGAGGGAGATATGCCGAGCTCCTCGGCCGCGAGCTGGGTGTGGACGGTCGCGGTGCCGTTCCCGAACTCCGCCGTGCCGACAACGACGTCGGCCGTGCCGTCCGGATGGAGCGTCACGCGAGCGGTCGAATGGTGGCCTCGTGGCGGCAGGGTGGCGATCATCGCGACGGCCATGCCCTCGCCTATCCTCCAGCCGGGCCTGGGCTTCTGGCTCGCGTCGGCGCTCGTCGAGGCGAGCCCCTGCTCGGCCAGATCGAGGCACTGGTCGAGCCCGTAGCTGCCGAAGGAGAGGTCGGTGTCCGGCTGCTCGATCACGACCAGGTCGTCACCGGGCCGGACCACGTTCCGCCTCCGGATCTCGTACGCCGACAGGCCGACCTTGCGAGCAAGCTCGTCCATCGCCGACTCGAGGCCGAACATCACCTGGCCCAGCCCGTAGCCGCGGAAGGCTCCACTCGGCGGGTTGTGCGTGTAGACGGCCTCCGCGTTCAGCCGCTTGTTGTCGCAGCGGTAGACGGCGATGGACTCGTGACAGCCGTGGAACAGGACGCCGATGGCGTGGTTGCCGTAGGCACCGGTGTCGGAGAGGACGTCGATCCGCATCGCGGTGAGGCGCCCGTCCTCGTCCGCGCCGAGCTCGACGGAGACCCGCATCGGGTGCCGGACCGGGATGGCGGCGAACTGCTCCTCGCGCGTCATCTCGAGCTGCACCGGCCGGCCGGTCCTCAGGGCAGCGACGGCCACGATGTCCTCGACGAGCTTCTCCTGCTTGCCACCGAAGCCGCCACCGACCCGCGGGGCGATCACCCGGACGGACTCGACGGGTCGGTCGAGGATGTGGGCGAGCTCCGCACGGACCAGGAAGGGCACCTGGGTGCTCGTCCGGACCGTGAGGGTCCCGTCGTCCTCGACCCACGCGCGGGCTCCGTGGGTCTCCAGGCTGGCGTGCGTGACGCGTGCGGTCTGCCAGGTGCCGCTGACCCGGTGGACCGCCTCCTCGAAGCCCTTGGTCACGTCGCCGTGGTCGCCATGCGCCTGGGCGACGACGTTGCGGCCCGGCTCGCTGATCCGTGCCTCCACGGCGTCCTTGTCGCCGTGGACGAGCGGCGCACCGGGCTGCCGCGCG